>NZ_CATKPV010000077.1:0-20631 GCF_949768135.1 Bacillus sp. IT-79MI2 | reverse complement strand
GGTAAAAGTGAAGCGCCCTGTTTACAGGGCGCTTTTTTACTTGGTCACAAGTATATCGGCGCTTTACTTTTATATTGGCCTGTTCCAAGTCAAACTGTTCACCGACTTTTAAACTAACCTCGGGTTGCGCCGAATCGTTGCATTTAAAATACGCCCTTCTACTTCACGACTTTTGGCAAAGCGAACAAGGGCAAGTTTAGGTAATTTCATTTTGTTGCCTTCAATCGCAATATTTTCGTTATGGGGGGATTTAATTTCGTTAGGTTGATGGCGATGGGGTTGCGCCCACATTTCAACTAAAATATACGCTAAGCAAATTTCGACATGAAAAAACGTTGATTTTACTACTCTAATCGATATCACCAATCTCAAAAACGTAGGTATTTAAAACAAAGGTGCTTCAATGTAAAAAGTGCTGAAAATAGCTTAAATATTGTCTCAAAACTCATCTTTAAATCAAAATCTCAATTCAAATTATGTTATTGAGGTTTGAGAATACCTTAGAGTGTAAAAACATTAAAATGTGCGTGTTACCCCGGACAGTTAATGATACAAATATGACTGTTATAACGTATGTGTCAAAGTTCTATAATGAAAATAAAAATGAAATCGAACGTTCAAGAGAATCTGTATTAAAATTTATAAAAAGAAATGTAGTTCAAGTAAATTTACGGGAGTTTATTAGGCTGAAAGGATGCGGATGTCATACAGGTTATCAGTAAATAACAATTTTTAATTTTGATGAGTATGTTGGCTTATCAAAAAATGATAAAATAGTTACCGCAATGGTAAAATTTTATAATGATAAAAAAGAAAGGGGAATCTCTATGAAATTGCTACGTTCATTTCTCATTCTCACTCTTGTTGTATTGTTAAGCGCATGCAATACAGCAACAAAAGTCACAAAGGTTCAAAAAAATGGCGAAACGACTTTAAAAATTGACTCCCTGCAAGGGTATCACGATGTGCAAACGATTAAAGCTGAAAAAGGAAATGTGGAAATACCTTATGAGGCAGCCGTTGAAGAAGGTACGATTTTATTGCAAGTCACAAAAGACGATAAGGTCATTTATGAAGAAGAAGTCACTTCTCAAAAAGAAGGTTTGCTTTCTTTTGAAGCGCCAAAATCCGGATCATATGATTTAATTGTACGCGTGAAGGGTGAAGAAGAGAAAGCGAAAGGAATTCAAATACATACGAAGCTATGAAAAATCGGCAAGCGGAGTGTACCCGCTTGCCGTTTCCATTTCCAGTTGGTTCTGGCACAACACATGCTCATCAATTTTACGTTTACTTCACTTTTTTTCAGCACTCTGTATCTAGACGGTAAATCCGTTGGCCACGGCAAGACTTTATCAATTTCTCCTACTTATACTTATAGAAAAACAACAGGTTACTGATCGTGATAAAGCTGTTATGACTGTTATGCGTGAACTTCAAGAGGTAAAACAGATAGTTGCAGCAAGTAATGAAAAGAAATGGTATCACTTTCTTTTTTATGTTGATCATATGTGATTAGATATAGGGGTCACCATACATCACTCTCAACAATAATTTTTCTTTCTCTATAGCTAGTTATTTATAAGAGCAAATCGTATTTACGTCTTTACTTGAATATGCAATTTTCCATATCCAAATAAAGGGAATCGGTATACGGAGGGTGATTAAATTATGTTAAAAATATTTAAATTGTATTTAATGTTTTTTTGTAGATTAAAATAGTTATTTTTTAACCAGATATATCAAGGTGTAACCATTATAATTACTTGAATGATATTAAACAATAATTTTAGAAGTATAATATTTTCACTTACATTAATACGCTATAACTAAATTGTTGAATATAATCGACAAAATTCTACTATTTACGCATAAAAAATTTAATGTTTTAATAAAGGTGTAATTGGTATGACCACTCAAGGGGGAGGAGAAGATTGTACTAATAAAAGTGCAGTAAAGTTGCAAGTAACATTATGTAGATTCCGTTTTTTTCTGGTTTGCTACCGGTAAGTGGGGTTATGTTAACCTCACTTATTTTCATGTTGAAACTTGCTTAGCGTGGTTTTTTCCGATTTGCGGTCTGTACCCCTAATTAAGGCCCTCGAAAGAGTGTTTTTTATTTTATCGATAAATAATATATATAAATATAGTAAAATAAACCTTGTAAGATACATTTATGAAGAAAAAATGTTATTAAAAGTAAAGTGGTTCAAGTTGGAGTAAGGCACCTGAGGGTGTCTTTTTTTTTTCTTAAAGAAAGGACCTGCTCAATTAGATCGTAACAACATAAAATAAACCGAATCCGTTACATGTGAACTCCTATGTTTTTCCCTCTTACTTAAAGGAGGAACTATTTATTATGGGCTTTGGTGGTAGTTGTGGAGGTTGTGGCTTTGCTGGAGGATTTGCTTTACTCGTTGTACTCTTTATATTATTAATTATAGTTGGAGCTGCTTGCTTCTGCTAAAAAACAATGAGAAAAGACACTCATAAGAGTGTCTTTTCTTTATGAAAAAATCCCCACACATTGTGCAGGGCCAAGTGTAAAATAACACTTTCAGGTGAACACCCTCATAGTAATACATATCTTACCCATGAGCAAAACAGGAAAATCATATATTCCCTCTAGTAAAATATGAACGGTACCCCATGGAATGATGATTATGTATAAAAAAATAATAATTTAGGGAACTTAGCATAGAAGATCTGATTTAAGGAGCTTTTTATTTTTTCTCAATAACGAATATAGATAAATATGGTAAAATGGCAAGCGAATGGGAATTCAATTTATATTATTAAAAGTAGAGTGGTTCAAGCCGGAGAAAGGCACCTTTGGGTGTCTTTTTTTTAAAGGACCTGCTCATATATCCTTTAAAAACATAAGGTAATGTAAACCGTTAAAACACATGAATGACCCAATGTTTTCCCCTCCTAGGTAAAGGAGGAACTATTATGGGCTTTGGTGGTAGTTGTGGCAGTGGCGGCTTTGTTGGAGGATTCGCCTTACTCGTTGTGCTCTTTATATTATTAATCATAGTTGGAGCTGCTTGCTTCTGCTAAAAAAACAATGAGAAAAGACACTCTTATGAGTGTCTTTTTTATGAAAAAATCCCCACACATTGTGCAGGGACTATGTTTAGTTAAATCAATTCATCAATCATAGGTTCATTATCATAGCAAAAAGAACCATCAATCTTCTTTTTCGATTTACTCTTAACAGGGTAAAACTCGGCTCTTTTCTTATCTGAATTTGCTTAGCGTGGTTTTTTTCTGAAATGCTGGAGGTATCCTTAGTATAGATCTAGTTTTTTCTTTTTTGTTTATGGATGCCCTAAACTCTTTATTTATAGTATTTTGAATGTATACCTTTGTTGGGTATTTTGAAGATATTAGAGGATTCGGTTTAAAGTCAATGATTTAGGGATATTGAAAGTAAACTAATAACAAAAAAGTTTACTTTCATTTTTATTGAAAATATTTTTTTGAAGGGTATGAAATATATTTTAACCAAAAAACTGAAAATTAAAATATTTAAATGTATAATAAAGTACAGGAGATATTGAAGAAATAAATAGAGAAGAGGGAATATCGTATGACTAGTTTAAAAAATGTTCTTGAGCTTGATTTTGCATATCTTGAAACCTTTACTAGCCGAATAGAGAAATCATGGGGTTCTATATTTTGTAATGAAAGTAACCCATATTATTATGATGCAAATCATGCACATGTAAGTGTAGTAAGTTTAAATCCACAAATGATAGTAGATGAAGTAGTCCATTTCTATAAGACTAAAAATATAGTACCTAGATTTTATATATACAACTTAGATATGCAAGAAAAACTGATTTCTGAATTACAAATAAAGAATTTTGGATTTGAAGAATTAATAAGTCCAGTCCAATTATGGAATAAGAAATTAACTAAAAAAGATAAAAATGAAAAGGTTACTATTGAAAAGGTATCTGAATTAAATTTTGAAGAAGCTTTAGATATTGAATGTAGTATAAAAGAGTTAGGAGGCGAAGTTAGAAAAAAAGCTTTTCAAGATGAATTCCAACATCCAGCATTCACTCACTATCTACTTAGATACAATGGAGTAGCATGTTCCATCGCTTGTATTTTTGAACATGAAAAACAAGCCCGAATGGAAAGTGTAGCTACAATTGAAAAGTTTAGAGGTAAAGGGTTAATAGGTGAACTTATTCACTTTATTCAAAGTGAAGTAATGAATAGAGGACTAGATAATCTTTGGGTGATCCCAATTAACGAAACAGTAGAAAAAGTGTATGAAAAGTATGGATTTGAAACAGTAGAAAAAATTAAAACGGGACATGCGTTTTTAGAAGGAAAAAGTATTAAAGAAATTCACGAGGGATAGAAAAAATCAATTTATTTTGCTAAAGAAAAATATTTAGTTAACAAGTGTAATGAAAGTAAACTTCTATACTAAAGTTTACTTTCAAAACTAAAAAAGAGTCCTATTAATTTTAAGTAGTTCAGATAACATGAAGAAAC
Source organism: Bacillus sp. IT-79MI2 (assembly GCF_949768135.1). Lineage (NCBI taxonomy): Bacteria > Bacillati > Bacillota > Bacilli > Caryophanales > Bacillaceae > Bacillus > Bacillus sp. IT-79MI2. Next base: position 16,116 of record NZ_CATKPV010000077.1, on the reverse strand, counting down.
CCTATAAATGGCAGGTTAAATCGAGTATAAAATCACAAAGGTTTTATACTCGATTTTTTTGTTGATATGTAAAGGTTTATCCGGTTTTCACTGTTGAATTAACAAGTGCAATAGCACATCAATTATCAGGATGACCATAACCATTGTCATTTCGTTATTTTTGATGCGATTAAAGTTGCTATTCGAGGTGGTGAAAAAAGGAATAGGAAATTTATGTTAAAATATAAAGACAAGCAAAGTGGTTCCTGTTCCGTTAACGAGCAGGATTGTTGAACAATGGGCATTTGTTTTAAGAGTGTCTAGTTTTCTAATAATGGAGGGGAATTATCAGATGTCAAACTACGAAAACGAAGAAATGCTAACGGGAGGGAATGTCTCAAATGTATATCGTTCGGAAGGTACTGTTCGACGAGAATTAAAGCCAGACAGTAACAAAATTCATAAGCTATTAAATCATTTGGAAAACAAAGGGTTTAGTTATGCACCAAAGTTTTTAGGTATTGATGAAAAAGATAGAGAGATATTATCATTTATTGAAGGAGAAGCTGGTAATTATCCTTTAAAAGAATATATTTGGTCTAATGATGTTTTAAAAGAAATAGCGAAGATGCTCCGTCTTTACCATGATGCTGTGAGTGACTTTCCATTATCAGATGATTGGAAACCAATGGATAATACTCCAAATAAAATAGAGGTTGTATGCCACAATGATTTTGCAATATACAACATTATTTTTAATCACGAAAAACCAGTAGGTATTATTGATTTTGATGTTGCTGGTCCTGGTCCAAGACTTTGGGACATAGCCTATACTCTTTACACTTGTGTCCCCTTAAGTAGAGTTTATCATACTGAAACAGGTGAGGCAGTTTATTATAATTTATTACAGCATGCCGACCGTATAAGACAAAGAGTTAAATTGTTTTTTGAATCCTACGGTGAGGGTATGGAAGAAGATTATTTGGAGATGGTATTGCTACGATTAGAAGGATTATGTAAATACATGAAAAGAAAAGCCAAAGAAGGCGATATAAATTTTCAAAAAATGATAGATGAAGGACACCTTGAACATTATCAAAACGATATTAAGTTCATTCGTGAACATGGAAAAGAGTGGATTTAATGAAATAAGTCTTATACAAAAGTAAAGCTCATAGTCATATAGAGACTTTGAGCTTTTTTGCGTGTTATTTACTATGCAAATTAACCTTTAAAAACAACCTGTCTTTTTTCCATCAAGTTAAGAAATTGGTTGTTCCCCAAAACGAAAATTTCGTTTTGGGGGAGCTGTGAAATTTCACCAAACACGTTTTAGTATGTTTTTTCTTGTAGTTTGCAATATAAAGTGTATCTTGAAACTGATAATATTCGATTCTGTTATACTTAACATCTTCATTTTCTCTTTATCTGCTCGAAAAGATTTAATTCTAATCTATTAATGTATAAACTCTCATTTCTGATTTCGCCTTCCTTCCAGAATGCTAGCTTTCCATGTACTTTTAATCTCTCAAAGAAATAAATGATTTGAAAATTTATGGTATAAAATCATAACAAAAAGGTAATAAAAATTACATTAAAATAATCTTTGTTTCTGTTTGATAAAAAAATATTACATTTTTATTACAAAAACTATTGATTACATTTAAATATCATAATATAATTCTGTTTGTGGAAATAAAAACTAAAATTATTCATTATTTGGGTGGTATGGAAAATGAAGGAAATTATTTTACCAATTTTAATGTCTACAATGTTTATCGTTCCTGCAGTATCTCATGCAGAAGAAAATGTAGTTTCTCAAAATAATACGGATACAATTGAACAAGTTCAAGAAAAGAGTGGTTGGGTTCAAGATAAAGGAAACTGGTATTACTATAATGAAGATGGAACTATGGCTAAATCTTGGAAAGACATTAATGGCTCTTGGTATTATTTTGAAGAAGATGGTGTCATGGCGAAAGGTCAAAAAACTATCAAGGGACAAACATATTACTTCAATGAAGATGGAACAATGCATACAGATTGGTTAGAATTTAAAGATGGACCTTATTCAGGAACATGGTATTTTAACAAAGATGGAACTATGGCTAAATATTGGAAAGTAATCAATGGCTCTTGGTATTATTTTGAAGAAGATGGTGTCATGGCGAAAGGTCAAAAAACTATCAAGGGACAAACATATTACTTCAATGAAGATGGAACAATGCAGATAGGTTGGCAAGTAATTAAAGGTGGCGGACCTTATTCAGGAACATGGTATTATTATAATGAAGATGGCGTAATGGCTAAGTATATGAAAAATATTGACGGACAAACATATTACTTTAATGAAGATGGAACTATGCAGACAGGATGGAAGAAACTTCAAGGTTCCTTTGGCGGAAACTGGTATTACTTTAACAAAAATGGCTCTATGGCAAAAGACTGGGTAAAAGTTAATGATTTATGGTACTACATGAATGAAAAGGGAATGATGCAAACAGGTTGGGTACAACAAAATGGAGATTGGTACTATTTACAATCTGATGGTTCTATGGCAGTAGGAAAACATTTCATTGATGGAAAATGGTATTCATTTAAAGATAATGGCGTTATGATGTAACAAAAGGTCTTTTAAACTGAATATATGTCACTAGATATCTATTTTAAGATATTTCTATAATAAAAAAAGACACCTGTGAGGGTGTCTTTTTTTGTGTGTTATCCTTTCTTATTAATCTAGAAAGAATAACGTTTTTAACAAAAATGGGTAGTAAATATTCTTAAGTTGATGGATGTGTGGCGGTACCCCACATCCATCAACCTAACAGAACAGCTTGCCCCAAAAATGATAAAAATGAATTTTGTTGCTATAAAAGACATAAAACCATAAACACTTACTTCATATTTACTTTTGTTGTGGACGATAAAAAGCATCTACCAATTGATCATACTCGCTTCTTGAAATTTCTTTATTATACAGTTTAATTAATAACTCTTTATGCGCCTTCGAAAACGCCATTTTGTCAATGAATTTTGGATACATATAATTATTCTCTCTCCGTCTGATAAATTATTATGTTGCATTTTGGCTACTTCCCTTGAATATTATAATAAAATAAACAACCAATGTTTTATGAAATATTACATATATATATATATTTTATATATTTAATTGAAAAGATGAAATATAAATCTAATGAACATGCGGGTTTTCTTTTTTGTTTGTTAGTTTCATCAGCAAATACATCAGACCTTTGAAAGACTTTTGTAACATTTATGAAAGTAAACTGAAAGAAGCGCGTGATATTGCAATGGAAGAAATGAAAGTTCTTGCGAAGCAAAAAGGTGCAAATGCAATTGTCGGTATTGATGTAGACTACGAAGTCGTTCGTGATGGAATGTTAATGGTGGCTGTAAGCGGTACGTGTGTAAATAGATAGAATATAGAAGAATCGTATCCTAAGTGGAAAAATAGAGAACTAACCGGAGTTCGATTTATGGCACTGTTAGAACTGAAGAAAAATACTTTTTACAAAATAATCAAGGAATATGAAAGTACACTGAATCAAAACCAGCTATGAGCTGGTTTTTTTTATTCCAATAGATCGTTAAGTCCATATACCCTTTCAGTATAAAAACGAATGCTCTAACGTATAGGGAATCGGTTGGAATGTGTCCTAATTGTACGTTAAACATAAAATTGCTTACCAAAAAACAATGTTTTGTAACAATTCTTAATGAATTCATTCACATGTGACTTTCATTTTTATATTGTGTAACGACGGCGAGTTTATCCCGCTATTTTAGGACAGTAACACTCCCACCTCAAAATTCAGCGAAAGCAAAGAAATTAGGTGGGAGTGTTACTGTCCGTAAAAGCCCGATTCGTTCAACTAATAATCAGTGGGGGATGAAGAAAACCCCCACTGATTAAAGTTTCACTTTATGTTTCTTTATCTCAGCAAGCTCATCAGAGGTATAACTAAAAATTCCAGATGCTTTTACTGGATTCGAAGTTATCGTTGCGAGTTTTCGCTTCTCTCCCGGTAGTGCATGAAAAAGTTTATTTAGGTCAAAAGAAGCACTACCTGGTTTTATATTTGGAAATTCCTGTTTAATATATTTTAGAGCTAAAGGACCATTCATTTGACCATTATTGTCACTTTTTAAGTAATATGTTTGCCAATTCGTCAGCGCAATACCAGTATTCCCTGCATCTAATTGTTTTTGTGTAATATAATACGTATCATGTTCATATAGATCTGAGGCATCGGGATTTAAGTCCACTATTATACCAGCTTGCTTAATCAGAAGTTGTTGACCATGTTTTATCGTTTTATATTCAACTTTCCCATCTTCATAGAAAACTTTAATTTTTTTAGAAAAGTTTTGGTTCTTATAATAATCATACACACTAATACCAAATTCTCCTTTGTTAAAAGTAGGAGCTTTGTAAGAACGGTTTTCATTGTTAGCTGTATAATCATATTTAGCACTTTGTTCTGATAAAAGAATAACAAAAGGCTCTTTTAGAAACGTATCATAGGTATCTCCAAATGTTGTAAGAATCGTTTCTCTTGTATCAACGTCTGCTTTCGCTTTATGTTTTGTAATTGGATTGAAACTGAATAAGATTCCCATCGCTATTCCTACAGGGGAAATTTTTTTAATACTTCTCTTTATCTTTTCTTTCATGACTTTGTTCCTTACTTTCTAAATATACTGTTACCAACATGTTTAAATTAATATCGGTAAGTTTATCTTAATTTAAACCTCTTTCAAATTTCTTTCGTAATTGTTACAAAAGTCTTTCTTTGACTTTCCCTGTTTTCGTAAGAATTGTTGCTATCTTGACCATACTGATAAAAGGTTGACTTTCAACTAGTACATTGGAGTTAAAGGAGGGGTAACATGAAAGATGAATTAAGTATAAATATCTATTTAGATGAAACTGATACTCCGTTTTCAAGATATTATAGCTCAGATGATGTTCACCTAAGCTCTGACCTTGAAGATTTTCTTTTGTCAAAGCTACGCAGTGGCAAAAGAAAAGAAGTTGAAATATTTTTTTTAGGTCAGAATAATTTTGACGAAAAGTTACTGAAGACTGCCACATTTAACACTTTTTCTAACATCTTGAACGAAGAGGAATATACATATGCTAGAAATGTCAATAAGGCTATTGTTTTGTTTGTGGTTGGTATTATTGTTGGGTTGATATACTTGAAGCTTTCAAGCAATCATGCCTATATTGCAGGAGTTTTAAGCATCATGTGTTGGGTTTTTGTTTGGTCAGGTACAGAGATTTATTTTTTTGAAAATCAGCAAATCAAACGAAATATTAGAAAATGCAAGAACATCCTGAATTCTAACATACACAAAATAGAATTCTAGTAAATATTCACATTCGCGAAGCTGATTTTCGGATTCTATCTTGTACGTTTATATCTTAGTCAATGTATTCATTCTATAAAGATAACCAAAATTTAGAAATCATATTTTGGGTAGAAAATAGCTATTCTAAATAGTGAATTCATGATTATAAGGAGGAATTTAATTATGACAGTAATTACTAAGCTTAAACAAACTATTTCTGGATTAAAAAGTGCTCAAGCATGTTTAGAAGGATTTGTTCTTGATACTGACAATCAGCAGGCAAAACAACTGTATCAAAATGCAGCTCAGCAAGCGCAGACAGTTATTGATTCTTTAGAACCACGTGTTCAGGAAGTTCAACAAGAGGAGGCTCAGTATAATCAATAAAACGCAGTAATCTTCAGACTTTTGGCAGAGTTCGTATCATGGTTAGATTTATATATCTAGAAAGTATTTATACTTTTTTAGGCTAACTGAAAAGAGATGATTTAATTTTCTCCTTTTTCTTTAGGTAATAAATCAACAAATAACAAATTTCTCGTATCTTATATAACAGTAAGCAAACCCAATTTCTTTTTGTTAACTATTATTAACATCCAAAATACCGACTTTTTCCACATTTAAATGGGCCAGATATCTTATCATATAGAATATTTTTTACTTATAGATCTTGCTTTTCCCAAAGCACTTTTATAAAGTGCTTTGTTCTGTTTGTAGAATAGGAATTTTCTCTTTACATATTTTTCCAAAGAGGCCTCTCATTCCCTGAATCGTTTCCGTACCCCTTAATGAGTATGAGTTTTACAAAAGTATGAAAATAGAAAATTGATAAAAACCCGTTATATCATACACTTTCCGTAGATATAACGGGTTTTTATTATTGGAAAATGAGCTTTCAATTATGGTGACTCAACTAAATAATAACTTTATAATATCGCTTCAAAAACGATTATTTTTGGGACATTTATATCTCAAGTGCTTTTTCTCTAATTTAAATCAAAAAATATCACCAAAACCCATCATAAAAACTATGTCCTTAAAACGTACTTTTATAATTCACTTTCTTCACAGAAAAAAAGATAAGACCGAAGACTCGATCTTATCTTTAGCATAAGGAGAGAACAAAAGGGTAATAACGATCATAATTGTATTATATTATAATTTCTGTAAATTTTGAATATTAAAACCGTAAGTGAGTATGATATCTATATTGAGAAAATTATTCCTAAATTAGTTATTAATAAAATAAGTATGAAAGTAAACTAATGAATATTAGTTTACTTTCATAAGTTCTCTTTGTTTATTAAAAAACACAATTGGTTATACAACATAAGTTGCATGGCCAATTGTGTTTTTATAGAAATTACAATATTTCTTATTTCAAACCAAAATTCCGTGATAATTCTTCTGCAAATGGTAGTAGTTCATCTTGAATCGAGAGATTCATAAGAAAACGTCATCCTTTCTAATTTAGCTTGTTTAGAAAGGATAACGTTTTTTGGTGTTTGAGGGTATTAAAATCTCTTGAGTTGATGGGCATGTATGGTGCCCCCATATAGGACTAACTTTCTACACTTAATTGCTACTTTGCCCCTGGTTGCAAGAACTCTGGTACTGGGCTTTATAGCATAAGATACGATTCTGTTAGGGATATATGCATTTTATTCTCTTTTTTGCACCAGAGCCTAAATAACTGTTCTTTTTCCATACTAATCACACACTTTTTGTAAAGTAATAATATCAGTATGTCCAAGATTTATAAAAAAGAAGTTCCTTTTTTCTGAAAAATGTATATAAACGCAACGTAAATAATAAATATCCAAAAAGGATTTTATATTTCCTTAATTTATTCCTTTCCATCTACATTAATCATTTATTACAACAGCTTTCACGTCTAAAATAAGATGTTTCAACAAAGGAAAATATAAGTATCTTTATAATGGTTTTCCAATATAATCAATGTGTTAATCAAAGGAACGCTGTGTTATTTTTGCTTTTCTACTAACTAATACAGCTTCAAACAATGGACACAATTGCTACATGCCAAGTGTAATTTATTATCCATTCAAGATTCTGTTTATTCAATCTTTCTAAAAATAAAAAAATATTAAACTCATAAATATACAAGTTATAATGAGGGCGTCGAGAAATAATCTATTACCCCCGGAGAAAATATCAAACCTGGTTCTGATGCAAAAATTCTAAAGACCTTGCAAGTAATCTTCTAAAATTGGACATACTGATACGATTACTCTAAGAAAGGTGTGTGATCAGAAGGGGAATTTATTCAATATGAAAATGGAAGCGTTATCAGCCAGATCTTATTTTGAATTGGTTATTCTAATAACTTAGATTCAACTGCAATTAAAAATAATAAATTATGGGGGTGCTTATATGAACATGAATGTAGTATCTATTAAAGAAAAAAAGGTTGTTAAATACAAAAGTTGTTTTGATGTGATTGGGCCGGTAATGATCGGTCCTTCAAGTTCACATACTGCAGGTGCTTTGGCTATTGGAACAGTTGCCAATAAATTATTTCAAGGTCTTCCAAAAAAAGTCGTGGTAAGGTATTATGAATCATTTGCTGAAACCCATAAAGGACACGGAACTGATTTTGCAATTATTGCTGGGATATTAGGATTTGCTGCCGATGACAGCAAAGTGCCAGATGCTATTAAAATAGCAGAATCTAAAGGAATTGACATTACCTTTATTGAAAAGGCAGGTGATAGTCCTGCTGGTCATCCAAATACGGCAGATGTATATTTAGAGGATGAAAGTCGAAGTATTAGAACGATGGGTATTTCGGTCGGCGGCGGATTAATTGAAATCAAACATGTTGAAATTGACGGATTTAGCTTAGATCTGCAGGGGCCATTGCCAGTTATTATTGCGATTTCCGAAAGAGCTGACTTTGAATTTGTCTTACGCAGGATCTTTAAACAATATGATCTGGAAATTAACACCTTTCATAGTTTGAAGGAAAATGGAAAATATTTATATGCATTCGCTTTGGATTCGCTATTGCCTGGTGATGTTCAGAAGGAATTGGGAAGTTTAAGCAGTATAGCTAATATCATTATTCTTTAGTTACATTAAGGGGTGAAAAAATATGTATATGACCATAAAAGAAATTGTAGATGCAGCTAATAAAAGGCAAAAGCCAATTTATGAATTAGCAATCGAACAGGAAATCGAACAAACTAAAACTTCTTATGAAGAAGTTTGGAGTAAAATGGAAAAAAACTTAGCGACTATGGAAAATTCCGTAAATAAAAGTATCGAGGGCAACGGAGTATTTTCTCCGACCGGTTTAACCGGAGGTGATGCTGTTAAAATAAAAAAATATCGAGAAAATGGAAAAACTCTTTCTGGAGATTTGATGGTGTTAGGGATTCAAAGTGCTATCGGTGTTAATGAAGTAAATGCTTCATTAGGAGCTATTTGTGCAACTCCAACAGCAGGTGCGAGTGGGACGATCCCGGGAGTCCTATTTAGTATTAAAGATACGTTGCAGTTAAGTCATGAAGATATGATCCATTTTCTATTCACTTCAGCGTTATTTGGAACGATAGTCGCAAATAACGCTTGTATTTCCGGAGCGTACGGAGGATGTCAAGCTGAAGTAGGCAGTGCCTCAGCAATGGCGGCTGCAGCAGCGGTAGAAGCTGCCGGAGGAACGCCACAGCAATCTTCTGAAGCTTTCTCAACCGCATTACAAAATTTACTCGGTTTAGTTTGTGATCCGGTCGCTGGTTTGGTAGAAATTCCTTGTGTAAAGAGAAACGCCATTGGAACGGCAAATGCTTTAGCAGCAGCGGACATCGCATTAGCCGGCGTAAACAATATCATCAATGCTGACGAAGTTATTGAAGCGATGTATAGAGTTGGAAGACAGATGCCTCGCGAATTAAGAGAGACAGGTTTAGGCGGAATTGCAGCCACACCTACAGGGATTGCCATTAAAAGTAAAATTTTTGGAGAGAAACAATTAAATAAATAAACAGTTATTGGAAATATTGTGAAATAGTTAACAATTCTATTCTCTATTGTTCTCCTAAGGGTGTCTGTATATTAAAAGTCATTATCACTAAAATATACTACTATACAATTAAAGTATACTAATATATAATTGAAATGCTTTGTAAACGCTAACAAATTCATCAGGTTGGACACACGATGTGGCGCATCTTGTAAGCAATTCATTTTTCAAGAATGGTCTATATTCCTAAGCCTTAAAAAGAGACGTAAGAATAGGATACAAGGAGGAATTATTATATGAATGGGAATACTGCAAAAAAAATAGAATTTCAAGCTGAAAATACTGCAGTAAAAAATGAGAAATATCTAGACCCTAAAAAGTGGCATAAACAGGATACTACCTGGGCATTGAGCCTTTTTGGAACAGCAATTGGAGCAGGAGTACTCTTTTTACCTATTAATGCAGGTTCAGGTGGTTTATTATCATTACTGTTAATTACCATACTTGCATATCCTGTTATGTATTACTCACATAGGGCGCTTGCTAAAATGATATACGCTTCCAAATCTGCTGATGAGGGGATTACAGGTACAATAAGAGAGTATTTCGGAAATAAGGCAAGTATAATTTTTAACATAGTATATTTCGTCTCAATTTATACGATCGTGCTGATGTATTCGGTTGCACTTACAAATACTGCAAGTAGTTTTATCGTGAATCAATTGCACATGCAGGAGCCTCCAAGGGCCATTTTATCGCTTGTATTAGTACTCGGTCTTATAGCTATACTAAATTTTGGACAAGATATCACCGTAAAGATAATGAGTATGCTAGTATATCCTTTCATAGCTTCTCTACTTTTTATCGCAATATCTTTGATTCCACAGTGGAATACGTCAATGCTTAGTTTTTCAAGTGCTTCTACTGCTTCAACAGGAACAGGATATTTCGGAACGATATTGATGATACTACCAATCATAGTATTCTCGTTCAATCATTCGCCTATGATTTCATCATTTGTTATGAAACAGAGAGCTACCTATGGAATAGAAGCTACTGATGCCAAATGTGCTCAAATACAAAAAGCTTGTTATATCATGACATTCGCTGTTGTTATGTTCTTTGTTTGGAGCAGTACCTTGAGTTTGACTCCAGATGATCTTATAATGGCAAAAAAAGAGAACTTGTCAATCCTATCATATCTTGCTAATGAGCTTAATTCGCCTATAATCACTATTGCAGCTCCTATCATTGCTTTTATGGCTATAACAAAATCCTTCCTTGGCCATTATATAGGAGCATATGAGGTAATGCGCGACATGATTATCAAGTCCGGTAAAAAACGCGGAAAAGATATGGGAGAAAAAACAGTTAAGACAATGATCCTTACTTTTGTCGTATTAACATGCTGGTATGTTGCTTATGCAAATCCAAGTATTCTTGGAATCATTGATGCCCTTAGCGGTCCATTAGTTGCTGCTATCTTATGTCTATTACCAATGTATGCGATCCATAAAGTACCAGTACTAGCTAAATACAAAGGGAAAGCGAGCAATGTATTTGTCATTGTTATAGGTATACTTACTGTCCTAGCAAGTATTAATTCATTATTTTAATTCACTATTGTTGGTTCTGGTGCAAAAATAGTGGGATATGAAAAAAGAACGAAAGATTCCTAGCGGAATTGAATTTTATGTTGTTAAACCAAAGATATCATGGTTTTGGACAAACTTCTCACCTTGGAGAGTTTGTCCTTTTTTATACCTGAGGATAGTGAAAACTTCGCGTCTTTCTTACAAATATCGTGACTCTATTTCAAATTCACAGTTTTCTGTTCTTTTTAAGGGGACCGAATTGGATATATATGTTAATATAGAGAAGGGATTGTAAAGAAACGTATTTAAGATATCGTATGCAGAAGGATTTATAGTGAGTACTAGTTATGGTCATTGGGAAAGTTCTTTTTAATTAATATAAGCTATATATGGAATAAAGAAACCTAAAAAAATTGGAGGTAATTATGAAAACTTTCATATATATGGTGAGACACGGAGATTCACCAAAAGCTGGAAAAGAAAGAACAAGAGGATTAACTGAAAAAGGAAAATTAGAAGTTCAACGAATAACAGATGCATTACAAGGTGAGGGAATTGACGTTGTTATCTCAAGTCCATACAATCGTTCAATTCTAACTGTTCAGCAGTTAGCGAAGCAAATAGGACAAGAAGTTTTAGTATTTGAAGACTTAAAAGAGAGAATTTTTATTGCTGAAGAGGAACGAATGTCGGATAAAGAATTATTCCCTTTGATAAAAAAGTCATTCTTAGACCCCGACTTTGCTTTAACGGGAGGAGAGTCTAATGTCGACTGTCAGAAACGTGCTATAAAAGTCTTAAAAGAATTATTAAACACCTATCGAGGACAGAAAGTAGTATTAGGCACTCATGGAGCTGTTATGACTTTGGTGATGGGATATTATGACAGTAAGTATGATTTGAATTTTTTACTACAGACATCAAAACCAGATATATACAGAATGGAATTCAATGGACAGGAATTGGTGGAGGTTAAAAGATTGTGGGAAATTTCATAGATTGACTTTATTCATCCATAGCTTCTCCCAATGACGTGTATTATAAATAATAGGGTTACTGCGGTAACTCTTTTTCTTATAGCACTGACGGGGGATTGAGTTCAATAATCTAAAAAATTCGGTTCCTTAGCGTACAAAATTCACGTTTTGTTCTTGCTATCCCAAGATGAAATGGGAGGGAATGTTTTTTGGGCAGGATACCTTTAAAGTTATTTTTTAAATCAATCCTATTTTTTTTCTTATGCGGTATTGTTGTTTATTCTATATTTCAGATTATTTTTGTCTGGAGTGTTTCGACAGGATTAGGGAGGGATGATATAGTCGGATTTTCTGATAATAAGTATGTAATTGGTCGTCCACCTGTTAGCTATAATTTATATAAAAAAGATAGTGGGGAAACTATATTAGATAATGTTATTGGTTATAAAAAGGGAAAAACTAAAAGCTATGTTCGGAATGAAAGTGAATTTGTAGTGATAAATGAGATAAAGGGTAGCTATGAACTGTATAAAATAGAAAAGGCTTCAGAAAAGGATATAGAACGGCTGAAAGAAATGAAGAAATTAGAATAAAAGAGACTATCTGAAAGGTAAAAATGCATACTTGTTATTGTTAGATCTAAAAAATGGTTTAGACTGATAACTGAGTTTTATTTCATGCAAAGAGTCATTATTAAAATAAAGTATTAGGGGTTCAGTCCCATGCGGCTGAACCCCAATTGGAGAAAATAAGTGGATTACACACAAAAATAATACATGTAATCAATAAAATAATCGTTACGATTATTAGTATTCCATTTCCTCCATATAACTTTTTCTCCGCCAAATCGGTTAATAGCAATTTCAATCGCTTCTTGCTCAGTCTTTCCTTTTGCTTTTAATTCGTGAACAGCTTCTATCAAATGGCTTTTCATCTCTGCTTTTAAATCTTGTATCTCTTTTTTATTACCGCCAACATTTTGATAAACAGAATCTATAAATACATCAATTTCCTTCAAGTTTTTTTCCTCCTTCTAAAAACGAATCAATTATTTTCTTTACAAATTGCCACTCTAAACGCTTTTCTTCGAACCCATCTTTACCTATTGAAGTGATTTTATAATATTTTCTTCTTCCACCAGGGCCTTGTTCATCTCCCCAATAAGATTCAATCCATTTATTCTTTTCAAGTCGCTTTAAAGATAGATATAATGTTCCTTCCTTTAACTCGAATTGTTCATTACTTTTTTCGCGTACCAATTTTGCTAATTCGAAACCATACATATCTCTGTTATGCAATAAAGAAAGGATTATTGTATCAATATGACCTTTCAAAACTTCTTTATTAATTTCCAAAACTTTCATCCTCAGCATTTACTGAAACATACATTACTTAGTGACACAATATATTATATCGATAGACTTTTGTAACATTTTCGCAAGACTTTTGAAAGGTATTTAAACTAAGATGAACTTCCGAACATTAATTTGAGATTAATAAGTAGGAAAAATTCAATATGTATATAATCAATGGAGGCAAACAAATGGCTTTAAAATTAGGACTTATCGTTTTTGGAGTAGTATTAATCTTATGGGGTATATATAGAATGAAAACGGATGATGCTTTTGTGGGGAAAACCCAAACAAGAAAAAATCTTTTTAATTTATTGATTCTTGGACAAGCTTCTGGAATCGGACAATTATTGAGCGGAATTCTGTGTATCATTTTAGGAATTGTATCCTTGGTAATTAAATAGTTTGCCAATAAGAGGAGCTAAGATATATAGTCAAGCTCCTCTTTCTAGTTAAAGTGTGTACAATTTTCCCGAAATGATATAGTGCCCCCTAATACGTTGTTCTAGCAAGCTTTTCTAAAAATAAAGGAGTAAGCTGTTTATGTAAATCTTCAGCAAATAATTGTAGTTCAATTTGAATTGAAAGATTCATAAAAAACGTCATCCTTATGATTCAAGCTATTCTTATTAACAATGCAAAGGGAACCTGATACATTCGTATATGTAATATTGCATATACGAGTGTATTAATAAAAATGTAAGCGTTTACTATAATAGAGGTATAAAGATAAATCACATCTTAGCACCAACAAAAGAGGAGGAAATAATATGACAATCGCAATGGCGGTTTTAAAATTTGTAGGTGGAGCCCTTCCATTCGTTCAAGAACTTTTAAAAGCATTCATGTAAGTTCATTCTGCAGCAATTATTTATACAAATGATCTGCAAATCAATTCATCTTTGATATGTAGATCATTTGTGTGAGCAAAGCCCCTTTAGATCTTACTAAAGGGGCTTTTTTAGGTTTCTACATAATTGGAATCTCGCCAACCAAATGCTATTTGTTGTTGCTATCCTATGCCCATCAAGTTAAGAGTTTTAAGTTTCTACATAGCAAAAGTGATTTTATTTCGCAATAAAAGTATAAGCAATGTACAGTATCAGATCATTTTTTGTAATCTTGTAGAAATATTAGAAGAAGGGGAGAATTAGTATGAAATCAATATCAAAAAAAGTCATGACAGGATTAGCTGCAGGAGCAATGGGGCTATCTATCTGGGCTCCTTCAAGTGAAGCAGCAGCTCCAGAGAAAAATGAATATCATACTATTCATTTGGCAGCTAATACAAACTTAGTTTGGGATGTAGTGTGGGGATCTACTGATAATTATAGAAATATTCTTTTATATAATAGGTGATTTCTATGAAAAATAGAATAAAAGAGTTGCGTTTAAAACATGGAATAACCCAACAAGAAAAAAACTTTTTAATTTGTTGATTCTTGGACAAGCTTCTGGAATTGGACAATTATTAAGCGGAATTCTGTGTATCATTTTGGGAATCGTATCCTTTCCTATGCTAAAACCTTTGAGAAAAAAGCCATTTTTTTAGACTTATTGATTTTGGGAGCGTTATAAAGTGAAACTTTAATCAGTGGAGGTTTTCTTCATCCCCCACTGATTATTAGTTGAACGAATCGGGCTTTTACGGACAGTTCATCTCCCACCTAACTTCTTTGCTTTCGCTGAATTTTGAGGTGGGAGTGTTACTGTCCTAAAATAGCGGGATAAAATTCTTAAGTTGATGGAGATGTATGGTGACCCCTATTAGAGTACTAGAGTCACATTCTGTCTTATTAGCGGACAAACAGATCCATTTGCAATTGCATGTTCCTGATACATTACCTCGGCTTTTAATCATGCCGTGTAAAATAGCTCGGGTTATCAGTAATTTGTTAGATAATGCGATTCGGTATTCTCCTGTCTCCGGAACAATTGAGTTGATTGTAGAGGAAAATAAGCAGAAGCAACAAGTCCAATTTATTTTGCGTGATGAAGGAGAAGGAATTACTCCCGATGACCAATTACGCGTATTTGAACGCTTTTTTAGAACAGATCAATCCAGAAGTTCACAATCTGAAGGTTCCGGTCTCGGACTAGCCATTACAAAATCATGAATTGAAATACACAAAGGAGGAATTGGTGTGAGAGATCGCTCAGATGGAAAACAGGGAAGTGAATTTTGGTTTACTCTTCCCATCACATCAGAAAAAAATAAGACTGCTGAAAGACTTTTGTAATATTTATATTATAGAAACGAAAGACTTTCTTGTTATCATACCATTAAACAATATACTACAGGAGGGCTTTTACTTTATGAAAAGAAAATATGTATTGCTTATAGGGGGTTCCATAATTGTTGGGGGAATTTTATGGTCATTGTTCCGCCCCGAGAAATTATTTATTGATAAGCAAGTGAATGAAGCATTGCCACAAACAGAAATACAATCAAACAAAACAAAACAACAAGAAGAACGAGTAATAAGTACAGGTCAGTTTCAAAACGGTGTTCATGAAACAACTGGAACGGCAACGATCCATCAATTGGGGGAGGGAAAACGTGTTTTACGACTTTCAAATTTTTCAACTTCTAATGGGCCAGATGTTCGAGTTGTATTAGTTCCTACGAATCGTTTGAAAAATAATGAAGATGTTAAAAACCATCAGTATATTGAATTAGGAAAGTTAAAGGGAAACAAAGGAGACCAAAACTATGAAATTCCTGAAGGGATAGATGTAAGCACATACGGTTCGGTTTCTATATGGTGTAAGAGATTTAATGAAAACTTTGGTGCGGCTTATTTTGAAAAGTAAGAAAGAACATACAAATGAGGCTTGTGTACATGCCC
>NZ_CATKPV010000076.1:0-25119 GCF_949768135.1 Bacillus sp. IT-79MI2 | reverse complement strand
GGGTACCGTCAGAAAAATGAGCTTAACGTTGTAGATCCGCATTTTCTGACGGTACCCCTTAAAGAAGTTTTGCATTTCTGGATTGTTTGGGAAAGTTTGATCAGCCGAGCAACATAAAGATATACAAGAAATAAAAAATTGGGGTTAAACCGATGATGATATGTCCTATGAGGTTAATTCTCCAATGAATGTTTCTGATTTTGTTCTTTCCTAAAAGAAAAGTTATAACTAACACTGAAATAAGTGGGCAGAAAAAAGAAATACTGTCCCAAGGGCTGATTCTTTCAAAAATAATACGATTCAATAATGGCATTAACAAAATGAAATTAATGATTAGTAGAAGATACCCTAGTGAAATTCTCATTTTTTACCAACCTTTACACTTTTTATCTTAACTTTAACATTTGTCTGACAATAAAAAAAGGAGCTTCTTTCTTGTCAGAGATATGAGCTTAACGTTGTAAATCCGCATTTTCCTGACGGTACCCCTAAGAGGAAATCATTTATATTGTAAGTGCTTTCCTTTGTAATGATAATGGGTTGGATGGAAAGTGTGGCTGATACTATAGATAAAGTGCAATTTCTGTTTTGACAAGTTAGTGTTTAATATTAATTACATAAATATAGAGGAAAAGAATCCTTTTAGATAATTTAAAGGGATTCTTTTCTTTATTTAGATATAAAATGTATCAAGTACATTATCTTTTTCCTCTTTATTGATGCCAATGTATTTAAGTGTAATCTGTGGTGTACTGTGATTAAGTATTTCTTGCAACATGGCTACATCTTTTGTTTGTTTATAGAACCAATAGCCGAAGGTTTTGCGCATGGTGTGGGTACCAATGGATTCTACACCAGCAAAATCTCCGGCTTTTTGTAATTGTCGATAGGCCTGGATTTTACTAATGGGTTGCTCTCCTTTACGAGAAGGGAATAACCAGGTATTTTCTATTGTTTGGGCGTATTGATATACTTCGGCAAAAATAGAAGTAAGATTAACAATCCGTTCTTTTTTGGTTTTTCCCTCTTTTATTTTTAATTCTTTTCTACGTTTTCGTTTTAATTTTAAAATCATATGAGTTTCTAATTGAAGTAGATCACTTACTCGTAGACCTGTATTGATCCCGATCATGAATAAGATGTAGTCTCTTTCTGAGCAGTGACGTTTAAGAGCCCATTTCATATCTTCAATTTGTTCTTTACTTCGGATGGGTTGGACATCAATGAGATGTGGTTTTTTATCCATGGGTTTCTGTACCTCTTTATTTATAGTGTTTTGAATGTATACTTTTCTTGCTAATTTTGATGATATCAGGGGAATGGGGATAAAGTCAATATTTACGGGAAAACGAATGTAAACAAATATTTAAAAGTTTACTTTCGTATTTATAATAAATAAAAAGCACTTTTTAATGTTTTAAAAGTGCTTTAACTTGATGTTGATGTGACAGAACCTCAAGTATGTAGAAATTTAAAAAAGTCCCTTCATAATGCTAAAGGGACTTTGCTCACACAAATGATCTGCACATCAATTCATTCTTGATATACAGATCATTTGTATGATATTTTTTTACATATAATTGCAATTGCTGACTAATGAACTTACATTACTGCTTTTAAAAGCTCTCCTACTAATGGGATGATTCCACCTAAGAATGATAAAACTGCCATTGCGATTGTCATATTATTTCCTCCTCTTTTTTTGTATTAAGATGTGATGAATCTTTATGCTTTCATTATAGTAAACGCTTACAATTATATGGATATATTTTTATATATAATTTTGTATATGGAGGGTAAGGTCACGAAATATCACATTTTCGCATTAAGACATGTATTGGAAATTAATTGTTCCCTAAAACAAAAAAATGAACTGAATTCTTATAGATAACTGTGGTGAGATAAAATTTTTGTTTTGGGGTACTTCAAAATATTAGGTTGATGGGCATGTATGGTGACCCCATATAGATGATTTCGTTCTGTACAGTTCTGACGACTTAGTGCAGGCTATAAATCTTTACATGCTTGAAGATATGTACATATTCATTATTGAATTTCTTAATATTAAAATGTATTATAAAAATGCGCAACTTCTAATGCAAGTAAATAGGACTATGAATTTTGAACAAATAAAATATTTTGAAGTAATATAGTTGCCGAAAAATGAGGTGGAATTAATCGAAACAGTACATATTAAATGGTATGGATCGTATAGTTTTAATGATTTTTATAATAGAGAAGAAGCTTTTAAGAAAGGAATATTTGCAATCTTTAGAGTATGTGCTGGAAAAGAAACATTTCTCTATATAGGAAAAACCCAAGGACACTTTATACAAAAGATAAGGGAACTTCATAAAGAGTGGCTGTTTGATGCAAGCGAAATAAAGATTAGATTAGGAATAATAGAATTCCCTAATGGTGAAAGTTATTCTGAAAAGAAGATAGAAGAGGTTAAATCCCTTTTGATTTTACGGCATACCCCATCAGAAAACACCACACCTTCAGTATACTATAGAGGACGGTTTAATTTGAAAATTATAAATAAGGGAAGAAGGGGCTTAATTGTTAAAAAGCTTTCCCCAGAAGATCTAGTATGGATATAAGTTGAATGGTTCTGGTGCAAATACTTAGGAAAGATATAAAGAGGCGAAAAGTTTCCTAGTGGAATCTAGTCTTAAGCAGCAATTCCAAATAGTTGATGGATGAACTTCACTTGATTTTGGACAGACTTGTCCAGTAAAACAAGTTGCCCTTTTTTACCATATGCATAGCTTCTATTCCAGAAATAATGGATATAGCTGTGCGAAAGGATTTCAATCCTAACACCGAACGAACTCGCTTTTTAATAAACCGATGATCTTGTTCCACTATGTTATTGAGATATTTCACTTGCCTTAGTTGGATGCCTAATGGCATCTTTTTTTCTTTTCTCAATTCTTCAACTGCTATAGGATAAGCTGGATACTTATCGACTGTCACGACACGAGGCTCAGAAATATGAAAAGACTGCAAAGCTTTCTTGAAGAAACGCTTTGCAGCCTTGTGGTTTCTTGCTTTGCTTAGGTAAAAATCGATGGTATTTCCTTTCGAATCGACAGCACGATACAGGTACATCCATTGATTTTTTACTTTGATATATGTTTCATCGACTCTCCAAGAGTCATTGGTTTGCTTGAGATGACGACGGATTCTTTTGTCTAATTCAGGACCATACTGATGAACCCAACGCATAATCGTTGTATGAGCAACGGATAAGCCCCGTTCCGCCATCATTTCCACCAAATCACGAAAGCTCAAGTTGTACCGTAGGTACCATCTTACTGTTTGCAAAATAATATCATGATGATAATGCTTCCACTTGAATAAATTTCGCTTTTCCATACTGATCACGCACCTTTTTTAGAGTAATAGTATCAGTATGTCCAAGATTTAGAGATTACTTGCAATTATCTTGAAGTTTTCGCACCAGAACCGTTTTATATTTATAATTACATAAGAAGCTTCTCTCGTTTGAACCAAGCTACATCCAAAAGTCATTTTCATTTATATTTTTTCCTAGTTTTTTCAGTCCTTTTGTAATTTGAGTGATTGTAGAAAACTTAGGTATGTATGTTTTATCATTACATACTTTAGAAATTGTTCCCCTACTAAGCTTAGCTGCCTTCTCCAAATCACCTTGTGTTATTCCTTGTTTGTCTAACCAACTACCGAATTTACTACGTTTTTTTCCTAGTCCAAACACTTTAACCACCTCAGACATAGCTTGCCCTTTTCGTCATTTTTATAAACGCACGAAAAAAAATGACATAATGGCCAAACAGTCTAAAATACCTTTTACCATACCAAACAAATTACGAATCTCACCTCTACTTAATCAGCCACTTCATACTTCGTTTCATATATTCCGAATAAAATTCGCTAACAGAATAATGCTTTAGACATTGGAAGATTTCTATTTTCAACGATTCATGGCTATTTTTATCTCTTCTAATCTTCAGGGACTATTCTTGCAGAATACCAAAAGAAGGATGGTGTGAGTTTGTGATATTTGAGCTAGTAAGTTCAGCTGCAGTTGGCGGAGTAATTTTTCTATCAAAAATGCATCAAAAAGGAGCAACAAACGATGCCTCCAAGATACAAAGGATTTGCGCTAATTGCGGTTTAAAAGTGAAGGAAGGAAAAGATACCAGAACTATACAGCTGCTTCGCAAGACGAGAAATGATTGGGGAGTTGAGTATGCGTATAGGATCCCTCTTGGTCTTAGTTTTTCTGATTTTGAACAAAAAATGCAGCATTTAGAAGACGGATTGAATCACAAGAGCAAAGTTTACGATTTCAAGCTATCGGACTTCAAATCTCTTCGTCTGCGGAAAAACATTTTAAAACAAATACAAAATATCGTAAACAAGAAAAAACTCGTTAGAAAGGAAATAGAGCTGTCTTACGATGGTTTGCTAAAAATAAGAGTTTACGAGAAAGGTATTCCTGATTTTGTGAAGTTTGAAGAAGACATGATGAAGCAATGTAGGGGATGGGAAGTACCTATTGGTTATACGAGGGATGGATTGGTAAAACACGACTTTGATCAGCTATCACACATGATCTCGGCTGGTATGACGGATATGGGTAAATCAAATGTATTAAAGCTCATTATTACGGCCCTGGTACGTAACCAATCGGAAAATATAAAGCTATTCCTTATAGATTTGAAGGGTGGTCTATCTTTTAACCGGTACCGATTCCTAAATCAAGTCGAATCAATTGCGAAGAATCCTGGGGAAGCCCTTGAGACTCTAAGGGAATTGCAAACTAAACTGAATGATAGAAACGAATACTTACTAGAAAAAGGATACGAAGATATAAAAGAAGCCGGGGATCCAACAAGGTACTTTGTAATCGTAGATGAGGCAGCCGACATGACGCCATATCAGGAGTGCAAAGACATCATTGTAGATATAGGTCGTCGCGGCAGGGCAGCTGGATTCCGCTTAGTATATGCGACTCAATATCCTACTAACGAAGCTTTACCATCGCAGTTACGGCAGAACATTGGTGCTCGTATTTGCTTCAGATTACAAACAGAAGCAGGGAGCCGCGCTGTACTCGATGAGGGCGGCGCAGAGAGTCTTCCCAACATAAAAGGAAGAGCTATATACCAAACGAACGAGAAGAAGGTTTTACAGACTGTTTATATCGATAACAAAAAGATTGACAACATCATAATGCCACATATCAACATTAGAGCGAGAAAGGAGCATGAAGATGCAAAAGTTAGCTATAAAGGAAGCAAGAACCGAGTCCATACTCTTGAGCTTGAAGAAGTTGGGGTTCTTAAGTAGGAAACAAATCCAGGTACTTCATGATCTTGGCGGTGATAGAAATGCTTCTCGTGTAATGAAGGATCTTGAAGAATATGTATCTAGCTTTAGAGATTCAGAAAAGGTGTATTATCTCAATAAAGAAGGTCGTGAGCGTATTGGAAGTAATAAGGTACTAAAACGTTCTAACCAATTTCGTCACTACATTATGAGGAATGACATCTATATCGCTTACGAATGCCCGAAAACGTGGAAGCAGGAAGTCAAAATGAATGTTAAAGGTATCGTTTCCATAATTACGGATGCACTATTCACGGATAATGGCCGTTATCACATTGTAGAGGTAGATCATGAGCAAAAGATGAGCGCAAACCGTTTAAAAATGCAGAAGTACAGAAAGTTAATGGAATGTAATGTGTTTGAGAAGGCGCCTAAATTTATTTGGTACACAACAACAGAATACCGAAGAAAGCAAATACAGAAGCTTTGCGAGGGATTGGATTGCAACATATTTACGGTTACTGATTTCCATTAAAATTAAGGAGATGGTCTATATGGCAACTGAGACAATGAGCATCAAGGATTTTATGGATGGTAACTATGGAGCGAAGAAAAAGTGGAGCTTGTTCAAAAAGAAAACAAAAAAATATGCACCTGTGGCGGTGCGAGTTGGTATTGCAATCGGTAGTGCAATCGGTAGTGCTATTATATTCAGCAACATTATAGATATTCCACATGTATTCGCATCAGGAGCAGAAGCAGATGCGCCAAATGTAAATGAAGTATTCAAGGATGTGCAATCAAACGATGGCAACTTTAAAAATTATATAGATGGCCAACTGTACAACAGGATCGTAAATGCATTTGAGCCAGTTATCTTTCTAATTAAAGCAGTATCTTATCCAATCGCATCCGTTGTAGCGCTATGCGGTGGATTATTTATTATGGTTGGTAGCCAAGAACGAGGTTTCTCGTTAATCTCCCGTGCTGGGATTGGATATATCGTAGTACAAATGATACCGTTGTTTATGAGATTATTGGTTGAAATAGCAAAGGCGATTTAATCCCTACATTAGTGGGGCTTTTTTCTTTGCAGGAATTTAAAAATCGTTAGGGAATATTTTTTCTAGGAGGTGTTGTGACGCTATGACGGACGAGATTGTTTATTCTGCTAGTGAAGTATACAAAAGGCTAGGAATATCCGATAGTACGCTCAGAAAGTATATGGAAGTGTTGCAACGAGAGGGATTTACAGTAAAGAAAGATAAGCGTGGCAGACGTGAATACACAGATGGTGACATCCTGGTTATTGAGAGATTAATTGAGATTAGTAAGCATGACGGTATGACGTTGGAAAAGGCAGCAAAGATGATTGCACAACAAATAGAAAAAGTTAATCCGGATTTGATTAAAGAAGAACCTGAGGACACGAACTTAATTCCATTTCACATTCAAGAACAGCTACAGCAACAATACAGCGTTATGGCGCAGGAAATGAATCAAAGTATATTAGCGATGGAAGAACGGTTAAGTGAGCAGGCAAAGCAAAGCAACGAGGAAATTAAAGCGAGTATAGATCAACATAATGAACGAGTGGAAAAACGATTGGAAGCACGAGATGAGACGCTTATGAAAACATTACGTGAGATACAAGAGGCGAAGAAATTAATGCAGGAATATCGTGAAGAAGTCGCTGCTGCAAAAGAGAAGAAAAGGCCGTGGTGGAAGTTTTGGTGAGGACTTTATATAAACTACGTAAAAGTAGAAAAGTATACATTTCTACTTTTCTACTTTGATGAAGGATATATAATAAAAAAAGAAGTATCCCCAATTAGAAACAGGGATACTTCTTTTTTTATTTCGGTCAGTAATTTGAATTTCATTTTCTGCTCAGTAGTCAATTCATTTTCTACATAATGATTTATAAGTAAATCAATTATTTCGTGAGCAAATTTCGTGTTGGTAATTTTCATTAGCGTTTCAAGTTCTTCTTTGGATTGACTAGAAGTTTTAATGCTATCCTGTTGATTTTTAAATTTCTTTTTCTCTGGTGTTTACATTTTCTTTTCTGTGTTCGTATTTAAATCCGAACTGTCAGTAATAGGCGTAACTGTTACTACAAATGAATTATTCTTATTTTTCACAGGCACCACTCCTATTTAAAACTATATTGCTTGTTATTTCTTTTCCAACATTTCGTAAAGGTGTTTGTACATCCCTTTATAACCTTCAGATTGTCGCGTTGTTAGCTTAGTATTTACATAGCTTTCAAGAAGCATGTCAATGATACTGTTAATTGATGCCTTATCCATGCTTTCTTGTTCTTTTATAAATGGTTTAAGAGTATTTAGCTTTAGCAAAACAGCAGGTGAAATTTTAGCTGTTTTAGATGGAACTAAACGCTGATCTTGTTTCTCAGGAACAGGTATTTTCCCTTTATTAATGATAGGAGTCATAACCTTTTTCTTAACAGGCTCATTATTACGGCCGAAATCGTTTGTTCCTTTTATCTGTACACCTTTGTCATTTAAAGTATTTCCGGGTTTTGTGACTATAGGTTGAAATGGTGCTTTAGACATTATGAGCCTCCTCCTTAAGCATTAATAGTAGCAAAATAGTTTTCATGTTCATTAAGTTCGCTAAGAACATCGATGAATAGTTGATGAGCTTTTTCATCCCACATATCAATATTGCCACTAACGTTAACATTTTTATGAATTCCTTCAATATCGTACACTTTTAGACGCTCTTGATATCTCACAATTGTATCTAGAACATTTCCGCCATACATTTCCTGAGCTTGTTGTAATACTTTATTATCCACTCGTTTTCCTTGATGTAACATCATTGGAATAATACCTAAAACTTGTAGGTCTGCATCATATGTTTCTGCTAAGAACTGCATATAAGCGATATATGTTTGAGCGCCTTCTAAAGATAATTCTTGTGTTTGTAGAACGATGATACAATAATCGGCTGCTATCATAGCGTTATCTGAGTAGTCACTGATTGTTGGTGGTACATCAATGTAAATACGATCATATTTATCTTTTAATGGTTCTAGTAATTTTTTTAAATATGTAATTTGTGCAAGTTCATCCTCTGGGAACATATCAAAGAGGATTTTTGATAGTTTTCTAAATGAAGTATTAGATGGAACAATGTCCAAATTCTCAATTACTGGAATAATCTCATTCTCTAAATTTTGATTTAGAAATGCATCCGTAATAGACTTATCAATTTCTTCAATGTCACCTGTTTTAGCAAGGACTCTTGTAGCGTTCCCCTGAGGATCCATATCCACTAAAAGACATTTTTCATTAAATACTGTAGCAACTTCATAAGCCAACATTGTAGCTGTTTTTGTTTTTCCAACTCCACCTTTAAAGTTACCGATTACGTATGTAGTTGCTTGTCTAGTCATTTTCGACATTCCTCCATAAAACTCCGAATAAGTATACCTTTGAGTAAAATGTAACATCTACATTCAATATTCGCAACAGTATACCGTAGAAAAGTTTAAGTTTTTTAAACGGATTTATCGAAAGAGTAGAAAAGTATACTTAAGCGTAAGGTTTTTTAGTATACTTTTCTACTTTTCTACTTAAACGTAGTTTATAGAATGGATGTTTTTACAGATAGAAAAGTATACATTTCTACCTATGCGTAGTTTTAAAGTTTTTTCTTTATACACTGGTATTTAAGGGTTAATTACAATTTTTCAGGAGATTAAGTTTGTAAATACGTGAACAAAAGTATACATTTCTACCTATGCGTAAGTTAGAGAAGGTATACCAACTTTCAATTACAGGTAGAAAAGTATACATTTCTACTTTTGCGTAGTTCTACATTTCTACTTTTGCGTAGTTTTAAATTGTCATTTCTGTATTTACAAACAAAAAAACTTGCTGTAACGTAAGAAACAACAAGTTTTTCAACAAAAAAAGATTTAATTTGATATTGTACATAAAGAGCTCTTTAGAGCATATTCGATAAATAATTTACAAAAACAAATAAAAAAGAACGGCTGTCTAATAGAGATTTGGTAGATCTCAATCTGACAGAAAAAGTAGAGTTACTGACAATAACTTTACTCCCCGGTGAATACAAGTTGCTGACAACAACTTGTATTCCATTTACACACTGCACCATCAGTCTGTAAATTCTCCGTCCGTTCTAGTTAACTATGTTATTAGAGATATAAAAATATCTGTATTTAGTATAGTTAATTAGTGATGGATTGTAAAGATAGATATCCTTATTTAAGTACGGAAAAATTACGTTTAAATATGGAGAAATTCTGTTTTTATATACTTTTCAGGGAATTTTCAAGGTGAGCAGTGTAATAACTGCTCACCTTTTTTTATTGTCAAAAATCTAGTAGAAAGGAGATCTAACATGGATAAAGCGCAGCAAGCAATTGAATCGATTTTACATAGTGGATTACGCAAATATAAATACAAGAATTCTAGAGCTAGCATCGCCATGTTAGACTCACAGGATACTAGTACGATGAATGACCGATTTGTATTCATTACGCGTACAAAAGAAGATTTAATGCATCCCTATGGAGCTAAAGGAGTTGTATTAACTTCTCAAGAAGCAGTTCTGGATCATATCGGACAAGCTACGCATTGGACACCGAATGTATTCAGAGTAGGTACATATTTGGACAGAAGCAGAAGAATCATTAAAGGTCATGAAGAACGTAATTTAAAACAAATCAACTGTTTCACTGTAGATATCGATACAAAGGACATTACTCCTGGAGAAATCGTACTTGCAGCAATGGACAAGCAATTAGGCATGCCTACAGTTATCTTGGAAAGTGTGAAGGGATACCAGGCTTATTTCGTGCTAGATAACCCATTGTTCATTTCAAATAAGAATGATTTCCGTGGATTACGTAGCGCAAAGAGAATAAGCGAGAACATCAGGAAAGCTTTAAGTGATTTATTACCTGGTGTTGATTTGACATGCAATGATTTCGGATTTTTCCGTATGCCAAACGAGGAGAATGTTGTATGGATGGATGCAGAAAGTACGTGTAATCTAGCTCATTTAATTGAATGGTCTAAAGATCAAGATATCGGCCATCGTAGAAACTTATTTACAGTTCTTTCGAACAAGCCAATGCATACAACTCAAATCACTGAAGGATGGGTGCAAAAGGTACTAGTATGTACACATATTCATGGTCAGAAAGGTCTAATCGGGCGTGACAACGCCGTATTTACGCTTGCTTTAGCATGCTATAGTTCGGGAATGTCTGAAGAGGATACATACGACTTACTAGATCAATTTAATACAAACTTAAACAGCCATTTGAAAAACGCGAGTATTCAAAAGGCTATTCGTAGTGCCTTCTCAGGTAAATACAAAGGAGCAAACAAAGAGTACATTAATCAAATTTTAGAAATCTGGTCAGATGGGGGAGCGACATTTTCAGGTCCAGTGCCATCTCAATATTGGTATAAGCATAAAAAAGCACGTAAAGATCGTGTGCGTAGCCATTGGCATGAGTGGGAACAAGATATCATTGGTTTCTTAAACACGCAGAAAAACACAGAAAAAGGATTTGTATATGTTACTCAAAAGGAATTGTGTGAGGCTCTACAAATCCCGAGAAGCACGTTAAACAGTGTATTAAAGAAATCCCAACAAATCTATATCCATGTAATCGGCAAAGGCAGCCAACGACAAACAGGGCTGTCTACTTTAGCGTTGCTTTTTAACCATGCTATTGGTCGAAATAAAGAGCAGAAAGAACTATACCTTGAATTTATACAGTCGTTTATTCCAAGTGCAGCAGAGCGTTTATATGAGTTGACACAAGAGCAAACCAATGACTTAATCACACTAAATACAGGTTAGTTTGGAGCTTTGTCCATTCTGCCAATACATATTTCTATTATATCTTCTTAGGTGGTTACTTTTCCGAGATTATAACTTATTTTTGGATTAGGTGTTCTCACTTATATATGGTATGTGAAATTATGATGTTTTTGCCCATCTCCGGAAAAGTAGCTTATCCATCCTATTTTAAGATTAAACTATGGAGTATACTCCATGTAAAAAATAATTTTGTACATGGAGAAAAAATGTACGATTTAACAAAAGGACTGAGATATAACATACCATTAGACTTGAAGGTAGACTATAGATATGATTTTGTGGGGATTGATTACGGGAATAATTTTATTAATAAACACATTTTTGTATTTCGAACAATTAAAGAAGGCAAAGGAAAAGGTAATATACTAATTGATTTAATTCACAGCTCTAATATTGATGCTATTAGAGCTCATATGCATGGTGATTGTCATTTTCATATATTTGAAGACAGCTTTTCTATAGGGAACGAACCTATTAAGATTACAGAAAATGTTTTTTTAGGGAAAATAGAAAATACATCAAATAACGAATACTATGTATCTTTAAAAGAACAACAATATAGATTGATTAACGGAGTCGGTCCAAAGCACAAACACTTCCCAGTTGTTAAATATCTATTATTTACTGAATATCATGCACCACTTGCGAACTTAAATGCTCTTGAATTAGCTCCAATATTTAAGTTGCAAAAAGAGCATATCTGGCATAACGAAAGGAGCTGGAATTGTAGGAATATTTCTTGGTTAGATATAGATGATTCCTCTGCAATGCGGGAACAAGTTAAAGAAATTATTGAAAAAGGACGAGGAGATTGGAGAGAAGAGGAACGAAAAAAATGGCATCAACTATCAGAACGGAAACGATTACAAGAATATTTTCCGATTGGTTTATAAAGCGAATTAAGCGAACGGAAATAATTTAAAAAATTACCTGCCTGATCTTGAAATTTTTTTTGATTTAGGGGGGGGATTTTACTACATGGGGTAGCGTCCCGAAAATGCGGATTTACAACGTTAAGCTGTTTGCTGAGTTAAAAACGAAAGATTTAACGACGATAAGACTTTTGAGACAAGTCATACGAGACACTAAAAAGCTTTATTTGACGTGAAATCAATTAAGTCTCAATAGATTATATTGAGACAAGGATTTTTACCTTAACGTTGTAAATCCGCAAAATCCTGATGCTACCCCGCTTATAAGTAATATAAAAGTTATCTTAAAATGATAGTTAATAAGTTAAAATAAAGATCTTCAATTTAAAATTAAGTGGTTTAAAACCATAGTCATGTTATAACATTAAAGGGACTCATTGTTTGAATAACACGTTTAACGAAAATTGGTATGCTATTGCCGGCTTTTTGTTTATTCAACTAAAGAACAGTTTAATTAAAGAAAGCGGATCTATAATGTGGGAGGAAAGCCAATACATTTATTGAAAATAAAGTAGATGAGGATTTACTTAAATATGGCGCATATTTTCACGGAGTAATATATGAAGAAGAGATAAGAATAAGTATTGAAAAATTTCTTAAGGGTATTGGGTTTAGCGGAGAAAAAATAAAACGAATTCTAGAAGTAGCAGACGGTTCTCAAAAGGATGGAAAACCAGAAAGCCTAGAAGCTAAAATTCTCCACGATGCACATTTACTTGAGGGTGGAGAGACATTTTTAATTGTTAAATCTTTAATCACTGGATCACTTAGGGGACAATCCTTACTAGAAACGATTGAATATCTGGAAACAAATATACTTAATAAACATCATTGTTACTTACCCGAAAATATTGAGAAATACAAAGAAAAGGAAAAGTTCGCTTTTGACTTTCTATACAAACTCAAAACACATATATAATTTTCAATTTGTGAAATTTTGTACTTAAATTATATGAGGGGTTTTATGGAATATTTGGACTCAAAATAAAAATTTTTCATGTTCCTTTTGTTATAAGTCTCAAAAACGGAGGTATTTAAGAGAAACAAAATTCACCTAAAAATGTCGTAAAAATAGCTTTAAATCTATCTCAAAACTTATCTCTAAATCAAAATCTCAAATAGAATTAGTAACAATGAGTTTTGAGAATCCCTTAGCGTATAAAAATGTTAAAATGTGCGTGCTGCCTCTAATACTGCGATTTTTCTTTCAACCACATTTTTTAATGTTTTTTTGATTACATTTGCTTGTGCTGCGGAAAAGAAGAAAGAATAATCCTCTTTACCATTTCTCACAACAGAAAAATCTACACCTAATTTTTTTAATTCCTTTTGATAATCCTTTAATTGTTCCTTAGTTAAGTTTTCATCTAAAGCAATAACACCACCAGTGTTACTATGTTCTTTAATAAGCTCATTGATTTTTTGTTTACCATCTTTTGTGTTTCCATCAAGGATATAATCTTTTGGATCTTGTTCTTTATTTTCAAGTAACTTTGTCAATGCTTCTAAAATCCGTAATAAAGCTTGTTCCGATAATTTAAAGGTTTGTGCTATGACTTCGAGTGCAACCTGTGTATGTTCATCTACATTCGCCATTCAGATACCAACTCCCCTGTAAATTATTTAACATATTACACCATATAATGGGTATAAATGGTATAATTTTAAGGATAAAATATTGAGATTTTAGTAGAGGGCAAGCTACGGGATTACCATGGTAATCCCCAAAAACGTTGTTTTTGACTTGGTAGGAGATTCCTACGACCTTTACAAATATAAATAAGCGATTTTTTACAAAATCACTTATTTATTTGTTGTCGCTGCGCTCGATTAATTTAAAAAATTGGTGGTGAAATTATGGGGTTTATTCATAAAACATATTTACAAATAACTTTAGATGAAAAAGATAAAGAAATGATAAAAAATAAAGCTGTAGAATTGGGATATAAGTCAACTTCAGCGTTTGTTATTGATTCAGCAAAAACACATTTTAAACTTGAAGTTGATATGAAAGCTTATAGGGATTTAACTAAAGAAATAAATTATATTGGTAAGAATATAAATAGCTTAATCAGAAGGATCAATACAGACGGAATTTACACTGATAGCGATATTGATTTTCTTAGAGTTAATCAGAAAAAAATTGTAAATTTAATCAATACCGAATATGACCGATTAATTGATTTGAAAACCAAGTTTAATAGCGATAGCTTGAGTAAAAAACAAAAGGAAAAATTAATACAATCGTTAACTGAAAATCAAATACAGATACCAAAAAAATTAGTATTAGAAGAAGTGTACGAAAAGATAAAAGAGGATTTTGTTTATATCATAGAATGTATAGATAACTCGCCAGAACAGGATAAGGAAGTAACAGAATATGTTTGGCAATATTTATATGGAGATACGCTATATAAGTTAGATGATAATCAATTAATAAAATTGGCCGATAGCATTTTTATTTTTGCGCAGAAACTGAAGTTTAAGTTATCCAAACTCGATAATGTTTTTGAAGATGATGATTGGTTTGAACTGAAAGATATATTAGATGAATATGAAATTTATTAGGTAGGGATTGATTACAATGTCTATTGTAAAAATACAAAAAGTTAATAATTTAAAAGATGTCATTAATTACAGTATGCAACCTCATAAAACAAACGAGGAATTAGTCACATCTTATGAATGTAATATTGAAACGATAGATAGAGATTTTAAAAGTGTTTTAGTTGATTACAACGAAAAAAATAACAGTAATAAAAACATGAGTGCAAGAATGATAATTCAATCGTTTGATAGTGACGATAATTTAACGCCAGAACAAGTTCATCAGTATGGAATAGAATTTGCTGATAATTATCTAAAAGACAATCATCAATATACAGTCATTACACATACAGATACGGATAATTTACACAATCATATTATTTTCAATGATATTGATTTTAATAAACTAAAAATGTTTGATTCAAAGCGTGTAAATACTTT
Source organism: Bacillus sp. IT-79MI2 (assembly GCF_949768135.1). Taxonomy (NCBI): domain Bacteria; kingdom Bacillati; phylum Bacillota; class Bacilli; order Caryophanales; family Bacillaceae; genus Bacillus; species Bacillus sp. IT-79MI2. Next base: position 9,985 of record NZ_CATKPV010000076.1, on the reverse strand, counting down.
GGATAGATTACGTGAAGAAAATGATAAAATCTCTGAAAAGTATGGTTTGTCGATAATCGAAGAAGGAAGAAAGGGAAGGAAAAAATATTTAGCTTTTAACGAATATGTAGCTAGATCAAAGAAGAAATCCTTCAAAGGAAATTTAGAAGAAACAATTGATAAAAACATATCAAAATCAAATTCGTTTGATGAATTTTTAGGCTTAATGCGAAAAGAAGGATATGAGCATAAACAAGGAAAATATCTATCGTTTATGAATCCGAAGTCAGGAAAGTTTATGCGTACTAAAACAATTGGATTTAATTACCTTGAATCCTCTATTAAGTTTAGAATAGAAAACAAAGGTTATTCACCAATTAAAACAAGTATAATTAACAGACAATGGATAGATAAATCACAAGAGAAATTTAAAAATAATAAGGAACTTCAAAGGTGGGCTACTAAACAAAATATTAATTACTTAAATGAATTAAGCTCTAAGCTATATAAACTAAATGTTTCACTTACGGAACTTGATGAAATTGAAGCAAATAAGGAAGCGTTAATTGACAGCTTTGAAAAGCAACTTTTAGGTATTGATAATGAAATTTTTAGATTCCAGAAAATGAAGGGTTGTTTCCAAAGGTATAAAAAGAGTCATCCTTTAATCGTGGCTTATAAAAAAGCTGAAGATAAAAAAGCATTTAAGCAAGAGCATTATCATGAATTTAAAGAGTATGATGTTGCAAAACGTGATATGAACTATCTCAAAAAGAATTACGGTATTACTGATGAATCTGAATTACATTATAAGTTGTCATTGATGACAAAAGAGCGAAATTTACTTTATGGAAGTTTAGGAAAAGAAAAAGAAGTGGAAGTAAATAGACAAGAACAACAAAGACAGCAGCAACAGCAACAACAGCGTAAAAAAGAAAATGAAAGATAAAAAGTTATAGCGCCTTAAAAAAGTGATGTTGTATAGTTCTTTATGAATGGAATAAATAAATTCAAACGCTGGGAGGTGGAACGTTTTTGTCATACATATGGAATGAGCTCTTAACGGCTCGTGAGGGTTCTGGTGCAAAATTTTAATTTGAAAAGAATTCATCTCTAAAACTTGGACATACTGATACTATTACTCTAGAAAAGGTGTGATCGGTATGGCAAAGGAACATGTATTCAAGTGGAAACATTATCAGCCTGATGTTATCTTATTAACGGTAAGATGGTACCTACGGTACAATCTCAGTTTTCGTGATTTGGTTGAAATGATGGAAGAACGAGGACTTTCCATTTCTCATACAACAATCATGCGCTGGGTTCATCAATATGGACCTGAATTAGATAAGCGAGTTCGGCGTCATCTTAAGCCAATTAATGATTCTTGGAGAGTGGAAGAGACATATGTAAAAGTAAAAGGTCAATGGATGTATCTGTATCGTGCCGTTGATTCAGAAGGAAATACCATTGATTTTTATCTAAGTAAAACAAGAGATCATAGAGCGCAAAGCAATTTTTCAAGAAAGCTTTGCGGTCTTTTCATGTTTCCAATCCCCGTGTTATCACAGTAGACAAAAACCCATCCTATCCTATGGCGATTGAAGAGTTAAAGAACGAAAAAAAGATGCCTGTAGGCATCCAAATAAGGCAAGTCAAATATCTCAATAACATAGTGGAACAAGATCATCGTTTTATTAAAAAGCGAGTTCGTTCAATGTTAGGATTGAAATCCTTTCACACAGCCTCTTGGATGATAAGTGGTATCGAAGCCATGCATATGATGAAAAAGGGACAAGTTCACCAAGGGGTGAAGTCTGCCCAAAATGAAGTTGAGTTCATCCATAAATTGTTTGGATTAGCATCATAATTCATGGATGAAAAGGATATTGAGGTTCTATGTTTCTAATAAATCATATTTGCACCAGAACCTAAATTATAGTGTTTGTACTTGGTTTTGTTGGGGAAAATACCTACTGAGAAAAGGTAGGTGAACTTATTGAAGAAAAAATTATGCATTATTTTCAGCATCTTATTTTTTATCACTACTTCTAATGTTTCCGCAAAACAAGAAACACCCAACCAAGAATTTATTAATAAGTATTATTTCGATGTTGATTTAAAAGGGGTTAAAGATATATATTTCTTTAGAGAATTTCCTTTCTATAATGATAAAGGACAAATTTCACCTTTAGGTAAGGCAGCCTTATCTGTCTTACAGGGTGATATATGGACATGGATTAGGGAACCAAGGATTTATGTTAAAGAAAACATCGCTTATATACATGCAGTCAAGTTAGATGGATTAAACCTGTTATATACGCTAAAAAAAGAAGATAATGCCTGGAAAGTCATTAAAACTGAGAAAAAGAAACTTCCTACGGTCGGTAGTGAAGTTATACTCGAACAGGCATTTCTGAGGGCAATCGGAATAGAGATACTTCAAGCAACAAAAACGTATTATGGTGAATCAAGGCTTTTTGATTCAAAAAGAATTATTGATATTGTTCGAGATGAATTTAATGATAAATACAAAATAACCGTTCAAATTGTAACTTTTGAGGGTGCACATAATCCACCATATGGTTTTGATACAATCACTTTAGAAATTCCTGGCTTTAAAGTGATTAAATATGAACATGTGGATGTTTCCGACATTGGAAAAATACCATTAGAAACACATTGAAGTATTTAAGCTAATGCGGAACTTTAGTTTAAAGAGAAATAAGAGGTAAGCACATATTAGACATGACTAATATGTGCTTACCTCTTATTTTTTGAGGATTTTTAACGTATAGGTCTTGATAACGTACAATTTTCTTTTTTTGATATGGTGACCCCAATCCCGCAGTTTCGGATGGAGATAGCCTTTGCATCTAGTCTAGTAGCGGAAGCTACACTGTGAGAATGCGACTTCTTGTCGCACCATAATGATCGTTATCAGAAGTTATAAATGAAATTTCTAATATCGATTAATCTTTTTTCTTGTAAATATACTTGTAACCTAAAAATCAGATATAAAGATTATACTCTTATCCCTTTTATCACCACATCAACAATCGATTTTGCAAGGTTGTCGTCCAAAGGTGCATGTCCTGTAAGAAGTCGATATATCATAGGCCCATAAATTAAATCAATGATAATTTTAGAGTCTATATCGTTTCGAATCTCGTTGCGATCAAATCCCCGCTGCAACATAACTTGCACAGCATTTTGTCGATTGACAAGGAACCGTTCGCAAAATATGGTAGCTATATGAGGATCGTATTGACTTTCAGCAATGAGTTGAGTAAACACCTTACCCATAGGACTTTTATAAAATCGCATAACTGAAAGTAACTGCTGTAAAAAATCTTCACGTACAGATCCAGTATCAGGTATTTTAACCTCTGCTTCCATTTTCAATAGAAAAGCATCTATTGAAACTACATTCTTGTTTGGCCACCACTTATAAATAGTTGCTTTACTAACCTCAGCACGGGCAGAAATCTCATCAACAGTTGTTTTCCGAAGTCCTTCTTCAAACAAAAGTTCGATAGTAGCTTTCAGAATACGCTCACTTACTTTATTGCTGCGGGGTCTCCCTCGCTTATGCTCAGAATTTGACTGTTTTACCTCGTAATTAACCAATTTGTTCATCCTCTATATTTGTGCTTAATGTGACAGTTTGCCAATTATTTAAATCTGTTTTGACTTGTTCAAGTTTTGTTTTTATTCGCTTTAAGGAATCAGGCCCCAAAACAAGTCTTAGTGGTGGATCATCAGCTGCAACAACCTTCAAGATAGCTGAAGCTGCCTTTTTAGGATCACCAGGCTGATTACCGTTACTTTTATTAGCCGTTTCTCGTGTTTGTCCTGAAGTATTTGTATAATCTTTAATAACTGTATTAACAGAACGCATAGAACTTGCAAGAAAATCAGTACGAAACATTCCTGGTTCGACAATGGTAACGTGAATACCTAAAGGTTTCACTTCTAACGATAACGCTTCCGATAATCCTTCCACTGCAAATTTAGTGGAGTTATAGATTCCCCATCCTATAGAACCTGAAAATCCACCAACTGAAGAGATATTGATAATATGACCGGACCTTTGGGATCGAAGATGAGGTAAGACAGCTTGTGTTACAGCATGCAAACCAAAAACATTAGTAGAAAATACTTGTTTTACTTCCTCCAGTTTCGCTTCTTCCACTGCGCCTAACAGTCCATACCCGGCATTATTGACTAAAATATCGATATGCCCAAATTTTCCAATGGCTTTTTCGACTGATTCTTGGATTTGATAAGAATTCGTTACGTCTAAAGGCAGGATTAATAAATGATTATTATCTTGAAAAGATTGTGCTAAAATTTCTGGTTTACGTGCTGTAGCTACTACCATATCACCCTGTTCAAGTGCTGCCTCAACTAATGCACGTCCAAATCCTTTTGAAGCTCCAGTAATGAACCAGACCCTACTATGTACAATGTTTTCCTTTTCCAATGTACTTACCTCCATTTTTTAGGGATTTTTACTGATAATTATATGGTAAACTAAACGTTTAGTATTGTATACTGTATTTATCAAAAATGCCAGATAAAGGTTTTCACACACCCGTTCTTACGTTGTGGATGAAAACGGAATTCAAATAATTGGTTCTGGTGCAAAAAGATAATAAAGCGCATAGATTCCTAACGGAATCGTATCTTATGCTGTAAGTCCAAACAATTGATGGATGAATTCTTTCTGATTTTGGACAGACTGGTCCCGTAAATCAACCTGTTCCTTTTTAATCATATGTATGGCTTCTGCTCCAGAAAGAATGAATGTAGCTGTGGCAAAACATTTGAACCCTAGCATAGAACGAATTCGCTTCTTTATAAAGCGATGATCTTGTTCTACTATGTTATTCAAGTACTTTTGTTGTCTAAGTCGCATACCACCAGGTATACTTTTTTCTTTTTTCAACTGTTCAATTTCTATAGGATAAGTTGGATTTTTATCGACTGTTATAACACGAGGTTTTGAAACATGAAAAGACTGCAAGGCCTTCTTGAAAAAGCGTTTTGCAGCCTTCTGGTCTCTTGTTTTGCTTAGGTAAAAATCAATTGTATTTCCTTTCGAATCAACAGCACGATACAGGTACATCCATTGGCCTTTTACTTTGATATATGTTTCATCGACTCTCCAGGAGTCATTTGTTTGTTTAAGGTGACGTCGGATTCGTTTGTCCAATTCAGACCGTACTGATGAACCCAACGCATAATCGCTGTATGGGAAATGGATAAGCCCCGTTCCTCCATCATTTCCACTAAATCACGAAAACTAAGGCTGTATCGTAGGTACCATCTTACCGTTAACAAAATAATATCAGGCTGATAATGCTTCCATTTGAATACATTTTCCTTTTCCATACCAATCACGCACCTTCTTTAGATTAGTAGTATCAGTATGTCCAAGATTTGTAGATTTATTGCAATTGTCCTGAAATTTTTGCACTAAAACCAAGTTTTTGCACCAGAACCAGAAAATGTATCAGTTAAATTGAATTAACCGATAAATCCTATTTAAAAGGATTATCGGCTTTTTTGTTTTTTATAATATCTAAACTTTTATTTAACCAACAAATGTAATTTTCTTCGCGTGAAATGGCTTTTGTCAGAACAAAGTAGTGACCTAATTCTTCAGTATCTAAATATAGAGGATTCTTCTCCACTCCAAAATGAAAAGAGAACTGTTCTTTTAGAAAAAATAATTTTTCGGTTCTGAGTTTTAATTGGTTATTAAATAACACTGGAATTTCTTCCGTAGGGATATCTTTTAAAAAATATAACCGTAATGCGAAGATATCCTTTTCGGTTTCCACATTTTCATCTAGTTCCAGCAACCAATTCTGAAGTTCTTCTTTTCCTTTTGTTGTAAGTCTGTACATTTTTTTCTCAAGTTTGACTCCTGCCATTTCTATATATTGAGAAATCGAATCTTCGTCTAATAATTTTTTTAACTCAACATAGATTTGGCTATGCTTTGCACTCCAGAACTGTCCAATCGCTTTTTTAAATTCGGATGTAATATCATATCCACTCATATCTTCTTTACTTAATAACCCTAAAATTGCATATTTTAGTATTCTACGGCTCACACCATAACCTCCGTTTATAATATCTTGACATAATTATACCACAGGCGTATATTAAACCGTGTAATATTAAACATGTAATTAATTACATGTTTAATATTGAATAATTTTTAAGGAGTGAACTATTATGAAAGAACTTAACCAATTTTTAGGAAGCCATTTCATTTATACTTATGAAAATGGTTGGGAATATGAATTTTATATAAAAAATGAGGATACTGTTGACTATCGTATTCATAGTGGGATGGTTGGAGGTCGCTGGGTTCGTGACCAAAAAGCTGATATTGTAAAAATCGCTGATGGAGTCTATAAAGTTTCATGGACTGAGCCTACTGGCACTGACGTTTCCCTAAATTTCATGCCAAATGACAAAAGGATACATGGAGTCATCTTCTTCCCTAAATGGGTACATGAACATCCAGAAATTACAGTTTGTTACCAAAATGACTTTATTAATGTAATGGAAGAATCCCGTTTAAAATATGAGACTTATCCTAAATATGTTGTCCCTGAGTTCGCTGATATCACTTTTTTCAAAAATGAAGGAATCAATAATGAAAAAGTTATATCTCAAGATCCTTATGAAGGTATGACTAATGATATCCGTTCAGGAAAATTAACTTTTTAATTTGATATGGTATTTTTGGAAGTCAATCAACTAAAAATTAACCAGAAGACAGTCCTTATAAGGACTGCTTCTGGTTTAATGAATAGATTGATTATTTAAAAAATGCAAGAATATGAAGGAATACACTTAACTAACATATTTCGAAGAAAACTTACATCATTAGATTACAGGTTATGTAAATTATTAAATGTTAATTTATTGACTGTTCAACTCAATCTTAATAAAAAGAGTACTTCAAGGAATTATTGATAATTTAAGTATTTGTATATTGAGGTTTATAAAAATAATTAAATAACAAAGAATTGGGGGTTCATACATTGAGAAAGTTGATTGTTCTTTTAATTAGTCTGACTGTGGTTTGTATGCTAGCAGGATTTGTACCGGTAAATAAACAACAGGAACACATCAGAGAGATAGCTGACACCATTTTTATAAATGGGAAGGTCTATACGGTAGAAACAAACCAACCGTGGGCAGAAGTAGTTGCGATTGCGAAGGGAAAAATCATATATGTTGGTGATACACACGGTGTGAAGAAATATGAGGGAAAGAACACAAAAGTTATTGATTTAAAAGGGAAAATGTTACTTCCAGGTTTTGTCGATAGCCATCTTCATGCTTCGGAAACAGTTAATTCTCTTTATTCTGTTAACTTAATAAGTGGTAGAACAATTGAAGAATATATCCAAATGGTAGAAAAATATGCAAAAGAACATAGTGGCGTAAGCGTTATACATGGTGCTGGCTGGAGTAATACTCTTTTTCCAACAACAGGCCCAACAAAAGAATCTTTAGATGCTGTTGTAAAGGATATTCCTGTTGCTTTAATTTCAGAGGATTATCATTCGATTTGGGTAAATTCTAAAGCACTTGAAATAGCAGGGATTACAAAAGATACGCCAAACCCGGAGGGAGGAGTAATTGAACGTGATGAAAAGGGTGAGCCGTCTGGTACGCTTCGTGATACAGCAACGAATCTTGTATTAGACAAATTACCAAAGTTTAATACTGAACAATATAAAGAAGCTTTAGCAGTTTTCCAGGAGTTGGCGGCAAGTAATGGATACACACAAGTGAATGATGTTGTTGTCCCGCAACAGGATACTGTTATTGAGGCTTTAACAATGCTTGAAAAGGAACAAGCATTATCTGTTCGACATAACCTTTCATTAGCTGTTCAGCCAAGTGAAGGTGAAAGTCGTATTCCGTATTTAAAGGAACAGCGTGCAAAGTTACAAGGTCCACTGGTGAAAATGAATACTGTTAAATTATTTATGGATGGTGTGCTTGAAGGAGGGACAGCCTTTTTGCATGAACCATACAACAATAAAACAAATTATTATGGTGTTCCTGTGTGGGAGAAGAAATCATATGCACATCTGATTCAGACTTTAGATCAAGAAAAGTTTCAAATTCACGTTCATTCTGTAGGGGATGCCGCAACAACAGAAACATTAGATGCCTTTGCATCTGCTCAACAGCAGAACGGAAAACGTGATAGTCGTCATAAGATTACACACTTACAATTAGTTGAAGAAAGTGATTTCAAACGTTTTAAAGACTTGGGAATCATTGGAGTACCGCAACCAACATGGTTTCTCAAGAATGGAGCATACTTTTCACAAGCTGTTGATTTGTTAGGAGAAGAGCGTGCAAATAAACAATATCCTATGCAAAGCTTTATAAAAGAAGGCATAGCGATGGCGTCTGCCAGTGATTACCCAATTACACATGGAAAATATTTTTCCCCATTAGCTGGCATTCAAATGGGAATAACTCGTACAGATTTACAAGATACAAATCCAGAACATACAAATCCAGAACATGTTCTAAATCCAAAAGAAAAAGTAAGCTTAGAGGATATGATTAAGAGTTATACAATAAATGGAGCATATGCAAACTTTTTAGAAAAAGAAACCGGATCTATTAAAGTTGGAAAGAAAGCAGACTTTGTTGTACTAGATAAAAATTTATTTGAAATTCCAGAACAAGATATTCATAAAACAAAACTTTTACTTACTCTTTTGGAAGGGAAAGAAACGTATCGTCATCCAGATTTCCAATAAATCTAAGAGAGAAGTAATTGGGGTATAAATAATAAAAACCTAGGCCACGATTACTTGTTTTTTCAAGAAATAGGTAGCTTAGGTTTTTATTTTAGGGGGTATTTTTTTTTATTAGGTTGATAGCGATGTGGATTCTCCCCTAAACTAATGACCTTTTCTCCTTTTCCATAGTTTCGAATTAGGTCGGGATCTCTAAAAATCGTGTACGTTCCAAACAATCTCACCGCGCTCGTCCCACGTACTGTGATGTCGATTAAATCCTATTTTTTCCAGAACTCGAAGGGACGCAACATTCCAAGCGCCCACAGTCGACCAAAGTCTGTGACGCCCGGTAGCAATCGCAGCGTCCAGCACAACGGATGCTGCCTCGGTCGCATATCCTTTACCATGAACACTGCGGAACAACTCGTATGCGATCTCAGGCTCTTCAAGGGTGGAACGGCCGATAATCAAGCCACAGTATCCGATGAAATCGCCTTCGTCTCGCCTACGGATAGTGAGAAGAGAAATGCCATTTTCAGCCGCTTTCTTGCGCATCTCAATAAGATAGCTACGAACGGAGTCAAGGGTTGGCATGTCCACACCACGTTCGCCAATTAATTTTCTCAACCAGGCTGAATCGGATTCCTCCCACATACTCAGGTCAAGTCGTTCAGTTTTCAGATGGAACGCCATAGGTTTAAATAAAGCTGTCATAGTGGAAACCTCCTAATTATGTCACTGCACTCATAATAGCTTCGCAGCTCATCACCACATCAGGTTGGAAACCTGGTTGATTCGCGAATCTATTTTCCAAATCTCGAGAGAGTTTATAGCTACTGTATACAAAAAATTAGCTTTATTTTATGCATAAGCAATTTCCCTACAAAATAGACCTTTTTATCAAACTCTTTTACTAATTATCAATCTTTATTATAAATTATCAAACTTTATTTTAAATCTACATTGCCGTCAAGTTAAGCTCATGCAACATCGATTATAGGAAAGGGTATTTCTTTTTTATAACGCCCCCTAACAAAAAAAATTATACAGTTCACCTCGGGAGGTCAATTCTCTCGTTTTGGGGTATTTGCTTTTCTTAGCTTGATGGTGATGGGGTAGCACCACACATCCATCAACTTAAGGATTTAGACTATTCTTGAAGTTAAAAGCACGTTACTATTCTCTTATGTTAATGAGAAAGGGTGACA
>NZ_CATKPV010000075.1:0-26299 GCF_949768135.1 Bacillus sp. IT-79MI2 | reverse complement strand
CATCCATCGCCGATTAGCGACTTCCTTATGTTAGCATCTTCATTTTTCGATGTCAACTAAGTTTTTTTAATTTCTTTTTTCGCTTTCTGCGTTTCTCGCATCAGCGACGTTTATTAATATACCACCCTCATTTTAAAATCACAAGTGTTTTTTAAAAATAATATAAAAAAATTTCCGCTTAATAATTCCACCTCTTTATTTCATATTAAATGGATCTTCTTCCTCCTGACTTCAACAGAACTTTAAAAGGCTAAAATACCCAACCAACTCTCTAGCCCTTCCTTACAAAATCCTATTCACTCGCTACTTAAGAATAATTTTAGAATTTTTTTACATTTAATTAATGAAAGATATCCAGATTTTGTTATATAGTAACAAAGTAGGCTAAAAAACAACTTAAACGGAGGAATCATTTTTATGGATAGGTTAACAAAATTCTCATTAAAAAATCGAGCCGCTATCATCATCATGGTTTTTCTCATTTCTGTGCTCGGCATTTATTCCGGCTCCAAATTACCGATGGAGTTTCTACCCAGCGTTGATAATCCCGCAATAACTGTCACTACAATGTCTCAAGGGCTAGATGCTGAAACATTGACAAAAGAAGTAACCGAGCCGCTTGAAAAAAAGTTTCGAAATTTGGAACACGTCGATACAATAACTTCTTCTACTTATGAAGGCTTATCTCGTATCGATATTGCGTATACATCTAAAGCTAATATGAAAGATGCTACACGTGAGGTCGAAAAAATTACCAACAACGTAAATTTCCCAAAAGAAATTACAAAACCCGTCGTCAGTCAACTTAATACCTCTATGATTCCACTCGCACAGATTACCGTTCAAAAACAGAATGGTTTTACAAAAGCAGATGAAAAACAGATTGAAAAAGAAATCATCCCGCAACTTGAAAATATCGACGGCGTTGCTAACGTCATGTATTACGGTAAATCAACATCTGAGCTATCTATCATATTAGACCCAAATGAAATGAAAAATAAAAATGTGACACCACAGCAAGTATTAGCCGCTTTACAAGGAAAAGAAACTTCCACTCCAGTTGGTCAAGTTACTGTCAATAACGAAGACCACAGCCTACGCGTCATTGGAAATGTCAAAAATGTAGATGAAATAAAAAATATGTCACTTACCCCTCAAATCAAATTACAAGATATAGCTCAAGTAAAAATAAAACAACATTTTGATACCGTTTCACATGTGAATGGCGAAGAGGGAACTGGATTAGTTATTATGAAAGAACCTAGCAAAAATGCAGTTGCAATCGGAAAAGAAATTGATAAAAACTATAAGCAAAGAATATAAAGATACTTATACAATTAAATTAATATCCTCTACTCACGAACAAGTCGAAAACGCTGTTACAAGTATGGGAAAAGAAGTAATCTTAGGAGCAATCGCTGCAACATTTATCATTTTAATCTTTTTACGTAGTATTCGAACAACACTGATCGCTGTCGTTAGTATTCCATTATCCATTTTACTAACACTATTTTTACTTGATCAATCTAATGTTACATTAAACATTTTAACTCTCGGGGGCTTAGCGGTAGCGGTTGGTCGACTTGTTGACGATAGTATTGTTGTCATTGAAAATATCTTCCGGCGCTTACAAAAAGAACATTTTTCAAAAGACATCATTCTAGACGCCACAAAAGAGGTAGCCGTTGCGATTACCTCTTCTACTTTAACAACAGTCGCTGTCTTTTTACCTATCGGTCTTGTATCAGGTACAATCGGTAAGCTAATGTTACCTATGGTATTAGCCGTTGTATACTCTATACTTTCTTCACTAGTGGTGGCCTTAACCGTTGTTCCACTTATGGCATTTTTATTACTGAGAAAAACAAGGCAGCGTACACCGAAACCTTCAAGAAAGTATACAGCTACTTTAAAGTGGGCCCTTTCACATAAGTTTATTATTTTATTTTCTTCTATCTTATTATTTGCCGGATCAATTGCTGCTTATATATTACTTCCAAAAGCAAATATAAAATCAGAAGACGATACGATGCTTTCAATTCAGATGACATTCCCAGCAAATTATGATTTTGAATCCAGAAAGCAGACAGCCTTTGATTTTGAAAAAAAATTACTTTCTAACGGCGATGTAAAAGATGTTATTTTACGAATGGGTTCCAGTGCTGAAGATGCACAGTTTGGATTTACAACTAAAAATAACCTTGCATCTATTGCTGTAGTCTTCAAAAAAGGAACAGATATCGATCAATATATCAAGAAACTAAAAAAAGAGCACGCAGACTTTAAACCAGCCGAATTCGATTATACAAAAGCAAGCTATTCTAGTTTTGGCGGTGGAAACAGCTTGCAATTTAACGTGACAGCAAACAATGAGACGAATTTAAAAAAAGCTGCTGATCTCGTTGAAACAAAACTAAAAAGTATAGACAGTCTTTCTAAAGTAAAAACAAATCTAGAAGAATCAAAAAAGGAATGGCAAATCGATATTGATCAAAAGAAAGCGGAACAAGTTGGATTAACTCCGGAAACAGCAGGCCAACAAGTTTCATTCCTTATGAAAAAATCACCAATCGGGCAACTGACAATTGATGATGAGAAAACAACTATTATGCTCGAACATAAACAAGAAAAGATAAGTAACAAAGAAGATATTCTTAACACAAATATCTTGTCACCTATAGCAGGATCAATTCCTTTAAAAGATATTGCAACCATTTCAGAAAAACGATTACAAACAGAGATTTTCCATAAAGACGGGAAAGAAACCATTCAAATAACTGCCCAAGCGACAAATGAAGATTTAAGTAAAGTAAACACTGAAGTGAACAAAGCTATTTCAGAATTAGACCTACCAAACGGCGCGAAAGTTAAAATTGCTGGTGCAACCGAATCAATGCAAGAAGACTTTACAAATTTATTCAAAATCATGGGTATCGCAATCGGGATTGTTTATTTAATTATGGTCATTACTTTCGGGCAAGCACGCGCCCCATTTGCGATTTTATTCTCTTTACCACTAGCTGCTGTTGGGGGGATTTTAGGATTAATCATTTCAGGAACACCAGTCGATTTAAACGCACTCATCGGCGCATTAATGTTAATTGGTATTGTTGTTACAAATGCCATCGTACTAATAGAACGTGTTCAACAAAATAGAGAGCATGGCATGACGACGCGGGAAGCTTTACTAGAAGCAGGTTCTACAAGGCTACGACCAATTATCATGACCGCTATTACAACAATAGTAGCGATGTTACCATTATTATTCAGTCAATCACAAGCAGGCAATATGGTATCTAAAAGTTTAGCGGTTGTCGTAATCGGTGGTTTAGCAGTTTCAACTGTACTCACACTAGTTGTCGTCCCTGTTATGTATGAACTATTAGATAAATTCGGCAAAAAACGAAGCTCACGTAGAAAAGTAAGCTCGTCTATAGATACACCAAGAACTTAACAAGAAAAACGTTATCTTCAGTTTTGAAGATAACGTTTTTCTTTCTACTATTATTATACTATCACAGCATTTCAATTACTCATTCATGTATACCATTACTTTATCTATATAATCTTCCAAAGGTTTTCCAGAGTCCACAATAAGATATGTAAAATCAGACGGTCGTTTACTACCATCTAACCACTTTTTAAACGCTTCTTCAGATTCCACTTCCTCAATTTGACTTATCATTCGCTTCCGTTTCTTTAACCTATTATTAATTTCTTCTATATTATTAAGATAGCATTCAACGTATTTGTATTTCACATTATACTTTTTAGACAACTTCATTCCCTTTTCTAACATTTCTGTATAAAGACACGGGCTATCCAATATTACACTATGCCCCTGGGATAAATGAAAATCTATTAAGGCCCATTCGATTTCATACGAAATTCCACCAGCGTCCGTCGTTTCAATTTGACGAGTTTCTAACGACTCTAGTAAGGCCGTTTTTACAATATCATGATCAATCACAATTGCACCTGTGCTTTTTGCTATACGTCTAGAAAGCGTTGATTTTCCCGAACCTGGAAAACCTGACATTTGAAGAAAAAACATAAAGTGAAACTTTAATCAGTGGGGGTTTTTCTTCATCCCCCACTGATTATTAGTTGAACGAATCGGGCTTTTACGGGCAGTTTATCTCCCACCTAACTTCTTTGCTTTCGCCGAATTTTGAGGTGGGAGTATTACTGCCCGTTAATGCGGGATAAAAAAGCAAACCTCCCTTATATTTCATTTTCTATCCCACAATTTATTCATATATTTACATACACATCATTTTACCATAGGAACTATCCTTTTTAATCGAAGAACTCTCTCTACTACTCTCCCCCTACAAAACAAAAAAAGCTCTCTGCCTATTTAAGCAGAGAGCCCTTTATCAATATAAGGGTACAAGCATTTAAGCTGCTTTTGCTTTTGTTGTTTTACGAGATTTTTTCGCTCCCGTAAAACGTTTATGAAGTACAGATGCCGTAAAACGAGCAATAACATTAAACAGTAATACCATAATAATTAATACTGCCGCTGATTTTGTTGCAATTAACTTCGCATCTGGAATAATCCCTTCAGAGTTCAATTTCCAAATATGAACTGCTAATGTTTCAGCTGGTCGAAATGGATTCAACGGATGTGCAGGGCTTGAAAAATCAGCTGCAGAATTTAAAATCGGTGATGTTAATCCTGCTGTATAAATTAACGCCGCCGCCTCACCAAATATACGACCCGCAGCTAAAATAATCCCCGTAATAATTTGCGGCAATGACGTCGGAATAATAATTCGCACAATCGTTTGCCACTTTGTTGCACCCAGTCCAAGACTCGCTTCTTTTACATTAGACGGAACTTCTGTAATTGCACTTTCACAAACACGCGTTAGACCCGGTAAATTTAAAATCGTTAAAGCGAGCGCACCACCCATTACCGTATAGCCCCAGCCTGTCATTGTAACAAATACTAATAAACCAAATAAACCAACAACGATAGAAGGCAATGATGCCATCGTTTCAATACATAAACGAACAAACCCTAAAAACCGTCCTTGTTTCGCATATTCCGCAAGATAAATCCCTGCTCCTAATCCAAGCGGAATTGAAATGACTAAGGTAATAACAAGCATATAAAAAGAGTTGAATAATTGCGGACCAATTCCACCTCCAGCTCTTGTATTGCTTGGTTCTCCGAATAAAAAACTTGGATCCCAAAATCCCCAACCCTTTTGCAGAATTTCGTATACTAAGAAAACAAGTAAAGCTACTACAAATGCTGCAACTGCATATAAAATACCCGTCCAAATATTATTTACTTTTCGTGCATTCATCGTTATCGTTCACCTCTTTGGCCAATTGCTCGAATTACTAAAATAAATAGGAATGAAATAACAAGTAATATCATTGCCAATGTCCATAAAGCATTATTCCAGGCGGTTCCATTTAACGTATTCGTCATATCCATTGTTAGAATACCTGTCAATGTTGCCGTTGGACTATAGATCCCTTCAGGCAATTTAACAGTATTCCCTATTACCATTTGAACCGCTAACGCTTCGCCGAAAGCACGAGCTAGCCCTAGAACAATCCCTGTTAAAATACCTTTTTTTGCAGCTGGAACAATAACACGGCTAATCGCTTGCCATTTCGTCGAACCTAAACCATAAGAGGCCTCCAAGTAATCAAATGGAACCGAACGTATTGCATCGGAAGCAATACTAGCAATAGTAGGTAAAATCATAATACTGAGCACAATAATACCAGCAATTAAACTAAAACCAACACCACCGAATGAATCACGTAAAAGCGGAACTAAAATGGTAACCCCTAATAAACCATATACTACTGAAGGAATTCCAACTAATAATTCTAAAACAGGCTTTAATACTTTATTCCCAAACTTTGGTGAAATTAAGTTCATAAATATCGCAAGAGCAAGCGCGATTGGCGCACTAATAACGACCGCACCTAATGAAACAAGCATTGAACCAACAATAAAGATAACAGCACCAAACGATCCCTGATCAGCATTCGGATTCCATTTTGTTGACGTCAATACCTCAGAAAATGAAATGCCACTTTGCGTAAAAGATTGAATTCCTTTCCCGCAAATAAATGCAATAATTGCTAATGTAACAAGAACAATAAATATACCGCAAAACGTAACAAGCGTTCTTCCGATATATTCACTTTTTACATAATTAATTTGTTTTTTCCCCTTCATCACAGGACACAACCCCACTTCATAGATTGAAATGAACAAGGCTGGCCTCGCAGCCAGCCCTGTTAAATGTTTACTTATTCAGTTTAGACATTGGAATATAACCCATATCTTCAACTTGTTTTTCGAAGTCTTTACCTTTTACATAATCGATATAAGCTTTTGTAGCTTCTTTCGCTTCCCCTTTTGTTACCATGTACTCATAAGACCAGAATGGATATTTGCCCGCAGAAATATTTTCAACTTTTGGCTCTGCACCATCAATTTTTACAGTTTGTAATGCACCTTTTTTATCGCCTACCATATAAGACATTGCAAGATAACTAATAGAACCAGGAGTAGAGTTAATTGCTTGTTCTACCGCACCGTTAGAATCTTGTGTTGTACCTGTTCCATCGTTAATCTTCGCATCTTTCATAACTGTTTTTTCAAATGTAGCACGTGTACCAGAAGATGCTGGACGGTTTACCACATTAATTTTCTCATCTTTACCGCCTAGCTCTTTCCAGTTTGTAACTTTTCCAGAGAAGATATCTTGTACTTGTTTCACAGTTAAGTTATCAACCTTCACATCTTTATTTACAACAAGTGCAAATGCAATACCTGCCACTTTGTTATCTACTAATTCCTTCGCTTTTGCTGGATCTTTTATTTTATCTGCAGCTGGAACATCAGAGTTACCGATTTGAACCGCCCCAGAAGCTACTTGGTTAATCCCTGTTCCACTACCGCCACCTTGAACTTGAATAGAAACTTTCGAATTCTTTTCCATGAATTTTTTACCCGCTTCTTCAGCAAGCGGTTGAAGAGCTGTAGAACCAGCTGCCGCAATTGTACCCGACAATTCTTGTTTTGCATCGTTACTACCTTTAGCAGTTTCTTTGCTATCTGTGCTTTCTGATTTGCCGCATCCAACTAAAGCACCAGCAACCACTAATGCCGCTAACGAAAATTTAATACCTTTTTTCATAACCATGTCTTGTACCCCCATTTGGATTATCGCTTTTTCACATTCATCTACTTCTTTCGAATACAAATTCATTGTAGGACAATAATATTATGTTAGTGTTAAGCAATTTTTAATTTTAAGTAAAGAGAGGCAGCATACCGCAAAACCTATATATCTCACCTCTTTTTATTAAAAAAACCAAAAGAATCCACACCAAATAGCTCGTATTGTAAATTTACTTTTAATAATGTAAATTTATCGTAAATAAAATTCTGTTTTTCACTACTAATGTTAAAAATATATTTACAAATCCCTTCATTTTTTGGACTTTATAGATGTTACTCCACATGTATCCCACATAATTTCAGTAATATTTTTCTGTACAACAAAATAAATTGGAACAATTCTAAAAATAATTGAATATTTTTAAAGTACCAATTGACAACATCATCCAATGTATTCTACTATATTAGTAGCAAAAAGTTTCCCTCGGCAAACTTTTTAAACCAAAACTAAAAATATAGAAGAGAGGTAACTTTTATGGTATCGGCTAATATCAAACCCCTTTCAAAATTCCAAACAGGGCAGTTTGTACAAATCGAGAAGATACAATTAGAAGGAACTATGAAACGTCGTTTATTAGATTTAGGCTTTATTCCCGGAGCTACTATTAAAGTATTGCAAAGAAGCCCGCTCGGAGATCCAATCGCTTATCAAGTGAGCAATACGACCATTGCACTGCGTAGTGAAGAAAGTTCCCTTATTTTCGGGAGATTAATAGGAGATGATTTAGTATGAAAAACCATCGCATTGCGCTAGCAGGAAACCCAAATACCGGAAAGAGCACATTGTTTAATACGTTAACAGGATTAAAACAACATACCGGAAACTGGACTGGCAAAACTGTATTAAAAGCAGAAGGTGAATATGAACATAACGGAAGTGTATATACCGTAATTGATTTACCTGGAACATACTCCCTATATTCAAACTCTGCCGATGAGGAAGTTGCACGGGATTATATTATTTTTGAAAAACCTGAGGTAACAGTAGTAGTTGTAGATGCAACTGCAATGGAAAGAAACTTAAATTTAGCATTACAAGTGACTGAAATGACTAACGACGTTATAGTGTGTATTAACTTAATCGATGAAGCAGAAAAAAAAGGAATCATCATTGATGAAAAGAAATTAGCAAAATCACTGGGTGTACCTGTAGTCAAAATTTCAGCTCGAAACCGCGTTGGAATCGGACATTTGCTAAATGTAATCGCTAAAGTGGCTAGCAGAAAATTAATTCCTACACCTGTTCAAATTACTTATAATGAACAAATTGAAAATATGATTCAGGAATTAGAACCTCAAATTTATAAAGTGTTCGGTGATACATACCCTGCACGCTGGGTTGCACTACGAATACTAGATGGAGATAAAAACTTTCTAGCTACACTTCAAAAACATCATAAAGAGCCGCTGATAAGGGAGGTCGTAATAAATGGAATCTCACTCAGCCAGTAAGACCCTTCCATTAGATTATATTGTTCAACATGCACAAACACTTACAAAAGATGATATACGAGATGATATTGTAGGTGATATTTACCGAACTTCCGCAAGTATATGTAAAGAAGCTGTTCAATACACGAATACTGATAAGTTATACCGTTCAGAGAGGCTAGATAAAATTTTCACTTCTCCTATATTTGGATTCCCAATTATGCTCGGAATTTTATCTATTATTTTTTATCTTACAATTGCAGGAGCTAACGTGCCATCTGATATGATTGCTGAATTTTTCGGGTGGGCAGAAGGTCATTTAACCGCTTGGTTTCAAGCGATGAATGCACCGACTTGGGTACATGGCATCTTAATTCTCGGCTTATTCCGTGGTACTGGAGCTGTAATTAGTGTTATGTTACCACCTATGGCTATTTTCTTCCCCATGTTTGCTTTATTGGAAAATTACGGATACTTACCACGTGTTGCTTTTAACATGGATCGTTTATTCAAACGTTCTGGCGCTCACGGAAAACAATCATTAACAATGGCAATGGGGTTTGGTTGTAACGCTGCTGCCATTATGTCAACACGTATTATCGAATCACCACGCGAGCGTATGTTAGCGATTTTAACAAATAACTTCGTTCCATGTAATGGACGTTGGCCTACATTAATATTAATGGCATCATTATTCATGGCCGCTGGATATACCGGCAGTATGCAAACACTTGTTACGGCAGGTGTTGTAATCGGAATGGTTATAATTGGGGTTATTGTAACATTAACTGTATCTTGGGTATTATCAAAAACCGCTTTAAAAGGCGTCCCAACTCACTATACGTTAGAGTTACCACCATACCGTAAGCCGAAAATTTGGAATACCATTGTACGTTCCACACTTGATAAGTCATTATATGTTTTAAAACGCGCAGTTATCGTAGCTGCACCTGCCGCTATGCTAACTTGGGTTTTAGCAAATATTTATGTTGGTGACACAAGCATACTTATGTATTTTGTGAATTTCTTAGATCCATTCGCTAAATTACTCGGTCTTGACGGATTTATTCTAGCTGCATTCATCCTTGGATTGCCAGCCAATGAAATTGTCATTCCGATTTTATTAATGTCTTATTTATCAACGGGTGCCTTAACTGAAATAGATGATTTAAATCAAATTAAAAACTTGTTCTTAGAACATGGCTGGACTTGGTTAACTGCGTTAAATACAATGTTGTTCTCTCTTCTTCATTTCCCATGCGGAACAACATTAGTTAACATATATAAAGAAACAAAAAGTCCAAAATGGACATTTCTATCGTTTGCAATCCCTACCGTTATCGCCATTGTTGTTACATTCTTCACAGCGCAATTGGTACATTGGTTAGGGCTTATATAAAGTGAAACTTCTATCAGTCGGGAGTTTTCTTCATCCCCACTAATAGTTAGCCCGCACCAATCGTTCTTTTACGGACAGTTATTCACCACCTATCTTCCTCGCTTTCATTTGAATTTTGCGGTGGGTAGATTACTTTCCGTTAATGCGGGATAAAGTGAGACCAGGCATCAATAGAGGGAATCTCATTAACGCTTCGTTGATTATCAAAGGAAATCTGAGATTTATTCAGATTTCCTTTTTTGCTTATTCTTTTGCCACGGCTGTGCACCATACTCCATAATTTTCTTATGAAGAAAGTATACTGTATATGGGAGAATTGCTATTAATATCGTACATATTATACTCAATTTGGTAAACAAGATAAAACACCTCTACTCCACTCGAGTTGGTAATGAAGAACCTGAATGCTCAATTGTCGGATGCACCCGAACTACGATGTCACAATTACTAAAATAATTTTTACCTTGATCCCAATTCTTTTTTATTTTGCTCCACTTTTTATAATCATGACGTTTATATTCTTCTCCCAATCCTAATACATCTACCTTATAATCTTTTTGTACAATTTTTATCGTTTTTTGAATACGTTTTTCTATCTCTTTTGCAATATACTGCTTTAGTTTCTTCTCTCCCATAATTTGGTCATGATCACTAAAATGCAGTTCCGCCAAAGTTCCTTCTAACGATAAATCAATAACAAACTTTGGCTTAGTAGCATTTGTAACGGACGTAGTAATTTTACGCCGCATTTTATGAATTTCATATGTAACAAATTGATTCCCTTTACGAATCGTAAAAAAACCTGCCATCTTCTCTCCAATAATATAATTTAATCCTAGTGTGTTTTCTCCACTCAACCTACCGACAAGCTTATTATCCTTCCCTCTAAATAAGGCTGCTCCATTCATTTGCACCCCTTGTTTTGTCAATCCTAAAACAGGCAATACAAAACTTCTTTTGGCTGTAATTTTCCCCTGGACATCACCAATCCGAGCCGCTTCTATCATCTGTGCATTTTTCGAAGCGTGGTCAACTAACATATCAATATACTTTGCAGGTAAATTCTCAGGTTTTGCACTTTGGTTTAATATATCCTCTGCTTTTTTTTCAGAAACAAAAATACGAATGTTCCGTCTCATTTCATGGTCACGAACATATACATCCAATGTATTTTCTAACACATACGGTTTTGCTAACAAATCGTTAGAAAAAATTAGCACTTGTATATGAGGGAAAAATAGTGCACGACTAATTTTTTTAGCAACGATACGAATTTGTTCAAAAACTCCATCTGCTACCGCACTAATGTTAATATAATTTTTACTCCCCGCATTCCCTTGTGCTCCTTGTGGTGTTAGCGTACGGGGCAAAACCATTTGGTATGTTCCCTTCATAACCGGATTGGACTTTTTTTCTTTTACAAGATCGTACGCTGCCCCTACAACAAAGCCTCTTTCTTCAATTTCTTGTTGTTCGGAGCAAGCACTGAGGTAACATAACAAACTAATCAGATATATGAATTTAAGAAGGCGTTTCATTTCTACCAGCCCTTCTTTTTATTTTATATACAATTAGAACTAGTAAGGGCACCAATAGGATACACCCCATATCTATCCAAGCTAAATATGTACCATAATTCGATAACTTTCTCACATCTCCTGGAACCATATTGATCCAAAAAATAATAGGCGCACTTATAAAAATAAAAATATGTTTATTCACTTTAGAAAACATTGCACAAAACAATAGAGAAGCAAGGTCATAATACATAGCTGTTGTGTTATAAACCGTAATAATCCAAGTCGTAAAGAAGATTGCGTCGAATCGTTCTAAAAATCCTCCTCCAATTTCAATTTCCTTTCCTAGTTCAATTGTAGGATACGTTAATCCCCTCGTTGTCATATACGTAAAAACACTAATACAAGTCACATAAATTAAAATATACGACATAACGGTTACCATTACGCCTTTCGCTACAGCCAAAGGAGCTTTTTTTATATCCCCCTTTAACATCATTGAATAAAAAAGAGCAACTTCAAATCCAATAAAAGTGAAAATAGAATCTTTAATTCCTCCTGCATATTTACTTACTTTCGTTTGAAATACCGGTAATAAGCTATTTACCTCCATTAAATTTATATTTAATAAAGACAAGAGCACTATAGCTAGTAGAACAATCGGCAAAAATATTACATTCAGTCTTAATAATGCAGCTCTTGATCCACTCACTCCGTAAATCACAACAAGTAAAAAGAAAAAAGAAAGCCATTGTATAGACGTATCACTAAATAAATAAGTTTGTGAAATAATAGAAATCGTTCTGATCTCATACGCTGTCAACGCAACAAATGTCAAAATCAAAATAACACTAAATACATAAGTAACTGGTTTTGTTAAATGAGCACTTGTATATTCAACAAAATTTTTTTTTGGAAATAAAATCGCAACTTTTGTTACAAACCAAGCAAAAAATGCACATATAATTCCACCCGCTAATAAAATGATCCAACCATCAGAAAACAAAGTTTGTGTAGCAATGACCCTTGGCATTGACAACGCACCGGTACCAATAATGGTTGAAGATACTGCAAAAGCGAGTTCACGCGTTCCAATTTCTTCATCCCCGTACTCAAACGGTCTCAATTTACTTTCGCTCCTTTGGACGTAATGTATCATCCTTCGTTTGCAAATATTCTGGTCGTTCCTTAAGCATTGATTTTGGTAAGCGAATAATTTCTTCTTTCCAATCTTTATAGAATGCTGGCGCAATAGGCGTAGTATAAGGTACCCCCACACTCTTTAAATTTGTAAGGTGAATTCCTAGGGCAATTAAAGCCAAAACAATACCGTATAATCCGAATACTGTAGCAGCTAAAACGAATACAAATAATAAAATTCGAAATGTAATTGTGATGCTATATACCGGAAGAGAAAAAGTAGCAATGGCAGTTACAGCAATGATAATTACTAAAAAAGGATTTACAATCCCTGCACTTACTGCCGCTTCTCCAATTACAAGCCCACCAACAATTCCGATTGTTTGCCCCATCGGTTTTGGTAGCCTGATACCGGCCTCTCTTATCAGTTCCATCGTGAGCGCCATCATAAACGTTTCAATATAAGCTGGAAATGGCACCCCTTCTCTCGCTCCAGCAATAGAATAAGCCAATTTTGATGGAATCAGCCCTTGATGATAAGAGACAAGAGCTACATACATAGCTGGCAATAAAACTGCAATAATACCAGCCCCCATTCGTAAAAACCTTAGTAACGTTCCAATTATCCAACGTTCATAATGGTCTTCTACAGATTGAAATATATCAACAAATACCATTGGAGCAATCAGAGCAAATGGAGAGCCATCTACCAAAATGGCAGCTTTTCCTTTCCCCAACGAAGCGACTACATTATCAGGTCTTTCTGTATCCAAAAACTGAGGGAAAGGCGATAAATTATTATCTTGAAGTAGCTGTTCAATTGTTCCTGTTTCAAAAATAATATCTGTTACTATCGATTGGAGTCTCCGATCTAACTCTTCTATAATATAAGAATTAATAATATCTTCTATATATACTAAGGTTACTTCTTTTTGCGAACGCTTCCCCATGATATAAGATTGAAACCTAAGCTGCGGATCACGTAAGCCACGACGAATTAACATTTTATTTACGTTGATATCCTCATTAAAACCAATTCTCGGCCCACGAATTAGAGCCTCTGTCACTGGAGATTCTAAACTTCTTTTTTCCCACGCTCGACTGTTTATAACTACCGCAGAAGGAATGTCATCAATTAGTAAAATTGTATCTCCAGCTAAAAGGGCATTAATAATATCCGGAAACGTTTTTGCAATATTCACCTCTGCAATAGAAAGGAAACGATCCAGTAGAGTTTGAATGATTGCAGCTTGTTTCGGTAATTCTTCATATTGAAGTGGCCTGATAATAAACTTATAAATATTATCTTTATCTGTTAATCCACATAAAAACACAACCGCACAACGTGTAGAACAACCGGCAAGTGTAAATTCTCTAACCGTTAGATCATTAGGTGAATCTAACTTTTCTCGAATTTCCTTTGTAATTTTAGATAAGTTAGCATCTAACTTGAACAAACTTCCCACCTAACTTTCTTTTCAACAAGTTGTAGTTAGATTTCGCCAATAGAAACAAATATATACAAAAAGAGCTATCTCTTTTATAAGATAGCTCTTACATATGAATTATTTATCCCGCATTAACGGACAGTAACACTCCCACCTCAAAATTCAGTGAAAGCAAAGCAGTTAGGTGGGAGATGAACTGTCCGTAAAAGCCCGATTGGTGAGGGCTAATAATCAGTGGGGGATGGAGAAAACCCCCACTGATTAAAGTTTCACTTTATCTACTATCTCCTTTTCTCATAAAATTCAAAACAGATGAAACAAAAACTTCTACCCCAATCGGCAAAGCATCTTCATCAATTGTAAAACGAGGATGATGATGTGGATACAGAATCCCCTTCTCTTTATTCCCAGCACCAATAAAGAAAAATGTACCCGGCGCTTCTTGTAAAAAAGCTGAAAAATCCTCTCCGGCCATCGTCGCCTGTAACCTTACTACTCGTTCCCTTCCGTAAAGCTCTAATGCCGTATGTTCAACAAGTTGCGTAACCTGTTCATCATTTACAACCGGACGATAGCCGTACTCATATGAAAATGTATAATTCGCGCCATAAGATTCCGTAATATGTTTAACAAGCTTTTCAATTCGCTGCGCAGTTTGTTCTCGTAATTCATGCTTTAAACTTCTTATAGTTCCTTCAATCTTTGCTTGTTCTGGAATTACATTATGTGTTGTTCCGGCATGAAATTGCGTTACAGATAAAACGAGGGAATCTAACGGATTCGTAAGACGGGATACGATTTGTTGAAGCTGCGTGACTACTTGCGTACCAATGGCAATGCTATCCACTGTCTCATGAGGAATACCAGCATGCCCACCTTTTCCTTCTATTGTAATTTTAAATACATCAGGTGCTGCCATCGCTGGACCATAAATTACACCAACTTTACCCACTTCTAAAGAAGCCCAAAGATGTGCTCCAATAATATAATCAACATTTTCCATCACTCCTGCTGCAACCATTTCTTGTGCACCACCTGGAAAATTTTCTTCAGCATGTTGAAATAGAAAACGAATTTCCCCTTTAATTTTTTCCCTTTGCTCTACGAGCGCATATACAGCACCAAGAAGCATCGCAATATGTCCATCATGCCCACAAGCATGCATCACTCCTGGATAGTTAGAAACAAATTCAAATTGATTTTCTTCTTGAATTGGAAGGGCATCCATATCAGCGCGAATTGCAATTACTTTTCCAGGTTGTTCACCAATTAATCTTGCCATAATGCTGTACTTTGTCGGCCTTGAAATTTCTAGATGAGGAATTGTTTGAAGTATGTCGTATATATACTGAGATGTTTTTTCTTCTTGAAAAGATAACTCTGGATATCTGTGAAAATGCCTTCTCCATTTTATTAATCGTTCTTTAGAAAGAACAATTTCTTCAATTTCACCCATCTATCCTCTTCCTTTCTTCACTAAGTTAAACGTTATTATAGCTCGAAGTAAAAACAAAATAAATAATATTCTGAATATTTAACTTGCAATAAAAGCTACCTGACATTAGATAGCTTTTATTTTTATAAAATAGTAATTGCTTGTTTTCCCATTTGTTCCCACGCTTTTTCAAATTCAGAACGTGATACTTTTTTATTCGGATTGTTAGCTAACGGATCATTCATATATACAAAGTTTTGATCGTATCCAACAACTACTGCACTATGCTCATAATATGTAATTTTCACATCACCGTTATTTGTATTCCAGGTTTCAAAACTATCCTCAGCTAGCGGCTGAAACGTTGTATTTGCAATTACCCATACTGGTGAGCCTGAACTAATGACTTTATATATATCTTCAATCTCTCTTCCAGTTAAATCAATCGTTTTTTCAGGTACATATTTTTCTGCAAGTTTAAAAATCGGCCCATGATAAACACCGTAACCTGGTTCAGATTTCGTGTAAATATTTCCAACAAATCCTTCATGAGGATTTCCTCGAAGATTATTTTCTTTAAATGAAACATGATTGATTTCACTTGCGAGTTGCATCTTATCCACTTGCACATTTTTATACTGCAATAACATCGCTAAACTCGTAACCTCACAACCTCGCTGTAATTCCGGAAGTTGTTTTATAAATGGAACATTTTCAATCATAGCTGTTTCTTTCATATCAAACAAAAAATTCACTCGTAACGCTTGTACTTTTTGAAGAATTTTATTTTTCCCTACAAAAATAGCACCAACAAGTATAACCCCTATAATACATATATATTTAAATTTCTTTAACATATGCAAAACTCCATTACATCATTATTTTCATCAAACACTATCCTTTTTATTGTACCTTTCTTCTACCTAGTTTGCTAGAAAGATTATATGAATTATTATTCAATTAAATTGTTTTAAAATTCCTATTCTTTGTAATAAAAAGAAAAATAAATATACATTTTCAGAATATTTTGCTAGAATTAAAAATGTTTAATGTGGTTAAAGAAAAATGTATTTCTTTCAATCACAAAACGAAAATCAAGGAACACTAATCATTTCGTTGTTGTTTTTTATTACTACTCAAGCACCCAGAAAATATACGTAATCCATTCGTATAGGAACATAAAGAAAAACTACAATCAGTATGTTTTTTATCCCCCACTGATGATTAGCGAAACGAAGCAAGCTCAATATTCATTGAGTAAAACAAACAAGAGAAAAGTACGGGGTGAAGGGAATATGGATCAAACAACTACAGAACAAACTAGTTTAAAACGTACAATGAAAAGCAGACACCTTTTTATGATTGCGCTCGGAGGTGTCATCGGTACGGGATTATTCATGGGATCAGGACAAATCGTCCATAATGCCGGACCTGGTGGGGCAATCCTTGCATTTTTAGTTGGTGGTTTCGTCATGTATTTAACAATGCTCTGTCTTGGCGAATTATCCGTTGCCATGCCAGAAGCAGGTTCATTCCAAAGTTATGCAAGCAAATTTATTTCACCTGGTTTTGGATTTGTCGTTGGCTGGATGTATTGGTTAAATTGGGCTGTTACAGTTGGGGTAGAGCTAACGACTGTTAGCATTTTAATGAAGCGTTGGTTTCCAGACGTATCTTCATGGATTTGGTGTGTTACATTTGCAGTAATTCTTTTCCTTGTAAACGCTTTATCAACAAAAGCATTTGCAGAGACGGAGTTTTGGTTTTCCAGTGTAAAAGTCTCAACAATTGTTGTCTTCATTATACTTGGAGGCGCTGTTATGTTTGGGTTCTTAGATTTCAATGGGCAACCCGCACCAATGCTTCATAACTTCACCGAAAATGGTGGATTATTTCCAAATGGTGCCTTAGCCGTTCTTCTTACAATGATTACTGTAAATTATTCCTTCCAAGGAACCGAACTAATTGGAATTGCTTCAGGTGAAAGTGAAAACCCTGAAAAAACAATTCCAAAAGCAATTAAAAATACAATTTGGCGTACTTTATTCTTTTTCGTACTAGCAATTGCTGTTGTTGTTGGTTTACTTCCATGGCAGGAGGCTAATCTTGTAGAAAGTCCATTTGTACTTGTTTTTGATACAGTTGGTATTCCATATGCGGCTGACATTATGAACTTTGTCATTATTACTGCTGTACTATCAGTAGCAAATTCAGGATTATACGCGAATTCACGTATGCTTTGGGCTATGTCAAAACAAGGTATGGCAAGTCCTGCATTTGCGAAATTAACAAAAAAGGGAATACCTCTGAATGCTTTGATTTTCAGCTTAGTCTTTGCAAGTCTCTCGCTTTTAACAAGCGTATTTGCAGCAGATACAGTCTTTTTAGTACTAACATCAATTGCCGCGATGGCAGCAGTTGTCGTCTGGATGTCAATTGCTGCTTCACAATTCTTCTTTCGAAGAGATTTTATAAAGAATGGCGGAAATATAAACGATTTAAAATATCGTACACCGCTTTATCCAATCGTTCCAATTGTTGCTTTTTCTTTAAATTTCATTACATTCGTTAGTTTAGCTTTTATACCGGATCAACGCATCGCACTTTATTGCGGAATTCCATTTATGATCATTTGCTACATCTTGTATCAAATTAAATATAAAAAAGTTGTCACATTTGAACAGCAACGAAATATTACACAAGAAATAAACTAAATATATAAAATATTCAACTATCTTATCCTATGATAAGATAGTTTTTTTCTATTTCTTGGATATGTTGGTATAACTTTATTTATCTTAAAATTTTTACAATCATGTTTTCATCAAAAAAATAGTTTACAATGTTATCAAGTTACAAATGATATTCACCGTAAAAAGTGTGCATTTGTGTCTATTTTTTAACAATATGACAAAAACTATTGCCTTCTATAAATTAATAGGTTTATATTGTTTTATTGGCATAGTTTCAATCCAAGGAGAAAGGAGATTTTCAATCGTGCAACTGAAAAAAAAATTTTGGAAGTTGGCTTCGCTTCTTCCACTATCACTACTCTTGTTCCTCGGTGGCTGTGATAAAAAACTTGCAGTATTAAATCCGCAGGGGCCTGTTGCAAAAGCACAGTATGATTTGATCATTTGGTCATTCATACTCATGTCGTTGATTATTGCAATTGTATTTATCTTGTTTACAGTCATCTTGATTCGTTACCGTGAAAAACCGGAAAATATGGACTATGAGCCACCTGATATACACGGTAATACTCTTTTAGAGGTTATCTGGACTATTTTCCCTGTTATCATCGTGATTGCATTGTCAATCCCAACAGTAAAAGCAACATTTGCATCGGAAAAGCCGCCAGAGCAAACAAAAGATATGAAACCAGTTGAAATTTACGTTACATCTGCCAACTGGAAATGGTTATTCAGTTATCCAGAGGAAAATATTGAAACCGTTAACTATTTAAATGTACCAGCAGGTGTACCAATTCAATTTAAGCTAACTTCTGTTGGTCCAATGAATGCCTTCTGGATTCCAGAGCTTGGTGGTATGAAATACACAATGGATGGCATGATCATGGACTTATATCTACAGGCTGATAAGCCAGGTTCTTACATTGGCCGTAGCGCAAACTTCTCTGGTGAAGGATTCACTGACATGGAGTTTGAGCTTGAAGCAAAAACAAAAGAAAAGTATGACAAGTGGGTAAAAGAAGTTAAAGAAACTGCTAAACCACTTACAGAAGAAAAATACAATGAAATCATTAAACCTGGTGTAGTAGGGCGTATGACATTCTCTAGTACACATTTAAAATACGTAGATCCAAAATCACTTGAATATTGTGATTACAACTACTACAAAAACAAAAAGTAATAACGAATATTCCGACAGATTGGAGTGAATATAGTGAAGCTTGATGAATTTTTTGTCACAGGCGATCCGATTATCTATGGAGCGGACGTATCTATTGTTCTTGTGACGTTAGCGATCCTTTTTGTGCTAACAAAGTACAAAAAATGGAGATGGCTTTGGGATGAGTGGTTAACTTCTGTTGACCATAAGAAAATTGGGGTTATGTATATCATTTCAGCAATTGTAATGATGTTCCGCGGCGGTATGGACGGATTAATGATTCGTGCCCAGTTAACGTTCCCTGACACAACATATTTAAACGCTGAACACTATAATGGTATATTTACAACACACGGTACGGTTATGATCCTCTTCATGGCAATGCCGTTTGTTATGGGACTTATGAACGTTGTTGTTCCTCTTCAAATTGGAGCACGTGACGTTGCATTTCCTTTCTTAAATGCATTAAGTTTTTGGTTATTCTTCGTAGGTGCTATGTTATTTAACATCGCCTTCGTTATCGGTGGTTCTCCAGATGCTGGGTGGACATCATACTTCCCAATGGCTGGTACAGAATTCTCACCTGGAGTAGGAAATAACTTCTATGCAATTGCATTGCAGATTTCAGGTCTCGGGACGCTGATGACAGGGATTAACTTCATGGTAACAATCTTAAAAATGCGTGCACCAGGCATGAAGTTAATGCAAATGCCAATGTTTACTTGGTCTATTTTAATTACATGTGTAATCATTATCTTTGCTTTCCCAGTATTAACAGTTGCTCTTGCATTAATGACATTCGACCGTCTATTTGATGCTCACTTCTTTACAATGGCAAGCGGCGGTATGCCAATGCTTTGGGCGAACTTGTTCTGGGTATGGGGTCACCCTGAAGTATATATCGTTATTTTACCGGCATTCGGTATTTTCTCTGAAATCGTAAGTACATTCTCACGTAAACGCTTATTTGGATATACCGCAATGGTTTATTCAATGGTTGCAATCGCAGCTCTAAGTGGTCTTGTATGGCTGCATCACTTCTTTACAATGGGTGCAGGACCAGCAGTTAACTCATTCTTCTCGATTTCAACAATGGCGATTTCGATCCCAACCGGTGTTAAAATCTTTAACTGGTTGTTTACGCTTTATAAAGGTCGTATCCGTTTTACAGTTCCAATGCTTTGGTCATTGGCATTTATTCCAAACTTCGTAATTGGTGGAGTTACGGGTGTTATGCTTGCGATGGCAGCAGCTGACTATCAATACCATAACAGCTACTTCCTAATCGCTCACTTCCACTACGTATTAATCGCTGGTACAGTATTCGCGATGCTTGCTGGATTTACATTCTGGTATCCGAAGATGACTGGTCATATGCTAAATGAACGCCTTGGTAAATGGACATTCTGGATCTTTATGAGTGGATTTAACATTTGTTTCTTCCCAATGTACTTCTTAGGTTTAGATGGTATGACTCGTCGTATGTACACTTACTCTGCAGACCTTGGATGGGGTTGGTTAAACCAAATCGCATCTGTCGGTGCAGTAATGATGGCAATTGGCTTCGCCTTATTATGCTACAACGTAGTTTATAGCATTCGTCATGGTGAGCGCGATGTAACTGGAGATCCTTGGGATGCTCGTACACTTGAGTGGGCAACACAATCTCCAGTACAACATTACAACTTCGCAAAATTACCAGAAATTAAGTCTAGCGATGTATTCTGGGAAATGAAGAAGAACGGCGAATCTATTACACCAAAACCTGAAGAGTTGAAACCAATTCATATGCCAAGTACTACAGGCGTTCCAATCATTATGTCTTGTTTTATTGGTCTTGCAGGTTTTGCATTAGTATTTAGCTGGTTCTGGTTAGCAATTGTCGGTGGTATTGGTATGTTAGGTTGTATGATCTGGCGTTCGTTTGATTACAACGACGGATATTACGTTAGCGTAGATGAAATTAAAAAGACAGAACATGTTGCATGAGAGGTGAAACGAAATGGCGGCTTTAGATAAAAGCTTACCTCTAGAATATCAATCCGAACAAAGCAGATTGAATATTTTAGGGTTTTGGATTTTTCTTGGGGCTGAAATCGTGCTGTTCGCAACACTTTTCGCCTCTTATCTAGTACTTGCTGGTCGTACGGCTGATGGCCCTACACCAGCTCAGCTGTTTGAACTTAAAACCCTTTTAATTCAAACGCTCCTACTTTTAACAAGTAGTTTTACATGCGGTATCGCAATTCATGAAATGCGTAAGCACAACCAAAAAGCGATGTTAGGATGGTTCATCTTCACATTAATTTTAGGTGCAGGCTTCCTTTTCTTTGAAGTTGAAGAGTTTATGGCTTATGTTGCAGAAGGCGCAACAATCCAAACAAGCGGATTCTTATCTGGATTCTTCGTTCTTCTTGGAACGCATGGTGCCCACGTAACAGCTGGTATCATTTGGGCAACTTGTGTTGTTATCCAAATTTTAAAACGAGGTTTAACACCAGTTACAGCTCGTAAAGTATTTATTATCAGCTTATACTGGCATTTCCTTGATGTTGTTTGGATCTTCATTTACACACTAGTTTACTTGAATGGGATGGTGGCGTAATAATGGGACAAAACAATACACAAGCAAACGCACATAGCGGTTTTCCATGGTCACACGTTTTCGGATTTATTTTATCGCTTGCATTAACGTTCCTCGCTGTATATGTAACGTTATATACAAGCTTGCCACTTTCAACAATCTTAACAGCCATTCTTGTAATGGCAGTGGCACAAGCAGCATTGCAATTTGTTATGTTTATGCACATGACAGAAGGCGAAGGAGTAATACAAACAATCACAATCGTATTCCACTTTTTCATCGCTGCAGTAACGGTTGTTGGTACAGTTTGGATTTTCTTCTCTATGTAATGAACATGAAAAAGACTGCTGAGGTAATCTCAGCAGTCTTTTTTTATTTCCCTTCCCCTTTTCATCCACATTACGGAAATTAAAACATAATCATGAAACCTATACTTATTATGACAAATGTTAAGAAAACTCTTTCTTTATGGAATCGAGTTCACATGCATTGCTTTTCTTCCTATAATATGGCTAAAATGAGTACTATATTATTTGAAGGGAGAGAACGCAGTGGAACACCATTCCTCAGTCCTATCACTTATGATTGTTGTCGCAATCGCGTTTTTCATTCCCCTTTTGTTACAACGCTTTAAACTAAAAGCACTTCCTGTCGTTGTTGCCGAAATTATTGCAGGAATTTTTGTAGGAAAAAGTGGATTTAATATTATCGAGCCAGATATGTGGCTACAAGTTTTATCAACACTAGGATTTATCTTCTTAATGTTCTTAAGCGGTTTAGAAATTGATTTTTCTATATTTAAACAAAAAGGGAAAAAGAATAAGACGAATGAACCCAATACGTTCCAAGCAGCAAGCATTATCTTCTTATTTATTTTCATCTTATCCTATGCCCTATCACTTATATTTGTATGGCTTGGATTTGTAGATAACGCGATGTTCATGACATTGATTATCTCAACGATTTCTTTAGGTGTTGTTGTCCCAACACTAAAAGAAAACAACTTAGGAAAAACAGCAATCGGTCAAATTATTTTGTTAGTCGCCGTTATTGCAGACTTAGTTACAATGATTTTACTCGCTGTTTTCGTTGGATTAAACTCCGAAAGCGGTCAGAGTATGTGGCTTCTTCTCGTTCTATTTGGGGCAGGTATTGTAATTTACTTTGTTGCAAGACGCTTTAAAAATATTCCATACCTGGAAAGCCTAAAAGCTGGTAGTGTACAAATTGACACACGTGCTGTTTTTGCGCTTATTTTAATACTAGTCGGATTATCTGAATCTGTTGGTGCAGAAAATATTTTAGGAGCCTTTTTAGCAGGTGTACTCGTATCCTTATTATCACCAAATGAAGATATGGTTGAAAAACTCGATTCCATCGGATATGGTTTCTTCATTCCAATTTTCTTTGTAATGGTTGGTGTTAATCTAGAAGTATGGTCTATTTTTAAAGAGCCTTCTAGTATGTTAATGATTCCAATTTTAATTGTTGGACTCTTTATTTCAAAATTATTACCATCACTCGTACTGCGAAAATGGTACCCACATAATATCGTATTAGGAAGTGCGATTTTATTAACATCTACACTTTCCTTAGTTATTGCCGCAGCACAAATTGGTGAAAAGCTAAATATTATTAGTCCGAGTCTGTCTGCTTCCCTTATCTTGAGCGCAGTTATTACATGTATTTTTGCACCTGTATTATTTAAAAAGATGTTTCCAAAAGTGGCAACACCAAAACCAAGAGTTTCTATTATTGGTGCAAGTCGAATCACTCTTCCATTATCACTTGATTTAAAACGCGAAGATTATGATGTAACACTATACATGATGCGTCAAAATAAAGTAAATGCCGAGGAAGCGAAATCTCATGACTTCCCAATCGTAAAACTAAATACAATTACGATAGAACTATTAGAAGAACAAAAAGCCTTCGATGCAGATCGAGTTGTCGTCGCAACAAGTGATGATGAGCAAAACTTATTATTAGCAGAACACGCAAAAGAATTAGGCGTTGAGCATGTCATTGCAAGTGTAGAAGATCCTCTTTTACAGGAAAAAGCAACGCAAGAGCATATTGCTGTATTCTCGACGATTAACTCCACACGCATTTTATTACGTGCACTCATTGATAAGCCGAGTCTCGTTCGTTTAATTACGACTGCGAATGAAACGGTTCGCGAAGTAGAATTACGTAGTAATACATACAACGGTTTACCGCTTCGTCGTTTGCCATTCCTAGGTGACGTACTTATCATCCAAATTTACCGTGGTAACAAAGCATTAATACCACATGGTGATACAAAATTACAAAATGGTGATACACTTCTTGTAACAGGATCAAAAGAGCACATTGATACAATGAAAAGCATATTAGAATAGCAAAAAGTCCCCTTTCAAAATTGAGAGGGGACTTTTTAAATCGGCATGTAAAAAATAACACAAAACAATTACTCCTTGTTTCCCTAAACCATAATACTTTTAATTTTTTTCTTAAGATTCTTACTTCCTTATGGTAAAATATTACTATCATAAATTATAAGGATGAATCACACTATGTCTATTTCAACTTTAGCTCTTTTATTATTAGCAGAGGTACTTGTAGCCATTATTCTCATCGGTATTAGCATTGAAATTTGCAGCTATGGGTGGAAGAAGCCAAATGGAACGAAATACTTTTGTCTCTTTCTTTCCCTTATTATTGGTACTTGTAGCATATTAGGCCTTTGTGTCGCGCCGGCCTATTTCTTTTTACAACTGATAGAAAAATCTTCATAAGAAAGGTGAATTATGTATGGTTACAATTAAATGTATTGACGCCTCCGAAACATACGAACTACGCCAAAAAATTTTACGCCCAACTCAACAGTTGGACGATTGTAAATACCCATCTGATTACGAAACAAATTCCTTTCATCTTGGTGCCTTCTTAAATGATAAACTTATTAGCATTGCTTCGTTCTCTCATGAAATACCCCCTTCCTTACAGGGTAACCATCACTATCGTTTACGAGGCATGGCTACAGTACCTACCTTTCGGAAACAACATGCCGGTAGCTCATTAATCCAACAAGCTGAAGTAATCTTAAAAGAGCGTCAAGCAGAGATATTATGGTGTAATGCTCGTATTACCGTTACAGATTACTACAAACGATTAGGATTCCTTGAGCATGGTGAAATATTCGATATACATCCGATTGGACTTCATAAATTAATGTATAAAACATTATGAATTGAACTACCCCCACCTACCTCTACAATGAAGTGCACCCCAATTGTTAGACGCAGTCTAACAATTGGAGGTGCACTTCAGCTTGCGGTGGGGGATTCTACTGTTTTTGTCGCAACAAAAACACTTCCTCTCGATAAAGAGGATATCCTCTTTATTTCACAATTCCGCTCTCTCCTTGTAGCTCTTTTAAATACTCTTCTTTCTCATCACGGTAAAATAAATTATACGTATCAAATGGAATAATCCTTCCATCTGGGTGTACAATATGAACACATGATTTCTTTACCGAACGTATATCTAGATCATAGTTGTCCATAAACTTCATAATTAACACACGAAATACATTTTCATAACCAATCCCTGTTGGAAGACTTACTTTTGGCAAGCAACAGAGTAATTCTTTTAATGAATCCTAGCCACTTTCTGGTGAATGATTCAAGCTAAATAACTTAAAATTTTTCCCTTTTAATTGCTCATCACTTTCAAAAACAATCGTATTTCGATCAATCATACTTGTCAGCCGAAAAATAGATCCATTCAATTTTAGTCCATATCCCACTCCTTTTATGACATAACGGTAAAAAACCATACATAATATCACAAGGTTTTGTAAAACAAATGCCATTCTAGTATGTTTTAGTCCTTGAATCATTAAGCGTTCATCTTTCACGATCCTCATCGATATCCTTCACTCCTTATCCTCCCAAAATAAATCATTTAATGTTTGATTTACGGCATAACAAATTTTTAAACACAAATCTAAAGAAGGGTTATATTTTCCTTTTTCAATTAAACTAATCGTTTGCCGTGTAACTCCTACTTTTTCTGCTAATTGTTGTTGTGTTAAATCTAACTGAACACGAGCGACCTTTATTTTACTTACAGCCAATCTATGCCCCTCCTTCACTATTAATTGTAACGTATATATTCCATTATTAAATTACATTATTATTGAAATACAATTTCTCTCTTCATAACGAATTATCCATTTCTACGAATAAAAGTTTCACCTTATTATACACGAAAAAAGGCACTCCTAT
>NZ_CATKPV010000074.1:0-27834 GCF_949768135.1 Bacillus sp. IT-79MI2 | reverse complement strand
TACATAAAGGCTCGGTAGCTCAGTCGGTAGAGCAGAGGACTGAAAATCCTCGTGTCGGCGGTTCGATTCCGTCCCGAGCCACCATTTTGAAATAGCAAGCCGGCTTAGCTCAATTGGTAGAGCAACTGACTTGTAATCAGTAGGTTGGGGGTTCAAGTCCTCTAGCCGGCACCACTTTCAAAATGAGCCATTAGCTCAGTTGGTAGAGCATCTGACTTTTAATCAGAGGGTCGAAGGTTCGAGTCCTTCATGGCTCACCATTTTAGTTTCATGCGGGTGTAGTTTAGTGGTAAAACAAGAGCCTTCCAAGCTCTGGTCGAGAGTTCGATTCTCTTCACCCGCTTTTTCCATTGGGGCCTATAGCTCAGCTGGTTAGAGCGCACGCCTGATAAGCGTGAGGTCGATGGTTCGAGTCCATTTAGGCCCACCATTATTCCGCAGTAGCTCAGTGGTAGAGCTATCGGCTGTTAACCGATCGGTCGTAGGTTCGAGTCCTACCTGCGGAGCCATATTATATAGAGAAGTACCCAAGTGGCTCAAGGGGCTCCCCTGCTAAGGGAGTAGATCGCTAACGCGGTGCGAGGGTTCGAATCCCTTCTTCTCTGCCAGAAATTGGCCCGTTGGTCAAGCGGTTAAGACACCGCCCTTTCACGGCGGTAACACGGGTTCGAATCCCGTACGGGTCATACTAAAAGAGATAGCATAATCTGCTATCTCTTTTTTTATTTGTTATAAGGATTTTTTAAAACTAAAGTAGACTTTGATAGGTAAGAAAAATAATTTAAAGGGGAATAGGGTATGTAAAAGGTGGGTACAAAAGTTCACCTTTTTATTGTGTAGTGTGCCCAGTATACATATATTTTTTGTTTCATATTCCTATTTTGATGAAGTTATCTGTTGTACAATTTTTATGTAAGAATTTACACAAGTTGTAATCATTGCTTCCTATGGATAAAAACTATCAAATAGTATTATGTCAGTGATATTTAAGAGCTTGCATAAGATTAAGAATCGTTCCTTTCGTAACAGAAAGATAATCTTTTAATTATAACAAATCATATATTTTTATCCCGCTATTCGTGCGCAGTAAGACCCCCACTGATTAAAGTTTCACTTTATATTGAAACACGCTATAGAATGGAGTGATAATATGGATTTTGAAACTTTGTATCGAACGTATCAACCTTTAGTTTACTCGGTTGCATACCGTCTGCTGGGCTCTGTTAGTGATGCGGAGGATGTTACTCAGGATATATTTATCAAAGGTCAACATACGGACCAAGAATCCATTAGAAATATGAAAGCGTATTTAATAAAAATGACGACAAATCATTGTTTGAATATACTACAATCGGCTCGAAAAAAGAGAGAAGTGTATACAGGAGAATGGCTTCCCGAGCCGGAAATAGATACGGCGAAACTAAATCCTGTGGAAACTATCATTCAAAACGAAAGAGTATCCTATGCATTTCTTGTACTGTTAGAGAATTTAACACCTGTTGAAAGAGCCGTATTTGTCTTAAGGGAAGCGCTTAGTTACGATTATCGTGAAATAGCGGAGATTTTAAACAAATCAGAGGCAAATTGCCGAAAGATTTACAGTCGTTGTAAAGAGAAGATACAGCACGAAGTACCCGTAAATCCACAACAATCAGATCATACAGAAAAAATGATACATACCTTTATTCATGGTTCAAAAACAGGGGATTTTGAGGAATTTATTAATTTGCTGACAGTAGATGCAACACTTGTCACCGATGGAGGCGGTAAAGTACGTGCAGCTATATTTCCGATTCTGGGCAAACAGCGTATCCAGATATTTCTGGAGGCTATTGTTTCACGAGGATTCTTTCAATTGGAGCTTCTCCCAACTATCATAAATGGTCAATTTGGTATTTTAGCAAGAAATAAAGGCCGTGCAGAGAAAGCCATATGTTTTGAATGGAATGAAAGTGGAGAATCCATTAGAAGAATCTACATTATAGTTAATCCTGATAAATTAAAGCATATTCCAGTTCTATAGCATGTAATTGAAAAAGAGATCTTTATTTTTTAAGATCTCTTTTTTATTTTGTCACAAATTGAAAAGCTTATTTGTCTTATAGGTGACAGGATATAAAAGGGATGCTATGTATGTTTTTTATTAGGGATTCTGTCATGAATTAAAATATTTTACGGCAGATAGTGATTTTAAATAATTCATGAAAGACCTTGTTAAATATCCTGGTGCCAAAGTACAAACTAATTTTATTTTATGGAGGGAATATACAATGGAAACAAGATTTTTAATGGGAAAGGTAAATTCGGAAGGTTATAAAGCAATGGTAGGTTTAGAAAAATACTTGATGACTACAAGTATTGATGAAGTATTGAAAGAGCTAATTAAAATCCGGGCTTCTCAAATCAATGGATGTGCGTATTGCATTGATCTTCATACGAAAGATGCACGAAAACTAGGGGAAACAGAACAACGTATTTACGCTCTTAATGCTTGGCGTGAAACACCATTCTTTACGCAGGAAGAACGTGCTGTGCTTGCTTTGACAGAGGCAATTACACTAGTAGCGGAAACGCACGTTCCTAATGAGGTATATGAAGAAGTAAGGAAATTCTTTGAAGAAGAGCAAATTGCTGAAATCATTATGCAGATTGTTACTATTAATGCATGGAATCGAATTGGAGTATCTACTCGTTTAATGCCGGAAAAAAGATAAGATGGAGATGTTACTAATATTTTGTAGAGGCACCCTCATACCGTCAACTAGCTAAGAAAAAGGAGGTTCCAAAAACGAAAAAATAAGTTATTCTTTCTGGAAATACTGCTGAAAGGATAGCTTTTTCGTTTTTGAGTATAAAGAAATTGTAATTGGAAGGATATATAGCTATTGCAAATTATGTAGGATCTAATCTTTAATAGGCGAACGATAAAATATAATGAAATAAGCTTTTCACAATCTAAAGAAAAGGCTTCCATTGAAATTGATTCCACACCTAATATCATAACTTTCCACTGTCTGTGAAAAAGTTCACAAATAGGTCATAATTTGTGAATGTATTCACAATAAATCGTGCTACAATATGAGTGTAAAGAAGTTAAACAACATTAAATTAGTATTTTAATTAATTACTTAAACAATAATAAAAAAAATAAATGTGAACAATAGAGAGGGGAAATTACCATGAAAAAAGGTATCAATCGTGTAGTATTAGTAGGAACAGGAGCTGTAGGTTGTAGTTATGCTTACTCAATGATTAACCAAGGTGTAGCTGAAGAATTTGTACTTGTGGATGTAAATGAGGCTAAAGCAGAAGGGGAAGCAATGGACTTAAGCCATGCAGTACCATTCTCTCCATCACCAACAAAAGTTTGGAGCGGTAGTTATGCAGATTGCAAAGATGCAGATTTAGTTGTTATCACTGCTGGATTACCACAAAAGCCAGGTGAAACTCGTTTAGATTTAGTTGAGAAAAATACAAAAATCTTTAAGCAAATCGTTCGCGGCATTATGGATAACGGATTTGATGGTATTTTCCTAATCGCAACTAACCCGGTTGATATTTTAACTTATGTAACTTGGAAAGAATCTGGATTACCAAAGGAACGCGTAATCGGTTCTGGTACAACTTTAGACTCTGCTCGTTTCCGCTACATGTTAGGTGACTATTTAGATGTAGATCCACGTAACGTTCATGCATATATCATTGGTGAGCACGGTGACACTGAACTTCCAGTATGGAGCCACGCTACTATAGGTGTACAAAAACTAGAAACAATCTTAGCGAACAACGAACAGTATAACCAAGAAGATTTAGATAAAATCTTTGAAAATGTACGCGATGCTGCTTACCATATTATCGAGCGTAAAGGTGCAACTTACTACGGAATTGGTATGTCACTACTTCGTGTAACTAAAGCGATCTTAAACAACGAGAACAGTGTACTAACTGTATCTGCATACCTTGAAGGTCAATACGGCGAGAAAGATGCTTATGTAGGTGTTCCAGCTGTCATTAACCGCGAAGGTGTACGTGAAATCGTGGAGCTTGAGTTAAATGAAGAAGAAAAAGCGAAATTTACTCACTCTGTAAAAGTATTAAAAGAAACAATGGCACCAGTACTATAAGGATAATTGATAAATAATTCAGAAGCGGGAAATTGCTTCCGGCTTCTGAATTTTTATATAACTTTATATAAATTCCTTTTCCAGTTTCCCTGTATATCCCCAAAATATACACCCCCTTTTGCTGGAAAAGGGTCGTTTATAGGAAAAGCACCCTATTTTGTATAGAGTGCTTTTTTTTTTTTTTTGTATGGAAATTAAATCCATAAAATGGAGAGTTTATAGCGAGCTTAAAGAATTATTTCATGAGAGCGTAATAAAAATGAGGGGGATAAAGTTATGATAGAAAGAGCTAATGCTGAAGAAACAACATACATACTATCTAATACAGTATTATCTGCTAATGAAGGTATTCAAAATCATGGAACAATTTCCGGTGGAAAAGCGATACAGATGATGACAGGTCTTATTGAAAAAGGGGCGTATTATCTTGTATACAAAGAGAATGATTCAATTGCTGGATGGATATTAGTAGGGACAAATACGGATTATTTTACAGAAAAGGAAATTGGTTTTATTTACGATGTATACGTCTTATCTGAATTTCGAGGTAAAGGGATTTCCAAAAAGCTAATTCAGGCTGGAATTGAAGAGTTGAAAAGAAATGGATATGAGGAAGTACGTCTTAATGTATTTTCCACAAACTTTGCTCAAGAGATTTATGAAAAGATAGGTTTTACTCCGTTACAAACAGTTATGGTTTACAAGTAAATAAGAAATGAAAAAACAAGAAAAGTACCGAGAATCGGTACTTTTCTTTGTTTTCAGTTTTGAAGTTCTTCTTGAACGAATTACCTGGCTTTAAATCTTTCATATTGACGGTAACAGTAGGATTAGATAAATATATTATACCAGCTTGTAATGCGTTATTTTGATGTTTCAGGGTTGTTAAAATAGGAGAAGCGCTATGCTATAATAAGCCCCCATGTTTAGAGTGAAATATATATCGCCTTACTAACAATTAGATAAAATATAGTATTTAAGTGAGGGGATAGTTAGAAAGCATGATTTCCAGTAAATGTTTTACCCCGTTATTCGTGGGCAGTAATACTCTCACCTCAAAATTCAATGGAAACAAAGAAGTTAGGTGAGAGATAAACTGCCCGTAAAAACCCAATTGGTGAGAGCTGATTAAAGTTTCACTTTATGAGAAAACATTTGTTTCAAAATAATAAAGAAGGAAAGAAACTAGAAAAATAGAGAACTTCTTACCATTGTATATTTTTGTAAAAAATAAAAAAGAACGAACAAAAAATAAAACGCTTTCAATGAATATTCGTCAAAATTCGATAAATTTGACGAAAAATTAAAGTGTTACCTTTAATTTCCGCGAAAAAACGTATATATATTTAAAAATGCACAAGGATATTTCAGTTTCCTATCGAATGTTTAAAAAGTAATGAAAATTCCGCCATCTTAGTGAGGTGAACATATTGAGTGTAACAGATTGTATAGAAGAGAGTGTGTATGAATTTCATACAAAGCAGTGTTATGAGAGCTATAACATATTTGGCGCGCATCTTGTAACGGAAGATGAAATACAAGGCGTACGATTTACAGTATGGGCTCCTCATGCGAAAGCTCTGAGTGTAGTTGGCGATTTTAATGATTGGGATATTGAAGGGCATAAGATGCGAAAAATGGCAGAAGAGGGTATTTGGTCATTGTTTATACCGCATTTGGGGGAAAATGAAATATATAAGTATGCGATTGAAACCAAAGGTGGCGAAACAATTTTAAAAGCAGATCCCTATGCAACATATGCAGAAGTAAGACCAAATACGGCATCTGTTATTTTTGATATAAAGGGATATAAATGGAATGATAAAAATTGGTTTCGAAAGAAGAAACGAAAATTAATGTATAAGGAAGCAATGGCAATTTATGAGTTGCATTTTGGTTCATGGAAAAAGAAAGAAGATGGCTCTCTGTACTCGTATCGAGAGATGGCAGAGGAGCTCATTCCTTATGTGGCGGAACATCAATTTACCCACATTGAAATTATGCCGCTTGTGGAACATCCATATGACCGTTCCTGGGGATATCAGGGAACCGGATATTATGCGGTGACAAGCCGGTTTGGTACACCGCATGACTTCATGTATTTTGTCGATGAATGTCATAAATATGGAATCGGTGTCATTTTAGATTGGGTCCCGGGTCATTTTTGTAAAGATGCTCATGGGTTGTATTTATTTGATGGAGCGCCGACCTATGAATATAAAGATTTGGATGTACAGGAAAATCACGTTTGGGGCACAGTAAATTTTGATTTAGGAAAACAGGAAGTGCGTAATTTTTTAATTTCAAATGCACTGTTTTGGATGAAGTATTACCATATTGACGGCTTTCGTGTCGATGCGGTTG
This sequence comes from Bacillus sp. IT-79MI2, assembly GCF_949768135.1. NCBI lineage: Bacteria > Bacillati > Bacillota > Bacilli > Caryophanales > Bacillaceae > Bacillus > Bacillus sp. IT-79MI2. Next base: position 21,346 of record NZ_CATKPV010000074.1, on the reverse strand, counting down.
CGAATATGTTGTACTGGGAAAAAGAAGGGAAGCAGCAAAGTAATGAATACGCCGTTTCCTTCTTGCGTGAGTTAAATGAGGCAGTATTTGCAGAGGACGAAGAATTTTTGATGACCGCAGAAGATTCGACAGCTTGGCCACTTGTGACTACGCCAGTGTATGAAGGCGGACTAGGGTTTAATTATAAGTGGAATATGGGCTGGATGAATGATGTTCTAAAATACATGGAGTGTGCACCGGAATACCGGAAATATATTCATGAGAAAATGACATTTTCTTTGCTATATGCTTACTCCGAAAACTTTATATTACCGCTCTCTCACGATGAAGTCGTTCACGGAAAAAAATCATTGTTAAATAAAATGCCAGGAGACTACTGGGAAAAGTTTGCACAACTGCGTTTATTATACGGGTATTTCTTTACGCATCCTGGAAAGAAATTACTCTTTATGGGTGGGGAATTTGGTCAGTTTGACGAATGGAAAGATCTCGAGGATCTAGATTGGAATTTGCATGATTTTGAAATGCATCGTTATATGCATGATTACTTTAAAGAGCTCATAGCATTGTATAAGCGCTCTAAACCACTTTGGCAGTTGGATCATTCGCAGGAAGGATTTCAGTGGATTGATGCCGATAACAAAGAACAAAGTATTTTCTCGTTTATTCGTAAAGGGGATAAGGAAGACGATATCTTTGTTGTGGTATGTAATTTTACTAATATTGTGTATGAAAATTATAAAGTAGGTGTACCAGAGTTCAAGTATTATAACGAGATTTTAAATAGTGACGCAGCAATATATGGAGGCTCAGGGCAGGTAAATAAAAAGCGCCTAAAGACAATTCTAGAGCCGTATCATAATCAGTCTGCTCATGTAGAAATAACAATTCCACCATTTGGCGTATCCATTTTAAGACCAGTGAAAGCGAGAAAGGGGAGCAAAAAACAAGATGGTTCAAAAGCAGACGTGCGTAGCAATGTTACTAGCAGGAGGAAAGGGTAGTCGTTTAAGTGCTTTAACAAAAAATTTAGCAAAGCCAGCTGTTCCGTTTGGCGGTAAGTACCGAATTATTGATTTCACATTAAGTAATTGTGCAAACTCTGGTATTGAAACAGTTGGAATTTTAACGCAGTATCAGCCGCTTGAGCTTCATAGTTATACTGGAATCGGTAATGCTTGGGATTTAGATCGTGTGAATGGCGGCGTGACCGTATTGCCTCCGTACTCGGAATCTTCAGGAGTGAAATGGTATACAGGAACAGCGAGTGCTATTTATCAAAACTTAAACTATTTGCATCAGTACGATCCGGAATATGTTCTGATTTTGTCAGGAGATCATATTTATAAAATGGATTACAGTAAAATGTTAGATTACCATATTGAAAAAGAAGCAGATGTTTCGATTTCAGTTATTGAAGTACCTTGGGATGAGGCAAGTCGATTCGGCATTATGAATACGAATGAGGATATGGAAATTGTTGAATTTGAGGAAAAACCACAATTTCCAAAAAGCAATCTTGCTTCGATGGGAATTTATATCTTTAATTGGGCTATTTTAAAAGAATATTTAGAGATGGATGCAAGAAATCCAGAATCTAGTAATGATTTTGGAAAAGATGTCATCCCGCTTTTATTAGACGAAGAGAAAAAGCTCATTGCTTACCCATTTGAAGGGTATTGGAAAGATGTTGGAACTGTAAAAAGTTTATGGGAAGCAAATATGGACTTGCTTCGAGAAGAATCGTCCTTACAGTTAAACGATCATAGCTGGCGCATTTATTCGGTGAATCCAAATGAGCCGCCGCAGTATATTGCTGAAGGGGCAAAGGTAGAAGAATCATTAATTAATGAAGGGTGCGTTGTTGAAGGGGATGTAAAACACTCTGTTTTATTCCAAGGAGTAACGGTTGGAGAAGGGAGTATGGTAATCGATTCGGTAATTATGCCAGATGCATGCATCGGTAAAAATGTTGTCATCGAAAGAGCGATTGTCGGATCGGGTATGGTCATTGAAGATGGGACAATTATTCGTCCAGAAAAAAATATCGATGATGTTGTACTAATAGCTGAGGGGAAATAGAGAAGGAGGATAAGATGAATGGGAGAATCAATGTTAGGAATTATTAATGCAACAGGGAGTTTTCCGTCCTTAAAGAAAGTAACAGGGCACCGTTCGCTGGCAGCACTACCATTTGGAGGACGTTATCGTCTCATTGATTTTATGCTTTCGAATATGGTTAATTCCCATATTCATAGTGTAGCGATTTTTACGAGTCATAAAAATCGTTCCTTGATGGATCATCTCGGATCAGGAAAACAATGGGATTTAGATAGAAAACGCGACGGCTTATTTTTATTTCCTCCGAATTGCCAATGTGATCAAGATGAGTTTGGTTCCTTCGCTCATTTTAGAAGACATATGGACTATTTTCTGCGCAGCAGACAAGAGTATGTTGTTATTACAAATAGTCATCTTGTTACAGCATTAAATTTCCAAAAGGTATTAGAAAGACATATACATACGGGCGCAGATGTTACAGAAGTATGCCATGAAGGCGTATCGCTACAAACTTATGTGCTTAAGAAACAGTTATTATTAGATTTATTTGAAATATATAAAGACATGGAACACTATAGTTTGTTTGATGTAGTCAAAGAGAAACGAGGAGAGTCGCTGTACATTACTACATATGAGCATACAGGGTATGTAGCAGTAATCGATTCGATTGAAAATTATTATAAACATAGTTTAGAAATTTTGCAGCCTTCTATTTGGAAGCAGTTGTTTACGAAAGAGGCTCCGATTTTTACAAAAGTAAAGGATGAACCACCAACACGTTATATAAAAGGAGCGCAGGTGCAAAACACAATGATTGCAAACGGCAGTGTTATTGCAGGAAAAGTTGAGAATAGTGTTGTATTTCGTTCTGTTAAGGTTGGGAAAGGTTCGGTTATTCGAAATAGCATTATTATGCAAAAGAGCCAAATTGGAGATAACTGTATATTAGACGGCGTTATTATTGATAAGGATGTTAAAATTGAGGATGGTGTGGTTTTAACAGGAACGCCTGATAATCCATACGTTCTGGAAAAGAGCAGTGTTCAAAGTCAAAATATTACTAGTTATTCTTAAAAGCTCTATGTAAGTTAAGTACAAATTGGAAAACTGATAAAAACATTCTTTTTAAGGTGGAAGAGAGCATCCGCCCATGCATAGAGGCGGTCAGATCCTTTTCCTGCCCTAGGCCAAGTGAAAACAAAGAGAGAAAACAAGTAGCAATCATCTTTTGTTCTTCGTAGCAGCGACTTATATGTCGAAAAATCAAAATGGATATATATAGCCAGTGAAATTCTATCCAATAGGGATTCACTGGCTCATCATGATATGAATTTAAAATCCGAAGGGAGGAAGCTGTAAGAAGGGCGGATCATGGTGTACACGCTTTTCAGACAGTGGAACAACACGTGAATATTTTATTTGCAGTATCAGAATGCGTACCGTTTATTAAATCAGGTGGCTTAGCAGATGTGGCGGGTGCACTTCCAAAAGAATTGAAAAAATTAGGAGTAAACGTCCGTATTATCCTACCAAACTACAGCCTTATTCCCAAGCACTTGCGAGAAGCATGTACGCTTCATAAGGTAATCAATGTGCAGCTCGGCTGGCGAAATCAATATTGCGGGATTTTAAAAGGGGAGCAAGGCGGGATTACGTATTATTTAATCGACAATGAATATTATTTTAAAAGGGATTCTCTTTATGGACATTATGATGATGGAGAACGTTTTTCTTTCTTTTCTAAGGCGGTGTTAGAGTGTATGCCGCACCTAGATTTTGAAGTGGACATCCTTCACAGTCACGATTGGCATACAGCGATGGCGAATTTTTTACTGCGTGAAAAGTATGGGGATCATCCATTGTATGAGCATATTAAAACTGTTTATACGATTCATAATTTGCAGTTCCAGGGTGTGTTTCCTCGTGAAGTTATGCATGATTTACTGGAACTTGGTGATGAATATTTTGATAGTGAACAGCTTGAATTTTATGGGAACGTTAACTTTATGAAAGGCGGCATCATCGCTTCAGATCGCATTACAGCGGTTAGCCCGACGTATAAAGAAGAGATCCAATATGAATTTTTTGGTGAAAAATTAGATGGTTTGTTACGGAAATATAATGATAAGTTGAGCGGGATTATAAATGGTATTGATACGAGCGTATATAATCCGAAAACGGACTCATTTATTACCACGCAGTATGATGCAGAATCATTGTATGAAAAACAAGAAAACAAACGTGCATTACAGCGCTATTTTGGTTTGTCGGAAAAAGAAGATACGCCAATTATTTCGATGGTAACGCGATTAACAAAGCAAAAAGGCCTTGATTTAGTACGTACTGTCTTTCATGAAATGATGGAAGACGATGTACAATGTATCATTTTAGGATCAGGGGATTCTGAATATGAGCAGTTTTTCGAATGGATGGCATATGAGTATCCAGAAAAAGTGAAAGTGTATATCGGGTTTAATGAAGAGCTAGCGCATCAAGTATATGCAGGGAGCGATTTATTTTTAATGCCATCATTATTTGAACCATGCGGACTCGGACAGCTCATTGCACTGGCATATGGTGTGATCCCAATTGTAAGAGAGACGGGAGGATTGAACGATACAGTTCAGTCTTATAATGAGAAAACAGAGAATGGAAATGGCTTCAGCTTTAGAAATTTTAACGCTCATGACATGTTACATACGGTTCGTCGTGCACTGAAGTATTATCATAATCAACCAGTATGGAATCAGCTTGTAAAACAAGCGATGACAGAGGATTATAGCTGGAAAAAGTCAGCTCTTGAATATAAGGAACTATATAAAAGTTTGCTGAAACACTCTTAGGTGGTGAAAAAATGTTTACTCATGTTGAAAGCTTTAAAGTAGCCTTTTTAGAAAAACTAGAAACGATGTGTGGAAAAAGTTTCAAAGATTCTACCAGTCGTGACCAGTATAATACACTTGGTCGTATGGTACGTGAGTATATGAATCAGCATTGGATTGCAACAAATGAAAGGTACCGGACAGGGAATCAAAAGCAAATGTATTACTTGTCTATTGAGTTTTTACTTGGTCGTTTGCTCGGTAGTAACTTACTAAATCTAGGTATCCGTGATGTATGTGAACAAGGCCTTTCAGAGCTTGGAATTTCATTAAAGGAATTGGAAGAAGGTGAAGCGGATGCAGGGCTTGGCAATGGAGGACTTGGCCGCCTTGCAGCCTGTTTTCTCGATTCACTTGCATCTTTAAATCTTCCAGGGCACGGATGTGGTATTCGTTATAAGCATGGCTTGTTTGATCAAAAAATTGTGGATGGATATCAAGTAGAATTACCAGAACAGTGGCTCCTTCATGAAAATGTTTGGGAAGTAAGACGACACGATCAAGCGGTAGAAGTGAGCTACTTTGGAAATGTAGAACCGATAGAAATGAATGGTCGCCTCGAATTTCGTCATACGAATGCAGAAGTGATTATGGCAGTTCCATATGACGTTCCGGTTGTTGGATATGAAACGGATACTGTGAATACACTTCGCCTTTGGAATGCAGAGCCGGTTCCTTTTCCACAAAATTGTAAAGATATTTTGAAATATAAACGTGAAACAGAAGTGGTATCAGAATTTTTATACCCGGATGATACGCATGATGAAGGGAAAATACTACGTTTAAAGCAGCAGTATTTCCTTGTATCAGCAAGCTTACAAAACATTGTTCGCATGCATAGAGAGCGAAATGGAACGCTTCGTAATTTACATGAGAAAATCGCGATTCACATTAACGATACGCATCCCGTTTTAGCAATTCCAGAACTCATGCGTATTTTACTAGATGAAGAAAAGCTTGCTTGGGAAGAAGCGTGGGATATTACGACTCAGACAATTTCTTATACGAATCATACGACATTATCAGAAGCACTTGAGAAGTGGCCAATCCATATTTTTAAACCGTTATTACCACGGATTTATATGATTATTGAAGAAATCAATGAACGCTTTTGTCATGAACTGTGGGAGCGATATCCGTATGAGTGGAAGCGGATTGAAGATATGGCAATTATCGCGCATGATCTTGTCAAAATGGCACATTTAGCAATTGTCGGAAGCCATAGTGTAAATGGCGTGGCAAAAATTCATACGGAAATTTTAAAGCAACGTGAAATGCGATTGTTTTATGATTTTTATCCGGAGAAATTTAACAATAAGACAAATGGAATCGCGCATCGGCGCTGGCTTATGAAGGCGAACCCGCAGCTTGCAAATCTCATTTCAGAAGCAATTGGAACGGAATGGAAGAAGCAACCGATTCAGTTGCAATTAATGCAAAGCTTTCAACATGACACTGCTTTTCAAGACAAGTTGCATGATGTAAAGCAAGAGCGTAAATATATTTTAGCAGAGCAAATTCAAAACAAGATGGGGATTATCGTTGACCCGAGTTCCATTTTTGATGTACAAGTAAAACGATTGCACGCTTATAAAAGGCAACTATTAAATGTGTTACATATTTTGTATTTGTACAATCGTTTAAAAGAAGATTCAAGCTTTTCGTTTTATCCGCGTACATTTATTTTTGGAGCGAAAGCATCGCCAGGCTATTATTATGCGAAAAAAATTATTAAATTAATAAATGAACTTGCTAGAAAGGTAAATCAAGATCCATATGTGAGTCAATATATGAAAGTTATCTTTCTAGAAAACTATCGGGTTTCTTTAGCTGAAGATATTTTCCCAGCAGCAGATGTAAGTGAGCAAATCTCTACAGCAAGTAAAGAGGCATCAGGAACAGGGAATATGAAGTTTATGATGAATGGTGCAATTACGCTCGGAACGCTGGATGGGGCCAATATTGAAATAAGAGAAAAAGTAGGAGATGAAGCCTGTTTTATCTTTGGTCTAACAGCGGAAGAGGTGCTTCATTATTATCAAAATGGTGGATATCGTGCAAATGATTACTATCACCATAATATGCACATAAAAAAAGTAGTCGATCAGTTAATAAATGACTTTTTCACAAATGTTGCAGCCGAATTTGAAGCAATTTATGATTCTCTTGTTATTCAAAATGACGAGTACTTTGTCCTTCGTGATTTTAGTCCATATGCAGAGCGTCAAGAAGATGTAGGAAGAGCATATGAAAACCGAAGAAAGTGGCTAGAAATGTCTATCATTAATATTGCACAATCAGGATACTTTGCTAGTGATCGAACGATTCTGCAGTATAGTAATGAGATTTGGGGTATTGGTGATAGGGTTAAGCTTTTGTGAGTTGAAGATATAAATTAAAAATCTTTCTTTTTAGGTGGGAGAGAGGATCTGGTCGCTTTATATGTTGGAAAATCAAAATGGATATATAGGAATAAGACAGAGTCCCTTGTGAAGATTTTGAGGGGCTTTTATTTATTTGAATGGAATTCGTAAAGTAAAAATAGCTTGGGAATTTTCCAAGCTATTTTTACTTAGTTTGCTACTGAGATATAAGGATTTACTGAATACAAAACACCAGTCCCACCGTATTCCTCTGTAGCAAAGTATGAGAATGTACAGAAACCTGTGACCGTAAAAATTATAACGAGAAAAATTGCAAAGAAATATTTTAGCATGTAAGGTCCTCTCATCCAAAAGTAATTACATAGATTATTATAATATAATAGTATATTTTTTCCAAATGTTTCTGTATCAAAAATGAGAAGTCAGACATGTTTTGTATGTTGACATGGCGTGGTTGTTGGTGATGGATTTTGTATTTTTCGTAAATGTCAAGTTGTGATGAACATGTGTATACTCCCAGTCTTGGTCATGAAAATGCACTTTGCGCGGTGGAAGAAGCGGGACCACATCGAATAAATTAACGAAGCGAAAGCTGCTTGCTACTTGCATTTTGTAGTAGTTTCGAAAGGTGATATCTCCAACCTTTGGAGAGGCGAAGTTATAGAGACCGTATTGTGCAAACGCAGTATTAACGCGTGCATCTAATATGTGTAGTGTGGCAAGTGCTCCGCCTAGGCTATGCCCTGTGGCGAGTAGTTTTTTATCTGATGGTAAAGATACGAGCATATCCATAATCGTATCACGGCATGATTCATAAACAGAGAGAAAGCCGTTATGGACGTTTCCGCTATTTAAGGCGTATGGATAAAGTTTTTGGTTCACAAGTGAATCAATGACCCACTCTGGATCGGATTGGGTCCCTCGAAACGCTACGATGACTGTATCTTCAGATTCTAATATGAATCCAAACCACTCTGTTGTTTGCATAACCTTAGCCTGAAAACCTTGTACATATTGAAATCCTTCAGGTATTTGAAAAATCCCATTTTGTTTATATTGATCATATGTTAACTCGCAACAAGAAGCTAGCAATATGGCAGTATCTTTATCAAAGGATAAAGGAGCACGCATCAGAGAAGCCCTCCTAAAGAAGAAGTAATAGTTCAATATATGAGTGGGAATGGGGAATCATTCTTTGAGTGGCTTGAAAACAAAGTGCAATGAAAAATGAATGTTTTTTACAAATTAATACTTGAACCTCCAGTTACGTGAGGTAGTATGATTTGAGTAACCACATCGGTAAAAAGAATGTAGGGGGGATTTAAGATGAGTAAAAGTGAAAACTATTTAATTGGAGAGTTTTCGAAAAGAACAGGCATATCAATACGGACGCTACATTATTACGATGAAATTGGATTACTTAAACCCGAAAAACATCCTAGTTCCGGACGTCGAATATATAAAAAGCAAGACATCTTAACGTTGCAAAAAATAGTAAGTCTAAAATTTTTAGGATATAGTCTAGACGAAATATCTGCAATGATAAATATGTCTAGCCTTAATGTAAGTTTAAAAGAAACATTACAAAGTCAGAAACAAGCTTTTGAAGAGAAAAAGGAGCATATCGAAATTTCTTTGAAAGCAATTAATCGAACAATTACTTTATTAGAAGATGAAGGGCAAGTAGATAGTGACATTTTAATGAGTTTAATTTGTAATATACAAAAAGAAAGTGAACAACGCCTATGGCTTGAGGAATATATGGATAAGGAAGTCGTTGATCGATTATACGATAAATCTGAAGAAGAGATGGTGGCATTGGATAAAGAATTTATTCAGTTGTCGAAGGAGGTAAAGAGATTATTTGGAAAACCAGTCCATGATCCAGAAGTACAAAAGCTTGTCGATCAACATATGAAGGCAACTCTTACATATGTTGGAGAAGAAGCGGTAAATTCTTTAAGTGGATTAGAAAATATGGAAGATCAGTATGGGAATATGATTCCATCACCATATACAAAGGAAGAAGAGGAGTGGTTAAATGGGGCGATGGAGTATTATATGATTCAAAATGGTATGTACAGTCCTACAGGAGAAAAGGATAAGTGAAAAAATCGCTACGTCTTATGACGTAGCGATTTAGATTTTACTCTTTTCCATCAAGGAGGCGACCAAGTCCACCTAAAACGCTACCTTCCCCGCTGCTTTGAGCTGCAGGACTTGTAAGACGCGCTGCTAAACGGCTTAATGTTAAGGATTGAAGCCAAACTGTTCCTGGTCCTTCTAATGTAGCGAAGAATAAACCTTCTCCGCCAAATAACGCAGTTTTTACGTTGCCTACGAATTGAATGTCGTAGTCAACATCTCTTGTCATTGCAACAAGACACCCTGTATCAATGCGGAGTCTTTCACCGGGCTTAAGCTCACGTTTGTATACTGTGCCACCTGCGTGCATGAAAGCAAGGCCATCACCTTCAAGCTTCTGCATAATGAAGCCTTCACCGCCGAAGAAGCCGCTACCAATTTTTTTCGTGAATTCAATTCCGATAGAAACACCTTTTGCGGCGCAAAGGAATGCATCTTTTTGACAAACTACTTTGCCTTGATATTCTGTTAAATCAACTGGAACGATTTTTCCAGGGTAAGGTGCAGCAAATGATACGTGACGTTTGCCATGACCTGTATTTGTAAATACGGTCATAAACATACTCTCACCTGTAACGAGTCGTTTTCCGGCACCCATTAATTTACCAAATAGGCCGCTAGACTTTCCGTCACCGTCACCGAAGATTGTTTCCATTTCAATATGGTCTTCCATCATCATCATTGCTCCAGCTTCTGCAATTACGCTTTCTTCTGGATCTAATTCAATTTCAACAAACTGCATATCATCGCCATATAATTTATACTCAATTTCATGTGCCTTCATTATTTTCACCTCATATGTAGTGGATACTAATATTGTACAGAAATTAATGAGATTAGAAAACTATCGTTTTGTTAATTTTTAAAGAAAAATCTGTTTTGATTGTTCAACATATAAGTCACTGCTACGAAAAACAACAGGTGACCTGCTCGCGCTTGCCCCTCTAAAAAGAAAGGTTTTATATCAGTTTTTTAATTTATCCCGCATTAACGGACAGTAACACTCCCACCTCAAAATTCAGCGAAAGCAAAGAAGTTAGGCGGGAGATGAACTGTCCGTAAAAGCCCGATTCGTTCAACTCATAATCAGTGGGGGATGAAGAAAACCCCCACTGATTAAAGTTTCACTTTATATATAGTTTACATATTTTGTGAACCTTTTAAAAAAATATGAGAAAAATGCTGAAATGAAAGTGTTCTCATTTGACCTTTTTGATAGAGCGTGATATAGTGAAATCACTATTGAGCTACATAATGTGGTACGGAAATAAAGCGTGTTTAATTCAAGGCATCAGGTCTGAGATACATTCATGTCCTTTATATCCACCTTTTCATGTGGATTCATAGTTTCATTTTTATTTAGGAGGTACATGACATGCAAACAGGTAAAGTTAAATGGTTTAACGGCGAAAAAGGTTTTGGTTTCATCGAAGTTGAAGGTGGAGACGATGTATTCGTACATTTCTCAGCTATCCAAGGCGACGGCTTCAAAACTTTAGAAGAAGGTCAAGAAGTTTCTTTCGAAATCGTTGAAGGTAACCGTGGACCACAAGCTGCTAACGTTACAAAAAACTAATTAGCTAGCGAGAAAAAAGCATTCCGAATTTCGGAATGCTTTTTTATTCTTTTGAACTAGACTCATTCGGAGATAACTCACCTTTATAAGTTTTTTCTTCAAAATCATCCAGCATCTGTTCATATTCTTCATGCTCTTCTGTTGCATACACCTGTGGGTTCTTTCCATACATATCTGTTCCGATGAAGTTTTCAAAGTCTTCTACGTAACCGCGTGGTTCTTCAGCATCTACATACATCTCATCAAAGTTTTTCGAGTCGCGGCGTTCTAAATCAGATGGTGTTTCTGATGTTCCGTATAAAGCAACATCTTGCCAAGCATCCTCTGCATCGTATCCTACGGCACTGTCCATATCGTATTTGCCAAACGGTGGCTCTACTAATTCTTCTTCAACGGGACGTGCGCTTAAGTTTAATTTATTCGTTGTATGTTCTATACAGGTCGTAGCAGTTGGCATCGCTTCTAATCTTTCTAGTGGAATTTCTTCACCAGAAACTTCGCAAACCCCATATGTGCCAGCTTCGATTTTTTGCAAGGCATGCTTCGTATCTTGCAGTTGCTTATGCCAAAATTCAATAAGCCCGAAGTCTTTCTCGCGTTCATATAATTCGGTAGCCATATCGCCGGGATGATTGTCATAAGCGGATAATTCTCCAACAGATTCCCGTTCAGAGGCGCGGTCTTCGCCTTCATGACTTTGCAGCGTTTGTTCAATTTCGTGCAGTTGCTTTTCTAAAATGGATTTAAAATGATTGATTTGTTGTGGAGTTAACATAGTATCCACCTTCCTACAATTCGGTTTCTTTATGTAGTATGAGCTTGATTGCGGGAAATATCCCGGTATTTGAGTGAGTCGATCGTGCTGTAAAATGTCGAGCGATCGATATGTTGTGTCGAAGTGCCGATATATGAGGAGAAACGGTCGATATATTTAAAAAATCGCCGATATATTTTGAAAATGGAAAAAGGAGCTGCTCTAGCAGCTCCTCTTTTATAGGAAATAACCAAGTAATAGTCCGATTCCCATTAAGAAACCAAAGATTGTATTTGTTTTTGCCGTCGCGATCATCGCAGGTGCCATTTCCATTGGAATCCTTTTGCCGATAAATCCTTTTGTCGCTTTAAATGCTTTCGGGGCACTTAGGAAAACAATCAGCATCCATGGGGACACGATTCCGACAATGATCAGGGCAATTGTCCAAATGTAGGAAACAATAAACATGGAAGCAAGGACACCAATTGCGTTCTCACGTCCAACAATAATCGCTAATGTATTACGGCCATTTTCTTTATCTCCATCTAAATCACGAATGTTGTTGGAAAGTAAAATCGCTCCAATTAAAATCGCATTTGGAATAGATACTAAAATAATTTCTGATGTTACAGTTCCTGTCTGAATGAAAAATGAAATACCAATAATAATAACACCCATAAATAATCCTGCTGTTAATTCTCCAAAAGGCGTATAGGCAATCGGAAGTGGGCCGCCTGTATAAAGGTAAGCAACAGCCATACAAACAAGACCGATTGCAGCAAGCCACCAGCTAGAGTTCATACAAATATAAACGCCTAATAGCATTGCGATACCGAAAAATCCAAATGCTAAATTAAGGACTGTTTTTGGTTGAATACCGTCGCGGACAATGGCACCACCGATACCAACTGAACCTTCGTGATCTAATCCTCTTTTATAATCAAAGTATTCATTAAACATGTTTGTTGCTGCTTGAATGAGAAGACAAGCAAGAAGCATGATAAAGAAAAGAGGGAGATGTATTTGATTGATACCCCCTACTTGCATTGCATAAGCTGTTCCAATAAAAACAGGAACAAAAGCGGCTGTTAATGTATGAGGACGTAATAAACTCCACCAAATGCGCCAGCCTGTTTGTTTACTTGGCTTTGGCGACATAGGAGAGGAATTCGTTTCGACTTTCATTTCCATGTTGAATCCTCCTTGTCACATAATATACACAATTAAGTGTAGGAAAAGCAGCATTTAGTGTCAACGTTTATTTTCTAGGAAGAGAAGGGGAATTTCTCAGAAATGCTAAACGTTGACAGGGCTTTCGTTTGAGGTGTATCTTAAAATCAAGCGTATTTATGACTATTTTTCGCCCATAGGGGGGAGACTTTGTGATTCAGACGAAACAAAAAGATTTACAAGAAGTGATTTTGGCAGCTATTAAACATGCGACGAATGAAAAAACATTGGTCAGTTTTGTAAAACAAATAGATTGGATGGATCCGCTTCTTTTTTATGCAGCAGGAAAAAGGATTGCATACGAAAATAGATGTTATTTTGCAGACCCATCTCAGCATGTCATATTTGCTGGAATTGGCTCTGTTTTCACTATAGCAAATTCTTCTGACAAACGCTTTCAAAATGCCCGCGAAAAGTGGAGTGAAGTGCAAGAGAAAGCAATTGTTCACAGAGAAGAGTATGAATTTGGAACGGGTCCACTTTTATTTGGTAGCTTTTCATTTGATCCAGAAAAAGAACAAACGGATCTTTGGGAAGAATTTAAAGATACAACATTATCGTTACCGGCTTTTCTTTTAACGGTAAAAAATGAAAAAGCATGGTTAACAATGAATACATTTATTTCAGCTGAAGACTCTGCACAGGAAGTGTGTGAAGAAATTGTTTCTTTGGAAAAAAGAATTTTAGAAGAATGCAAATGCCCGCTTACAGAAGCGAAATTAACAGTAACTTCTAAAGTAGAAGTTGATCCGAAGAGCTGGATGGATGCAATTGTAAAAGTGCAGGATGAAATGAAAAAAGGAATTGTACAAAAGGTTGTATTGGCAAGAGAATTAAAACTAACGATGGATCAGAATATTGATTCTGCTCGTGTTTTAGAAGCGCTCCGTATTGGGCAACCGGATTGTTACGTGTTTTCCTTCGATTATAAAGGAGCATGCTTTTTAGGAGCAACGCCTGAGAGATTAATTCGAAAAGAAGGCGGGAAATTTACATCGATGTGCCTTGCTGGTTCGATTGGTCATGGTAATTCTATAGAAGAAAGTAAGCAAAATGGTAATGCACTTCTTCATGATGAAAAGAATTTAGCAGAGCATGGTTATGTAGTAAATATGATTCGTGGCGTATTAACAGAGCATTGTGAATCCGTTACTATTCCGCAGCGTCCAGGTTTATTAACAACAAAAAATTTACTACATTTATATACACCGGTTGAAGCGAAAGGTGAAGCATCACTTCTTTCAATGGTGGAAGAACTGCATCCAACGCCAGCACTTGGTGGTACGCCACGCCACGCGGCGATGAAGCTCATCCGTGATGTAGAGTTATTAGACCGTGGATTGTACGGAGCACCAATCGGCTGGATAGATGACAAAGGGAACGGCGAATTTGCGGTAGCCCTGCGCTGCGGGCTATTAAATGGTGACAAGGCATCCTTATTTGCCGGCTGCGGTATTGTGATTGATTCAGTACCACAGCTTGAATATGAAGAAACAAGTTTGAAGTTTAGACCGATGCTTGGTGCTTTGGAGGAATTAATGAAATGAATAATCATATAGAAGCATTATCATATTATTTAGGCGCGTTTGTGGACGAACTGGCGCGTCTAAATGTATATGATGTTGTCATTAGTCCAGGTTCGCGGTCAACGCCGCTAGCCTTGCTAATGGAGCAACATGAACAGATAAAAACATATTTGCATGTAGATGAACGATCAGCTGCTTTTTTCGCGCTCGGTATTGCGAAGGCGAAGAAGCGTCCTGTAGCGATTTTATGTACATCAGGAACAGCGGCAGCGAACTATTATCCAGCAATTTGTGAAGCCTTTCATTCGCGTGTGCCATTGCTTGTCTTAACAGCAGATAGACCACATGAACTAAGAGATGTTGGTGCCCCGCAGGCAATGAATCAGCTGAACCTATATGGCTCCTTTGTGAAACAGTTTATGGAGATGGCACTGCCAGAAGCTAGAGAGCCGATGTATCATTATGCTCGTATGACAGCCGGACGTGCTGTTGCAATTGCATCTCTTGCACCAAGGGGACCTGTCCATATTAATTTTCCACTTCGGGAGCCGTTGATCCCTGACTTTTCTTTAGAGGAATTATGGGAAAAAGGACGAGGTGAATATACAGGGGCAGTTCATCAAGGGAATATGGCGATGACGAGTGAATATGTAAGTTCTCTTACAGAGCGCCTTTCGAGTATGGAAAAGGGGCTTATTATTTGTGGAGACGATAGTCATCCAGAGATTGCTGAAGTTATCACGCAGTTTGCTGAGAAAACTGGATATCCAATTTTGGCAGATCCGCTTTCAGGTCTTCGGAGCGGTAATCATGATAAATCATTGGTAATCGATTGCTATGATACATTTTTACGAAATGAATGGTTGAAGGATACATGGAAGCCAGATGTCATTATTCGTTTCGGTGGTATGCCAGTATCTAAGGCATTAACGCAATATATAAAGAAACAAACGGCTGCTGTCCATATTGTTGTAGATGAATCAGGAAAATGGAGAGATCCAGCTCTTGTAGCAACGGAAGTGGTATGTGCAAGCGACGTCTCGTTTTGTAAAGCAATGATAGATAATATGCAAAAGCGAGAACAGAATGATTGGTGCGAGATGTGGAAACATATAAACGATGCGACGAAGAAAAAGCTTCGTGAAATCGAAACATATGAAACAGCGTTTGAAGGAAAAGTGATTACAGACATTGTGCATGTGTTACAAGAGGAAGCGACGTTATTTGTCAGCAATAGCATGCCAATTCGTGACACAGATACATTTTTCTTTAACATAGATAAAAAAATTCATGTCATGGCAAACCGTGGTGTGAATGGGATTGATGGGATTATTTCAACATCCTTAGGAGCGAGCACTGTTTGTGAACCGCTCGTATTAGTCATTGGTGATTTATCATTTTATCATGACCTAAATGGACTCTTAGCAGCAAAATTACATGATTTAAACGTAACAATTGTCGTTGTTAATAATGATGGTGGTGGCATCTTCTCATTCCTACCACAATACAAGTCAAAAGAACATTTTGAATCATTATTCGGAACGCCGCTTGGGCTTGATTATGAACATGTTGTTAAAATGTACGGTGGTTCATTCTCGCGTGTAAATGACTGGGATGCATTTCGTCATGAAGTAAAAAAAGGGACAATGGAAAAAGAGTTACACGTTGTGGAAATTTGTACAAACCGAGAAGAGAATTTACAATTGCACCGTGATTTATGGGCAAGTACATCGAAGATTGCTACGGAAATTTTGCAAGGTGAATCGGAATGAAAGTAGTGCTGCAAGGTATAACGTATGAATATGAAGTGGTCGGTAGTGGAGAGCCACTTCTACTTCTTCATGGTTTTACGGGGAGCATGGAAACGTGGCATTCGTTTATTCCTGCATGGAGTAAACAGTTCCAAGTCATCACAGTTGATCTTGTGGGACATGGAAAAACGGAAAGTCCTGAGGAACTTACGCATTATGATATTCAAAATGTAGCACTTCAAATGACGACACTACTCGATCATTTGAATATTGAAAAAGCACATATACTCGGCTATTCAATGGGCGGAAGACTGGCGATTACGATGGCATGCTTATATCCAAACCGCGTGAAATCTCTTTTATTAGAGAACTGCACAGCTGGACTTGAGATGGAATCGGACCGGAAAGAGCGCCGAGCGCGCGATGAACAGCTTGCAGATCGAATTGAATTAGAGAGAATAGAAGCTTTCGTAAATAGATGGGAAAATATCCCGCTGTTTGCAACGCAAAAAAAGTTATCACAAGGTGTGCAAGAACAAGTAAGGAAAGAGCGACTTGCTAATAACCCGAAAGGACTCGCAAATAGCCTTCGGGGCATGGGAACAGGAGCTCAGCCTTCTTGGTGGAGTCAGCTTGAAGAGCTCAAAATGCCTGTCTTGTTAATGAATGGAGAGAGCGATCAGAAGTTCTTTCACATCTTACAAAATATACAAAAACGCATCCCTCACGCGAAATTTGTCAAAATTGATGGGGCTGGTCATGCAATTCATGTGGAACAACCGCAAAAGTTTGGTACAATAGTAGAGGGATTTCTCAAAACCATACAGTGACACTTTTTTCTTTTGAGGAAAGTAGAACTTATAGAGGCTAGTGGACAACCATTAGCACAATAAAAGGAGGTAAGAATAATGGCTATTGAATGGGTAAAAGAAGGCAATTATGAAGATATTATTTATTCCACATACAATGGTATCGCAAAGATTTCGATTAACCGTCCTGAAGTACATAATGCATTCCGTCCTAAAACGGTAATGGAGTTAATCGATGCATTTGCACAAGCACGTGATGATGCAAATGTTGGCGTTATCATTTTAACAGGTGAAGGTGGACGTGCATTCTGTTCTGGCGGCGACCAAAAAGTTCGCGGTCATGGTGGATATGTAGGTGAAGACCAAATCCCACGCTTAAACGTATTAGACTTACAACGTTTAATTCGCGCAATCCCTAAACCAGTTATCGCAATGGTAGCAGGTTATGCAATTGGCGGTGGACACGTACTTCATATCGTATGTGATTTAACAATCGCAGCAGACAACGCTGTATTCGGACAAACTGGTCCTAAAGTAGGTAGCTTTGATGGCGGATATGGAGCTGGTTATTTAGCTCGTATGGTAGGTCATAAGAAAGCTCGTGAAATTTGGTACCTATGCCGTCAATACAGTGCACAAGAAGCACTTGATATGGGCTTAGTAAACACAGTTGTACCATTAGAAGAGCTAGAAGCAGAAACAGTCCAATGGGCAGAAGAAATCTTAGCAAACAGCCCAATGGCACTTCGTTTCTTAAAAGCTGCATTCAATGCAGATACAGACGGTTTAGCTGGTATCCAGCAACTAGCGGGAGACGCAACGTTATTGTACTACACAACTGACGAAGCAAAAGAAGGCCGCGACGCGTTCAAAGAAAAACGTCGTCCAGACTTCGGACAATTCCCTCGTTTTCCGTGATTAAAAGCGGAAGCGGCTCGTTCAGAATGTGAGAGGGATGGAGCTTCTGACGAAGAGGCGTAGTTTGCCTTGCAGGAAGAAGAGAAGCCACCGAACATTCTAGCTGCTGTAGCTGGATAAAATTAAAAGCGGAAGCAGCTCGTTCAGAATAGGAGAGGGATGGAGCTTCTGACGAAGAGGCGTAGTTTGCCTCGCAGGAAGCAGCGAAGCCCTCGACTATTCTAGCTGCTGTAGCTGGATAAGATTAAAAGCGGGAACAAAAACAAGAGACTTGATTGTACATCAAGTCTCTTTCTTTAATGGAAGGAGAATGTGTAATGGAGACAATGCCCAATTGGTTAATGCAACGTGCTTTTTTAACACCAGAGCGCACTGCGATTGAGACAAAAGAGGAGAAGATTACATTTTTAGAACTGCATGAAAAAGTAGGATCTGTTTGTGAACACCTTTCATACTTACAGATAGCAAAAGGTCAAAAAGTGGCTGTTCTGATGAAAAATGGTACCCAGATGATTACAGTAATTCACGCCTTATCTTATATTGGGGCAGTAGCTGTACTTCTAAATACACGTCTTTCAAGAGAAGAGCTACTTTGGCAAATGGATGATGCTGAAGTTGTTTGCTTAGTAACGGACCAAGAATTTGAAACAGAACAGGTACTAGTATATGCATTTGAAGAGGTAGTGAACGGACCGAAGAAAACTGCAGTCGTTCAAGAGGAGTTTTCTTTAGAAGAATCGATGACAATTATTTATACGTCAGGAACAACAGGAAAGCCGAAAGGGGTTATCTTAACATACGGTAATCACTGGGCGAGTGCCGTTGGATCATCACTTAACTTAGGGCTTCGCGATGATGATTGTTGGTTAGCGTGCATGCCAATGTTTCATGTAGGCGGATTATCTCTGTTAATGAAAAATATTATGTACGGTATGCGGATTTTACTCGTTCCGAAATATGATCCTGATTTCATTCATGAGGCAATAAAAACGCGGGGGATAACAATCATATCTGTCGTTTCTAAGATGTTAATGGATTTATTAGAAAGACTTGGAGAGGAAACATATCCGAGCTCTTTACGTTGCATGTTATTAGGCGGAGGACCAGCACCAAAGCCACTTTTAGAAACATGTGTAACAAAAGGAATCCCTGTGTACCAAACATATGGTATGACAGAAACATCCTCGCAAATTTGCACACTTTCAGCTGATTACATGCTAACGAAAGTTGGTTCAGCAGGAAAACCGCTTTTCTCATGCCAGCTTCGAATTGAGAAGGATGGAGAAGTAGTGCCACCGAATGTTGAAGGAGAGATTGCTGTAAAAGGACCGAATGTGACACATGGCTATTTTAAACGTGAAGACGCAACGCGTGAAACAATAATAGACGGTTGGCTTCATACTGGAGACCTTGGGTATTTAGATGAAGAAGGATTTTTATATGTATTAGATCGTCGTAGTGATCTCATTGTTTCAGGCGGAGAAAATATTTATCCAGCGCAAATTGAAGAAGTACTGCTTGCAAATCCTAAAGTGGCGGAAGCAGGAGTTGTTGGGAAAGCAGACGAACAGTGGGGACAAGTGCCTGTTGCGTTTATTGTTAAGGCTGACGATATAACAGAAGAAGAACTGATTAAATTTTGTGAAGAAAAATTAGCGCGATATAAAGTACCGAGAGAAGTGCATTTCTTACTTGAATTACCACGTAATGCTTCGAAAAAATTGTTAAGACGGGAACTAAGGCACCTGCTGGAGGAGATGTAAATGAGAATTAAAAAGGCGACGCTTTATGTAACAGAAATGCCTCTTGTGATTCCTTTTGCAGCAAGCTACGGAACGTATGAAACGCGGGAAAGTATTGTCATTGAACTTGAGGATGCGGACGGATATATCGGGTTTGGGGAAGTTGTTGCGTTCTCAGAGCCATGGTATACAGAAGAAACTGTAACAACGGCACTTCATATGCTTCAAAATTTTTTAATACCAGATGTATTGAAAGCTGAAATTACACATCCAAATGAAATTCCGAGTCTCTTTCAGCATATAAAGCGTAACCGTATGGCGAAAGCGGGAATAGAAGGCGCTGTATGGGATTTGTATGCGAAACGCGAAAACAGGTCATTAGCGACTTTACTTGGAGGAACACAGCCAGAAATTGAAGTCGGTGTTGTGATTGGGTTAGATACGATTTCTAATATGTTAAAACGAATTGAAATGTATGCAGAAGAAGGATATCAACGTTTTAAGGTGAAAATCAAACCGGAATTTGATTATGAGCTAATAAAGGAAATACGAAGAGTCTTTCCAAAGATTCCATTAATGGTCGATGCAAATTCAGCGTATACGTTAGGGGATATTGAGCGATTAAAACGATTGGATGAATTTCAGTTAATGATGATTGAACAGCCTTTAGCGGATAACGATTTTCTCGATCACGCTAAGCTCCAAAAACAAATAGAGACACCTATTTGTTTGGACGAGAGTATTCATAGCTTAGAAGATGCAAGAGTAGCGATTACACTTGGAAGCTGCCGCATTATAAATATTAAACCGGGACGAGTTGGTGGTTTAACAGAATCGATCCAAATTCATGATTATTGCAAGGAACATGGTATTCCTGTTTGGTGCGGCGGTATGGTTGAAATGGGGATTTCACGTGCGCAAAATATTGCGTTAGCATCACTCCCGAACTTTACGATTCCGGGTGATATTTCAGCTTCAAGTAGACACTGGGAGCGAGATATTATTTCACCAGAAGTAACATTGCAAGGCGGGAAAGTAATTGTTCCAAAAGAGCCTGGGTTTGGATATGGCGTAAACCGGGAAAGATTAGAAGAGATTACGAGAAAACGGATTATATGTGAGAGGTGAATGTATGAGGCAGCGGGAAGATATATTGCGGGTTATACAGGCATATTTGTTAAAGGTGTCATTTGTAAAAGTTGCATATATTTTTGGGCCTCAAGTAAGGAAAGAAGTAACAGATCAATGTAGTCATCACATTGCGATTGAAACGAAGAATGCTTCGCACAAACAATTTCAGTGGTTATGTTTTGAGTTGATAGAAGAGCTGGAGGGAAGAGTGAAATTTGATGTGGTACATTTAAATTCGCTCTCTAATCTACAATTAAAAAAGTGTATATTGCAAGAAGGAAAGCTGTTTGTACAGCGTATATAAAGTGAAACTTTAATCAGCCCTCACCAATCGGGCTTTTACGGGCAGTTCATCTCCTGCTTAACTTCTTTGCTCTCACTGAATGAGGTGGGAGTGTTACTGCCCACAAATAGCGGGATAAAGAGCCTACGATGAT
>NZ_CATKPV010000073.1:0-301269 GCF_949768135.1 Bacillus sp. IT-79MI2 | reverse complement strand
CAAGATGGAGTGCTTTTTTCGTATATCTTGCGTCAAGACAATATAAGCCATTCAGAATAAGAATAACTATACAAAGGTTTTATTTTGGGAATTAATGTTCACGAATTAAAAAGGTGTTTAACAAATAATAAAGCCATTTAAAAGATAATAAAATAGCATTGCACGTTGATTCTAATATAAAACAACGTGTGATATGAAGTATAACTTTGCATAAAATGCAGATTTATGCTTTCTTTTTGTTGTACAAAGATATGTTTCATCAAAGGTTGCTAATTCAAACTTTGATTATAAAAAAGCGGGAGGATTTTTTATAAGAAATCCTTTAGCTTAATAAATAACCGTGTATTTAAAATTAAGTTACATTCGGTTTGAATCCAAATTGAGGGAAAGTGAGACTATTATAATCTTTATACTTTTTCAATTTTGGATAGCCCACATCCCCACGAAAAAAGCCATCATATGCCTTTTCCAATCGTAAAAATACTTCTTGTAAGGGCTGTGAGGGCACTTCTTTGAGAAAAGGATACCTCTTCTTATCGATTACTTGTCGCTTTTGCATATCAGAACGTGTATACAATTGTTTGTTTTCCTTATATTTTCTTTGTTTATCTAAAAGAGCAGAGTTATAAGTTTGACGACAATATTGTAGCCAACGATCTAACGTTTCTTTTTGTTCTTTGGTTGCGAAAATCTCGTATTTTTGGCTTAGCAACATTGTCATCCCCTCCCCCTTTTTTCGATATAGTTTTTCAGATTCCTAACACAAAACAGAATATACGTTCCTTTTTCTGCTAGTATACACAAAGTTACATAAAAAGGAAATAGAAACTTCGTGCTATGCACGACCAACGTTCATCTCCTCCCTATCACCTGGGCTATGCCCTACACGTGCTTGAGGAAGGGGACTTCTGTTGGAGTACTGTTAAAATAAGGAACTTTGTTCTGGTACAAAAAACAGTTAGGTTTTTAAAGTTTCGAAATTTATATTGAAACTTGTAAGTTTTAGAAGTATCATATACATATTCAAACATTTGAAGATGTATATGATGGTTTTTCAAATTAAGGATAAATAACGGAGGCGTTTGAATGGGAAATGAAATGCAACAATTTAAAGCTGATTTTTTTAAAGCCTTATCACATCCTTTGCGAATAGGTATTCTTGAATTATTATCAGAGGGCGAAAAAAGCGTAAATGAAATGCAAACGATTCTTAATAAAGAAGGTTCAGCTGTTTCTCAACAACTTAGTGTACTACGCTCAAAGAACATTGTTGTTGGTACGAAAGATGGAAAACGAGTTTTATATTCCTTGCGAGATCCTATGATTGTGGATTTACTGGTAGTTGCTAAGAAAATTTTTAACAACCATTTAATCGATACAATTTCAATGTTAGAAGAGTTGGATGAAACAGAACGTGAAGTGATGAGTAAGGAGGATTAGATTGAGTATTGAAGTTAAGAAAGAGGATATTATTCAATACGGAATGGAACTATTTCGCTCAATAGGAGCTCATCACGTTTGTAAAGTTTGTATTGAAAGTGGGAATTCTTGTTGTTTTTTATGCCAACATTTGCAAGAAGGAGTAGGATGTCAAAAGAGAAATACGGCTTGCACAGCTTGGCTATGTGGGATGCAATGTTTTTTATTTGATCAAATCGGAATATTGGACGAGTGGAATCGTTTCTGGAATGAAGTTCCAGGGCAAATGTTTCGTAGAGATATTACCCCAGATATAGTAAAGGTTACATCGTTTATAGATATGAAAAAATTAAATAATCGAGATGGATTACTTTTAGCAGAAAGGTTAAAATCCTACATGCAAGAAGGTGGAGACATAGGGAAATTAGAACGACATTTAAGCAAAACGTATAGCCAATACTAGACTGATATTTTCTTGTAACGAGATAAAGAACTCTTGTACAAAAGTATGAAACATACATTTAGGATTCAAATTTATCACAAGAAAATATTCTTTCAGAAGAAAAGAAGCAAGATTTATTAAAAATAGAAAAGAAGGTTTTGTAATGAAAGGGTTATTTACAGGAAGGTTTGAAGGATATTCATTAGGACATTTTCAAAAGGATCTTCTTTCTGGAATGATTGTCGGAGTTGTCGCGATTCCACTTGCTATGTCTTTTGCTATAGCTTCTGGTGTTAAGCCGGAGTATGGAATTTATACAACATGTATTGCCGGGATACTCGTTTCGTTATTTGGTGGTTCAAAGTATCAAATTGGAGGGCCTACAGGTGCTTTTGTTCCAATTCTTTTAGGGATTGTAATTACCTATGGGTATGAAAATTTACTACTGGCCGGTTTATTAGCCGGAATTATCTTATGCCTTATGGGAATTTTTAAACTAGGATCTTTAATTAAATTTATCCCGCGCCCTGTAACAATTGGTTTTACATCAGGTATTGCTGTTAGTATCTTTACGGGACAAATTGCTAGTTTTTTAGGTCTAACAGGTATAAAAAAGCATGAGGCATTTATAGCAAATCTAAATGAAATCTTTATCCATATTGATACCATCAATTTTTATAGTATTATAACTGCTTTGATTTGCCTTTTTGTTATATTGATAACACCAAAGATTTTTCCAAAAGTAC
Source organism: Bacillus sp. IT-79MI2 (assembly GCF_949768135.1). Classification (NCBI taxonomy): domain Bacteria; kingdom Bacillati; phylum Bacillota; class Bacilli; order Caryophanales; family Bacillaceae; genus Bacillus; species Bacillus sp. IT-79MI2. The sequence continues at coordinate 298,662 of NZ_CATKPV010000073.1, read as the reverse complement.
CTGGTTCATTAGTAGGTGTTGTTATTTCAACTATAATTGCTGCTGTATTTTTCTCAGGGCATATACCTACTATTGGCACAGCATATGGTACGATTCCAAATACACTTCCTCATTTTGGTATACCAGAAGTTACATTAGAGCGGATACAACAGTTAATTGGTCCAGCATTTGTTATTGCAATGCTGGGTGGTATTGAATCCCTTTTATCTGCTGTCGTAGCAGATGGTATGACAAATAGTAAACACAACAGTAATAAAGAACTGTTTGGTCAGGGTATTGCTAATATTGTTACACCGTTATTTGGAGGAATTCCTGCAACTGGAGCGATTGCCCGCACAGCAACCAATATCAAAAGTGGAGCCGTATCTCCGATGTCAGGTGTGATTCATGGGGGATTTGTGTTATTTACGCTTCTATTGTTAGCTCCATATGCTTCGCATATTCCTCTTGCTAGTATGGCTCCCATTTTAATGGTAGTAGCTTGGAATATGAGTGAGCAAAAACACTTTGTTCACATACTGAAAATGAAGACAGGGGATTCCCTTGTATTACTTGTAACTTTTTTACTCACTGTATTTACTAGTTTGACAACTGCTGTAGAAATCGGTCTTATTTTAGCTATTATTTTGTTTACAAAACGTATGAGCAATATGCTCGTTATATCTAAAGTGCTTCCTGATCACACAAAAAAGAACGAAAAATTGCTACCACATGTGGTAAGTAAAGCTCATGATTGTCCGCAAATTAGTATTTATACAATAGAAGGCCCATTATTTTTTGGCGCTGCTCAGACGTTTGAACAAAACATTTTAGCAACCATTCATTATAAACCTAAAGTTTTAATTTTACGTATGGGAAAAGTTCCTTTTATTGATACAACAGGAGAATCATACTTTAGGAATATTGTCCAGCATTTTAAAAAACAAGGTGGCGTACTTCTCATTTCGGGAGTTCAATCAGAATTAAAAACAACTCTAGACAAGAATGGATTATACGCTGAGATTGGAGAAGAAAACTTTTTTGATCATACAGGAGAAGCGATTAACTACGCTCTAGAGCATTTAAATACGAAAAAATGTATAGGGTGTAAGCATTTCGCTTTTCGTGAATGTACCGGGCTTTCTCAGCAATCCCAGGAAGGGAATACAATAAATAATAAAGCTAATGCACTAGATTTTTAAGAAGAAATGTATTATAAATCATGGATATAAAGGAGAATAAATAATGTCTGAATTTCAAGATCAAGTATTAAACATTTTAGAAGAAGTATGTGAAAATGATATCGTAAAAGATAACCCAGATGTGCAATTATTTGAAGAAGGGATTTTAGATTCTTTTGGTACGGTATCTTTATTAGTAGAATTTCATGAACGTTTAAACATTGAAGTGTCTATCTCTGATTTTGATCGCGATGAATGGGCGACACCAAACATGATTATTAAGAAATTGAAAGAAATTCGATAAAAATAGAAGTTTGAGAAATGGATAAGAAACAGTTTAACTTCGTAAGTGTTTTTCTTATGAAGTCGTAAAAAGGAAATTGAAAATAATTCATATATATTAGAATGATAACAAGTGGAGGAAATAAAATATGTCTAATTTACCAAATTGTCCCAAATGTAATTCAGAATACACTTATGAAGATGGGAATCTTTTCGTTTGCCCAGAATGTGCTCATGAGTGGACTTTAGAATCAGAAACTGAAAATAGTGAAGATACAAAGGTAATCAAAGATACAAAGGTAATCAAAGATGCAAATGGAAATGTACTAAACGATGGTGATTCTGTAACAGTCATCAAAGATCTTAAAGTAAAAGGAACTTCATCAGTTATAAAAATCGGTACAAAAGTAAAGAGTATCCGCTTAGTTGATGGAGATCATGATATTGATTGTAAAATTGATGGTTTTGGAGCAATGAAATTAAAATCTGAATTTGTTAAAAAGATATAAGTGTTGCTTTGTAATAAAAGATAAAAAATCTTTACTACTTGGAAAACATGTTGATTTTGCTATTTATTAGTAAAGAACTGTTTATATAACGATAGAGGGAAGGTGTTGTGATGATACGCAACACCTTCTTAAATATTGATGTGGAATTATATAATAATAGGAAAATTGAGTCTCTATTAATATTTGTATATCTAAAAATGAAAGAAAAGTTCGAAAGTAGTATTGCAATATATTATCCTTGGGGCTATAATAAATGAAAAGAATATCTAACTTTTAAGTTAAATATTCAGAATCTTCAATTAGTTAAATTTGGAAATGAGATACGTTATTTTTAATGGAGGTTTTATGATGACGAACAAAGTACCATTTTCGTTCATAGTAGTTATTGGATTAATGTTGTTTGCTCTCTTTTTTGGGGCAGGAAATTTAATTTTCCCTGCGATGCTTGGACAATCAGCGGGAACAAATGTTTGGTCAGCGAATGCAGGATTTTTAGTGACTGGAGTTGGACTACCGTTACTTGGTGTATTAGCATTTGGAATTTCAGGTAAAGAGGATTTACAATCGCTGGCAAGTCGTGTTCATCCTGTTTTCGGAGTTGTGTTTACAACAGTTTTGTATTTAGCAATTGGTCCTTTGTTTGCTATACCGAGAACGGGTAATGTTTCTTTTGAAATTGGTGTTAAACCTTTTCTAACAGAGAATTTTGGTTCAATGCCTTTAATCATTTTTACAATTATATTCTTTAGTATTACATGTTTTTTTTCGCTCAATCCTGCGAAAATTGTCGATATTGTCGGAAAAATCTTGACGCCAATCAAATTAACGTTCATTGGAATTTTAGTAATCGTTGCTTTTATTCACCCAATAGGGGATATGCAAGCACCTGTTGAAAATTATACATCTCACGCATTCTTTAAAGGTTTTCAAGAAGGATACTTAACAATGGACACGCTTGCATCTTTCGTATTTGGCATTATTATCATTAATGCTATTAAAGAAAAAGGTGCAAAGACGAAAAAACAAATTATGGTCGTTTGTGCAAAAGCAACAATTATTGCAGCAACGACATTAGCGATTATTTATACAGCGCTTTCTTATATGGGAGCTTCAAGTGTAGCGAAGTTTGGACATTTAGATAATGGAGGAACAGTGTTAGCGAAGGTTTCAAATTACTACTTTGGTTCATATGGCGGAATACTGTTAGGACTAATGATTACAGTAGCTTGTTTAACGACTAGTGTAGGGCTTGTCTCAGCATGCTCTTCATTTTTCCATAAACTATTTCCAAAAGTGTCTTACAAAAAAATCGCGATTATGTTATCTGTGTTTAGTGCAATTGTTGCGAATGTAGGATTAACACAATTAATTGCTATTTCTGTTCCTGTATTAACAGCTATATATCCATTAGCAATTGTATTAATCTTCTTAACGTTTTTACATCCATTATTTAAAGGGAGATCAGAAGTTTATCAAGCAAGCTTACTTGTAACATTTATTATAAGTTTATTTGATGGACTTGGTGCAGCTGGAGTAAATATTCAAGTAGTTAATCAGCTGTTCGCTCAAATTCTTCCGATGCATGAAGTAGGGCTCGGATGGATTTTCCCAGCTATTATTGGTGGACTTATTGGATATGGGATTAGTTATTTACGAATGAAAAGTGAAATGCATTCTAACGTAGCGAGAGTAAATAAGTAGTTATATGTACCAAAAAAAGTTATAGAATTCGTTTCTATAACTTTTTTATTATTATAGGAGATGAATAGCGAGAGTTTTTATAATAATTTAGATGTATAATAAATATAGAGATCTGGATCATTCATAGATGGCAATTTGATTAGATATCTTTTATAAAAGAAGTAAAATGAAACTAGGAGAAACGAAATGAATAAAAGAATTGATCATATTGGTATTGCTGTTCGTGATATAGATAGTAGTATACGTTTTTATGAAAAAGTCTTATCAGGAACATTAATAGATCGTTACATAAGTGAAGCGATAGGTGTTGAGAGTGAAGTGGCTATTCTTGAAGTGAACGGAGATAGAATTGAGTTACTTGCGCCGACGAATAATACAACTTCGCCAATTGCAAGGTTTATAAAGCAAAAAGGAAAAGGTGTACATCACATTGCTTATCGTGTAGATAATTTGGATCAAGCTTTAGAAGAATTAAAACAACAAGGAATTCGAACGTTGGAGCATACACTCCGTATAAACAAGCATGGTAGAAGATTAATTTACCTCAATCCAGCAGATACAGAGGGGACAATTATCGAATATTGTGATTACCCAGAGGAACAATAATTTGTATATGAAGTGTGATAAAAGGTGTCACGGCAGCAAGTTTAGAAGCCTGGACAATCGCGACAACACATACTGTAGTAACGCGTCGATTAGATAGAGTAGGTTGAATAATATTGATTAAAAAACAAAAAGGTGTTATGAACTGTACCCTTTTGTATTAGGTTCACCGAATTTCGTAACTAAATCTTCGTATGTATCTCCGCCTTCACCAGTTGAAGAATCTCCAGTTTTGATTGCATCTACATCAGCAGCAGTAATTTTCTTTTTCTCTCCTTTTTTCGGTTCTTCTTGTTTTGGTTTGTCATTTGTGTTTGTAGTAGCTTTATTTGTGGAATCGTCACAAGCAGCTAAACTAAATGCTAAAGCGCTTCCTAAAGCGATTGTACTCATTTTCTTAAACATATTTGTTCCCTCCGAATATATAAAACGTAAGATTTCACACCTCATCATAGCAAATGTAATAACGCTATTTTGTCATATCCTGTCGGAGGGAAATAAAAATAGAGCCGAAGTTCCCTTACATATCAAATCTATATTTTGTTAAAGTTTTCTGTTTAGAGAGTCCTCTAACATATCTTTTAACTCGTTCTTTGTCTCCTCAGTGCACAATTATTTATTAAACCAAATACATTTATGCATAGTTTTTCCAAATTATATTTGATAATATAGATAAATGGACATTAAATACATAATATATTAATAGTTAGGGAGGTATTAGAATTGAAAAGAACACCTGAATTTATACTAGGTTTAATTGGTGGTATTTTTGGAGTTATAGGTTCTTTTATTATATTGATGATAGCTATAACTGCTATGGATGGTTATATTGATTATAAACTTTTAACTTATTATTCTATTTTATTAATTATTCAAATAGGGCTGTTAGTTTTAGCATGTTCAGTAAATAAGGTTAACAATATAGCCTATGGACTTTGTATGATATTACTCCCATTAGTAACATTGGTTATGTCATTACTCCTTTTACTTATTCCAATAATTCTTCAAATTATTTCTGGTGGATTTGCATTTCGATCTTTAAAGCAAGAATCTCATTAAGACATTTAGTTATTACGAAATAATGGTAAATATATATAAGGATTAATTTAAATAATATTTTTGAAGGATGGTATTGTAATTTGAAACGCACTGTAGAATTTGTAATCGGCTTAATCGGAGGAATCTTAGGACTCTTACTTTCTTTATTTATTGTAATTGGTAGTATTTCCTACACTAGTTCTCACACTAGTTCTGGAGGTATTGAAGAATATATTATCATTACTTCTAGCATCGCCTTAATTATTCAAATAGGCCTATTAGTATTAGCTTGTTGTGTTAATAAAATAAATAATAAAACTTATGGTATTTGTATGATTGTATTAAGTATAATTTCATTGTTTTTAGGATTATTTATATTATTTCTTCCAGTGGTTTTACAAATCATTTCAGGTGCATTTGCATTTAGAACATTAAAACAGGAATATAATTAAAATTACAACCGGCTACTAAATCTAATAAAAAACTTCCTTATCACACAAATAATAGGGTGTTTTTTTGTTGTATGAAGGTACAACAAGAGGATTCATTTTGATTAAACTTTACTCAAAATGAATCCTCTTCTTTTGCTATAAAATACGTGTGGTATGTCAACACGAAACTAGACAATTTTTTTTAGGTGTTCCTGCCTGTACTGAACAGGGCTCAAATATATTAGTTGTAATCTACTTGGCCTTAGTTTTTTTGTCTAGTTCAGTGTAGCCTATCCAGTTTCATGATGAGCGATTTCGGTTTTATATTTACAAAACAAATGCTTACGACAATAAATAGAAGGCCAACAAATAAGCTAATTGTAATCGCCTCATGTAGGAAAATAGAACTTATAATAATTGCGATAAGTGGAATAAGAAATGTATAGGCACCAACTTTACTTGCTTCTCCAGCTCCGACAAGTGTAAAATAAGCAAGCCAGCCCATTGCGATAACAAAGATTGAGATGAATAGTAGTACGATTACAAATGGTATGCTCCAAGCGATGCTGGACCAGCTTTCAAATTTTGAACCAAAGCCAATTAAGCAAAATCCTCCGATAATAAGTTGAAGTGTCACCATCCAAATTGCGTTTACACGGTTTCCAGTTTTTTTGATAAACACTGTACCAAGCGCCCATCCAATTGCACATCCTAAAGCAAGTAAGATGCCGATGACAGAAATATGTCCAGTTAAGCTACTAGAGCTAATAACGGCAACACCCGTAAATCCAAGAATAAGACCAAAAATTTTCAAGCCATACATTGCTTCTTCCAGCCAAATCCAAGAGAAAATTCCAAGTAAGACAGGCTGAAGAAATACAATAGCGGAAAAGAGTCCAGCGGGCATATACTGAAGCCCTACGGTTTGTAGTCCGTAAAATAAAATAATGTTGAGTAGAGCTGAAATAAAGTATAAATGCCAAGTTTCTTTTAGATTTAGTTGTTTGTATTTTGGTAATGCGAAAATAAGTAGAATCAATCCACCTATTAATGTTCTAACTCCTGCAAATAATACGGGTGGCGTATAATGCAGAGCGAATTTAGATAAAGGCCAATTAATTCCCCACATAAGAACGAGAAATGAGAGGATTATGGCCGTTTTTGTTCGCGAAAGCTGCGTCACAATAGTACCTCCTTGTTGTATTTCATTTCACTATGATATGATATTGAACATGATAAATAAAATGAATCTTTTTTATAAGGAGTATAAGTAATTTGTTATGACCATTACACAACTTCAAGTTTTTATAAAAGTAGTTGAACTGGGAAGTTTTACGAAGGCGGCTGGAGTTTTGAACATGACACAACCAGCTGTCAGCCATGCTATTTCTAGTGTAGAATCGGAATTAGGTGTGACACTTATCATACGTGATAAACGAAAAGGTTTGATTCTCACTGATGTAGGAAATCGTATTTTAGTTCATTTTCGAGAAATTTTAAATGGTGTTGAGAAAGTAGAACAAGAAGTAGCGATGGAGAAAGGGCATGAAGTTGGTACAATTCGAATCGGAAGTTTTCCAAGTGCATCAGCATATTTTTTGCCTAAAATGATTAATATCTTTCGTGAAAAATATCCGAATTTAGAGCTGGTTCTCTATGAAGGAACTCTTAAAGAAGTGGAAGAGTTGCTATTATCACGTGTAATTGATGTTGGAATTGTTATTTTGCCCAATAAAGAAATGGAGATTGTGCCGTTAACGAAGGGAGAAATGGTTGTTGTCCTGCGTGATGATCACCCTCTTTGTGAAAAAGAAGCTATTACAATAAGTGATTTAGAAAATGAACCAATTATTTTATTTAAGGGAGGATACGAACCGCCAATTATTGATATGTTTAAACAAGCGGGCGTACCACTTCGGGTTGAGTATGCGGTGTCTACTGTTACAACGTCTTTAAATATGATCCAAGAGGGGTTAGGTTTAGCGATATTAGCTGAATTATCTTTAACGAATTTACCTCCAAATGTGAAAACGAGAGAATTAGCACCTCAAGTATGGAGAGAAATTGCTTTAGCTGTTCCTTCATTCAAGGAATCTTCACTAGCTGTTCAACTATTTATTGAAGAGTTCCAAGGGCTATTCGCAGAATGATAAAGAGCGTCTCATATATGATAATGAGATGCTTATTTGTTTTTAACTATAATAATGTTCAAATAAAATCTATAAAAAGGATTGACTTATTTTCGAGTTGTAACTATGATGATTACATCAAGGTGGTGATCACGATGAAAATTAGTAGCCGCTTTTCTATAGCTATTCATATGTTATCAATTTTGAAAAATAATCCATCTTCTATTTGTACTTCGGAATTTATGGCTGAGAGTGTAAATACAAATCCGGTTGTAATTCGAAAAATAATGTCTTACTTAAAACAGGCTAAGTTTGTTTATGTAAATCGAGGGCCAGGTGGGGCTGGATTATTAAAGGATTTCAATGAAATTACATTATTAGATGTGTATCATGCAGTAAATGTAGTTGAGGAAGATAAGTTATTCCATATTCATGAACAACCCAATCCAGATTGTCCTATTGGAGCAAATATTCAAGCCGTATTAGAAGTAATTTTAGTTCAAGCGCAATCTGCAATGGAAGAAGTTTTAAAAAATATCACGATGGGGCATTTGTTTGAATCGCTACAAGAGAAAATGAATGCTTGAAAAATGCAAAGCTCGATAAAAAGAGAATGCATATTTTTTTCTCATTGATGTAACTTAATTTGTTACATCTTATAAAATTAAAAGAAAGTAAGGTGTAATAACATGACTGTAAAAATGAAAGTATACTCTGATTTTATTTGTCCATTTTGTTTTTTAGCAAAGGGCCCATTGGATGAAGTAGCTAAGGAAAAAGATGTAGAAATTGAATGGATGCCATTTGAATTACGTCCAAGTCCATATTTAAAAATTGATCCGTGGCAAGAGCCGGATAAATTAAGTTCTTGGGATTCTTTTATTCTTCCTACTGCGAAAAAATTAGGAGTTGAGATGCGTTTACCACGTGTTTCTCCTCATCCATATACGCATTTAGCGTTTGAGGGATATCAATTTGCAAAGGAACATGGCTTGGAAAATGCTTTTCATCATCGAGTGTTCACAGCATTTTTTCAGGAGGAACAAAATATTGAAGAGATAGATGTACTAACAAAATTAGCAGGTGAAGTGGGTCTTACTGAAGCTGAATTTAAAGAAGCTTTAGTAACTCGTAAATATAAAGAGAAGCACCAACAAGCAATCCAACATGCATACGATGAAGCAAATATTATGGCTGTTCCAACTGTAATGATTGGGGAAGAAGTGATTCAAGGACTTGCTAGTAAGGAAATGTTAGAAAGAGTAATTGATAAAGAAATACAAAAGGAAAAAACAAATTCATTTGATGGAATGCAATGTACAACTGATGGATATTGCTAATACTTATCTTCAATTGAAGAATCAAATCTATTTGTTTATATAAATTATACAACTTATATACTTGGAGGAATTAACATGTCAGTAACTACAACAAATTTAAAAGAAGCAATCGTAAACCGTCGTTCAATCCGTAAAGTAACAAAAAATGCTATGATCACAAAAGAAAGAATCCAAGATGTTTTAAAGACAGCTTTACATGCACCATCATCTTTCAATATGCAAAGTGGTCGTATGGTTGTATTAATGGATGCAGAGCATGAAAAGTTCTGGGATATCGTAAAAGAAACACTTAAAACACGCGTGCCAGCAGAAAATTTTGAAGCAACTGTAGAAAGACTAAAAGGTTTCCGTGACGGGATAGGAACAGTATTATTCTTTGAAAATCAAGCAACTGTAAAACAAATGCAAGAAAATGCACCTTTATATAAAGAGCAGTTCCCATATTGGTCTCACCAAGGAAGTGCGATGTTACAATATGCGGTTTGGATGTCATTGTCTGCAGAAGGAATCGGAGCGTCATTACAACATTACAATCCAATTGTGGATGCTGAAGTGAAAGAAACATGGGATATTCCAGCAGAATGGAGCTTAGTAGCACAAATGCCATTTGGTGAACCGAATGAACAACCGGGTGAAAGAACGTTCTTACCTACTGAAGATGTAGTGAAATTTTATTAAGATGGAAAATATATATAGTAGAAAAAGAAGCTATTAGCCAAATAGCTTCTTTTTTTCATGCAATGATTTTAGCAGTTAGGATTTCACGAGTATGAATTCTTAGTTTAGGGAAGAAATATAACAAATAATATGTGCTCGACTTAGTAGAATTTTATAAAAGGATGTGTCGTGATGAATAAAAAGAAGAAATATACAGTTGTAGGCACTGATATTGATGAAGTAAAACGCTTAAATAAAAATTCCGGGCTAACGTATAATCAAGTAAAGGAATTATTAGCGAAGCGGATGAAGCAGAAATAAGGAAAGACATAGTAGCTACAAATAAATACGTTAATCGGCTATTCGTAAGCAGTAAGTCTCGTCACTTCAAACTTTAGAGAAAAGCGAGGGAGATGATTGTCCATGAAAGCTATATTTTATAGCCTAGTTAGTCCTGTATTTTGAATAGGATGTGTATATGAGTAGTAACACGAACAAATGAAAAACGACTGGATTTTGTGACGTACTGTTCATATTGATATAGTTATCCCCCTCGAAATGGATTAAGAAAATAAGACAATTAAAAAGAAAAAGAGGATACTTTCAAATTAGTGAGAAAGATTGTCTTTAGAAGTTCATAAAATGTCTTAATATAGTAACGAATAAACGGTTAGTACTTTCATGAATATATGGAATTTCCATCCGTCGAAGGGGGAGAGTGAGACTTAATGATTCAAATGAAAAATTTCTTTCAAAGTAGAGGGGTTCAGAGGCTTCTTATATTAGTCATTTTAGCCCTTATATTATACGGGCTAAAAAGTATGATTAATTTAATATTGATTACCTTTATCCTTACGTTTCTAATGGATCGCTTTCAAAGATTTATTTCTGAAAAACTTAGTCGTTTTGTACGGATAAATAGGAAAGTGATTATCGCCTTTTTATACATTGTTGTAGTTACGTTTATTGTTACTACGTTATATAAATATTTACCTGTATTAACGATACAAATTTCACAATTGATTTACCAGTTCAAATTGTTTTTTAAAAATCCCCCTGATAACGAAATGATAAGATATGTGTTTTCTGTAATTAATCAGATGGAAGTATCAAAATATATTGAACAAGGTGTGGATGTTATTTATCAATCTTTGGCGAATATTGGAAAGTTAAGTTTGCAAATTTTACTTTCCCTTATTTTAAGTTTATTTTTCTTATTAGAAAAAGAGCGTATCATTGTTTTTACTTCAAAATTTGAGGATAGTAAACTTAGTATTTTTTATAAGGAAATTGCATATTTTGGTCAGAAATTTGCGCGTTCATTTGGAAAAGTCATTGAGGCACAGTTTTTAATTGCCGTTGTAAACTGTATTCTTTCTGTCATTGCACTAGTATTTTTAGGTTTCCCGCAGCTACTTGTATTAGCGGTTATGATATTCTTGCTTGGTTTAATTCCTGTTGCAGGTGTTATTATTTCACTATTTCCACTTTGTATCATTGCGTATAATATTGGTGGAATTGCATATGTCGTATACATATTAATTTTTATTGCAGTTATTCATGCAATTGAAAGTTACTTCTTAAATCCGAAACTTATGTCCGCAAAAACGAATTTACCCATTTTTTATACGTTTATGGTTCTTATCTTTTCAGAGCATTTTTTAGGAATATGGGGACTCATTATTGGAATTCCAATCTTTATCTTTTTACTTGATGTGCTTGAAGTGCACGATGGAGAGAAATCGGATCTAAATACGGAATGAATTTTTAAGCTATGCAAAAAGCAATCCAAGTATTTTGGATTGCTTTTTTTGTAAGGGCATAAGTAGCATGTATTTTACAGTATAGGAGCCATTGTTTCTTTTAGTACTTGAACAGAGTGATCGAACTTTAATTCTTCATCTTCACTTAATTCAACTTCTAAAATTTCACGAACACCTTGACGATTCAAGACTGCGGGAACACCGATATAAACATCTTTTTGTCCATATTGACCTTCAAGATATGCAGATACAGTTAATACGCTATTTTCATCATTTAGGATTGCTTTTGTTACACGTAAAAGGGACATACCGATTCCGTAGTATGTTGCACCTTTTCGTTCAATGATGTGATAAGCAGCATCGCGAACATTTATAAAGATTTCATCTAAACCTTTTTGATTAAGGTCATTATCTTTTTCAAGAATCGTTTGTAGTTTTTGAATTCCGATTGATACGTGGCTCCAAACTGGAAGTTCTGTATCACCATGTTCACCGATGATGTAAGCATGAATATTGTGAGAGTCAATATTGAAATATTCTCCTAGCATATAGCGGAAACGAGCAGAATCTAGAGTTGTACCAGAGCCAATTACACGTTCTTTTGGTAATCCAGATTCTTTCCAAGTTACGTAAGTTAAAATATCTACAGGGTTTGTAGCGATTAAGAAGATGCCATCAAATCCGCTATCCATAATGCTACGAACAATTTGTTTAAAGATTTTAGTGTTTTTTTCAACTAAGTCTAAGCGTGTTTCACCTGGTTTTTGTGGTAAACCAGCAGTAATTACAACAAGATCCGCATCTTTACAATCTTCATAGCTACCTTTCCAAACTCTTGTTGGTGCTGGAGCAAAGGGAACTGCATGACTCAAGTCCATAGCTTCTCCTTCTGCTTTTGCTTCGTTTACATCAACGAGAACAAATTCTTCTGCAACACCTTGGTTAATCATGCAGTAGGCATAGCTGCATCCTACTGCGCCGGTTCCTACTAATACAACACGGTTAATACCTTTTTTCATATGACAATTCCTCACTATTTCAGTAATTTTGATATGTAAGAAAAAACAGGTCTTACTTCTACAGATTCTAACCTAGTTTATTCCATTTCACAAAAGATATTCAAGTATTTGAAAATAAATCCGTTTATATAGTTGTGAATCATAGGGAATGAAACAGGGGCATCTTTTCTTGAATGTAATCCTTATTAAAAGAAGAAACTTCGGATGCCGAATCCATTAACAATGGAACAGATAATTTATATTATTCATAATGGGCTTATGAAGACAGAAGATCCGAAATATATATAGGAATACAAAACAATCGGAGTGTTTTGTTTACAAATTGCATTTATTTTAATAAAATAATAAATATAAATCGTAATAATTACGCTTTAAAGTATATTAAAAGCATAGAAATGGATGGTCGGTCATATGAGTAAAGTAGAAATTCATATACTAGGTGGTTTTTTAGGAAGTGGGAAATCCACATTGCTACAAAATTTACTACTAGCAGAAAAGAAGAAAACTCGAAAAGTTGCTGTTTTAATGAATGAAATAGGAGAATACTCGGTAGATACAGATATTATAGGGAAAGAGAATATTTTAAGAGAACTTTTAAAAGGTTGTATTTGTTGCACGTTAAAAGATGAACTTGAGATTCAGTTACATTCTTTATATCAACAAGAGAGACCAGATGTAATTTATATAGAAACAACAGGAGTTGCTCACCCAATTGAAGTATTAGATGCATGCCTGTCACCTATTTTAGCTCCTTATCTTGACGTGAAATCCATCGTTGTTGTATTAGATGCGATGAGATGGTTAAATCGTGATACACTAAGTAAAAATATTCAACAACTTTTAAATGAACAAATCAAATACGGAAGTCATATCCTCATTAATAAATCAGATTTATTAAAAGATGAGGAGAAGAAAAAAGTTTTAGAAGAAGTAGCAGCAATTAATAAACATGCGAAATTGTATGAAACACAGTATTGTAATATATCTTTAGAGGATATAGAAGATGTGGAACTTACAGAAAATGAAGAACATGAAACATTACATATGAAGCAGCATTTACATATACAAACGATGACATATCAATTTACAAAATCAATCGATCAAGATCAATTATACGAATGGCTTTCAAATTTACCACAGGAGATTTATCGTGTAAAAGGATTTGTGAAATTTCATGGGGATAAATATCCACACTTATTACAATATTCATTTGGTGTACCAACTTTACTGGAGCAGGACTTCGGATTTCCCACAAATCTTGTGATGATTGGTGAGAATTTAGATAAGAAACAATTGGCAGAAGGATTAGGTGGTTTAGAGAGTAACTCGATTTCATAATTTGTGTTGATGTAGAAAAACAGCGTAGAATTATAGATTCTACGCTGCTTTTGCATGTATAAAAATGATAGTGATTGGAAAGTTAATATTATTTAAAGGAAGCGTAACCTTCATCCACCATAACAACTCTATCATTAATTACATTTACTACTTCCCATGAAATAAGATAAACAGTATCTACGATCTGCTCAGGTTGAGTTAATTTATTTCCTATTACTGTTGCTTTTATTATATCAATTAACCATGAATCGTTATAGCCATTGAATAATGGGTGTATCGATAATGACGCTCGAAGTGCTACTGCAACCACGCCAATACCGTACCGAGCCAATTCTAAAGCAGCTAAGAGCTTTATGAATAGATTCATACATGAACTATAAATCGCACTGCATACTTTGGGTTTTTGAAGTGGATTATAATTATATTAGAATTAGCTAGGGAGTAATCTTTCTGTGTTGTTCATAATTGACATTATTAGGGTGAATATGAGTTTTTTTAAGTATAGGTTAAGAAGGTTGAAAGTAATATGTTTTGATCCAAGGAGAATAAGATGAATAAGAAGTATAGTTTTAAAAGAACTATTATGATTCCAGCTTCAATAGCCGTTGGTTTAAACGATTTACTAAATTTAAGGAATAAGAATACTACAAATAAGAAGCGTTTTGTGGATTTTCATATACTATTTGATAAGAAAAAAACAATTGAAAACTTCCGTAATCTTTCTAAAGTATACCCAGCCCAAAAGGTGAAACGTAAAGGACATATTTCTCGATTTGATTATGATTTGAAGGATATGAATGTTACGTACAGCTATAATGGAAAACAATCAACTCTTGATGAGTTTCTTAAAAACACGATGGCGACAGGCCTTTTCATTATGAAAGATCATAAAGTTGTAAATGAGCGATACTTTCATGGAAATACGTGTAAATCTCTTAATACTTCATGGTCTGTAGCAAAATCTTTTTTATCTGCTTTAGTAGGTATAGCAATTGATGAAGGGGATATTAAATCAGTAAAGGATCCAATCATTGCTTATTTGCCAGAGTTAAAGAACTCGGGATATAAGAATGTTTCTATTAAGGAATGTCTACAGATGTGTTCTGGTATTTATTTTAATGAAGATTATCATAATTTGTCATCAGATTTTTATATGCTGATGCAAGCGTCATTGACTGCAAGTAAGAGTGTGAATGAGTATATAAATCAATTTAAGTATAAAGAATTTTCTAGGGAATTTTCTTATAAAAGTATAGATGCGCAAGTGTTAGGCATGCTGATTGCAAAAGCAACTGGACGGAATTTAGCACAATATTTACAAGAGAAAATATGGGGACCGCTTGGAATGGAGTCCCATGCATTTTGGAATATAGGTAGTGATGGGAGCATGATACCTTATTCTTTCTTGAATGCTACGTTGAGAGATTTTGCTAGATTTGGATTACTCTACTTACAGAATGGAAATTGGAAGGGGAAACAGATTATTTCTCAAGAGTGGATTCGAGAATCAACAATACCTGAAAGGTATAATCTACTGAAAGATAATCAATCTCATTTCACTGATAATTATCAGTATCAATGGTGGACTCCTGGACCAGATTATATAGTCGGAGAATTTCTTGCTATAGGAATTTGGGGTCAGAATATTTATATAAACCAACCAGAAAACCTTGTTATTGTGAGAACAAGTGCTGATCCTAGTTTTGAAAAACATCACTACGAAATGTATGCTGTTTATCGTGCAATAGTAGACTTTTTACGTAAAGAGTCTTAAGAGTAGTGTGCTTGGTGGAAAAGACTAATTCATTTTGGAAGTTAGTCTTTTTTTGTGGGCTAATATATTAGAGGAAGAGCACAGTTATTTAAATGTATTTGCTCAAGGAATGATATGTATAATTCATATAATCGTATGAATATTTACAAATGTATTGGAAGGGATTTGGAAATGTCTGGCGAATGTAGAGGTACTTCGAGAAATTTCTATTGACAACATAGTTCACATTGTTAAAAACAAAAAGTCATGATTACGGATGGTTACTTTGGTGTATTTGATTCTATCAGAAAGTAAAGTATGGGGAGGATCACAATGTCAGCAAAAAAACGTAAGTGGCTAAAAATGGTGTTTACGGGATGTATTCTTGGTTCATTGTTAGTAACAGCAGGATGTTCAGGGGAGAAAGCAAGTACAGATGATGAGAAGACCATTAAGGTAGGTGTTCTTGCTTCGTTAACAGGACCGCTTGAATCATATGGGAAACAAACGGTAAACGGATTTGAACTAGGGCTAGATTACGCAACAGGCGGAACAGGGAAAGTAGAAGGGAAGAAGATTAAGTTTGTTGTAGAAGATACGGAAACAAAAGCGGATGTAGCAGTTAAAAAAGCTACGAAACTATTAGAGGAAGACAAGGTTGATTTTCTTGTTGGATCTTCGAGTTCAAGTGATACATTAGCAGTGTTACCACTAGCGGAAGAATATGAAAAAATAATGATTGTTGAACCTGCGGTTGCAGATAGTATTACGGGGAAGAACTGGAATAAATATATTTTTAGAACAGGCAGAAATTCATCTCAAGATGCAATTGCTGGTGCTGCATCCATCGCTAAGAAAGATGTAAAGATTGCAACATTTGCTCCAGATAACGCCTTTGGTCGTGAAGGAATTGCTGCATTTAAAGCGGGAGCGAAGAAGCTAGGGGCAAATATTGTAAATGAACAATATGCTGATACGAATTCTACTGATTTTACTGCAAATATTCAAAACATCATTAGTTCAAAACCAGATTATTTATTTGTTGTTTGGGCTGGTGCGAATTCACCATGGAAGCAATTAAAAGATATGAATGTAGAAGCGCAAGGGATTAAGATTTCAACGGGGGCACCGGATATACCAGCATTAAAGACGATGGATGCATTAGTAGGCATGCAAGGATTTTCAGTGTATTATCATACACTTCCGAAAAATAAAGTGAACGATTGGCTAGTGGGAGAACATAAGAAACGTTTCAATGGAACAGTTCCAGATTTGTTTACAGCTGGAGGAATGTCAGCGGCAATTTCCATCGTTGAAGGGTTAAAGAAAACAAAAGGCGATACAGATGTTGATGTGCTTATTAAGAAAATGGAAGGAATGGAATTTGAGACACCAAAAGGAAAAATGAAATTTAGAGAGAAAGACCATCAAGCTTTGCAAGCGCTTTATTCTATAATGTTACAAAAACAAGAGGGTGTTGATTATCCAGTACCTGTTCTAGAGCGAGAATTAACAATGAAAGAAACAGAGCCACCAATTCAAAATAAATAGATTGAATATCCCGGAATTAAAAGATGTAAAGAGAGGAGGTTATCTCTCTTTACATCAACTTCTCTTTTTCACCCTGAAAATATGAATTTTTTGAGGAGGGTATAGAGTGAGGAACTTGTTAGAGACTAGAAATCTTTGTGTCTCATTTGGAGAACATCATGTCATTAAAGACGTAAATTTGATGATACCAAAAGGAAAACTTATTTCTATTATTGGACCCAACGGAGCAGGGAAGACAACTCTATTTAACTTGTTAAGTGGACAGATTTCTCCAACAAAAGGTGAGATTTATTTTAAAGAACGTGACATTACAAAGTTATCGATTCCAGTGCGAACCCGCCTTGGTATGGGGCGCTCTTTCCAGCTTACAAATATTTTTCCGGAATTAACAGTGATTGAAAATGTACGCTTAAGTGTACAGTCGTTTGTTCAAGATTATTATAGTTTTTTTCCAAACTTCTCACGATTCAAGCAGCAGATGGGGGAGGCGAGACGTCTTTTGAAGACAGTATTGCTTCACGAAAAAGAAGAAGTGCTAGCGAAAGATTTAGCACATGGGGAAAAGAGAAAATTAGAACTGGCCATGCTGCTAGCGCTCAGAACAGATGTATTGCTACTTGATGAACCAACAGCGGGTATCTCTGTTGAGGAAGTCCCAGCTATTCTTCAAGTGATAGAGAATATAAAGAAAAATCGTGAGAATACAATTGTACTTATTGAACACAAAATGGATATGGTTCTACATTTATCAGATCATTTAATTGTACTATTTCATGGCGAGTTATTGGCCGAAGGGTTACCAGAAGAGATTATGAAGGATGAACGTGTACAAACGGCATACTTAGGGGGATTATACGGTGACACTATTAAAAGTGGATAATATAGAAACGTATTTGGATCAGTTTCATATTTTGCAAGGTGTTTCTTTTATGGTTGAGAAAGGAACAATCACCGTATTGTTCGGAAGAAATGGGGCTGGAAAAACAACGACTTTACGTTCAATTATGGGGTTTAATCGGATTTCTAATGGAGAAATTTATTATTGTGATGAGAAAGTAAATGGTCTATCTACTCATCTGATTTCGCGAAAAGGAATGGGCTATGTGCCAGAAAATCAAGGGATCTTTCATAATTTAACGGTAGAAGAAACATTTGCTCTCGCTGGAGTAAAGAAAGGGATAGAATATGCAGAAAAGGTAGAATGGATGCTCGATTTATTTCCAGATTTAAAACAATATTGGAATAAAAAAAGTGGGCTGTTGAGCGGAGGACAAAAGCAAATGCTGGCGATTTCAAGAGCGTTCATTAATAGTGATGGATTGCTATTAATTGATGAGCCAAGTAAAGGATTAGCGCCGATTATGATTGAAAAGTTAATGTCGGCTATTTTGAAAATGAAAGAGAAAACGACTGTTTTGCTTGTAGAACAAAACTTTATGATGGCAAGCCAGATAGGTAATTATTTTTACATTATGGACAATGGAAAAATCGTGCATAACGGTCCAATGAATGAACTGAAAGAAGATAAGGAAACATGTCATAAGTATCTAGGGATTTCTTAACATTGATACGGAGGAGGTATGGAACGTGGATGTGTTAGTTAACTTATTTGTAAATGGCGTCTCAACAGGTATGCTTATTTTCTTATTAGCATCGGGACTTTCACTTATTTTTGGTTTAATGAGTGTGCTCAATTTTGCCCATGGTGGATTGTTTGCATGGGGAGCTTTTACAGGGGTTTGGTTATTCAATATGACGGGTAGCTATGTACTTGCATTAATAGGTGCGATTTTGATAGGAATGTTTCTTGGTTTCGTTTTAGAAAGATTCCTTATTCGTCCTGTTTATGGAAATCATGTTCGTCAGCTTCTCGTTACACTTGGTGGAATGCTTGTACTTAGTGAATGTATAAAAGTATTTTGGGGACCGAATCCAATTAGTGCTAAATTACCAACATGGTTACAAGGAAGCTTGACATTCGATGGAATTATATTAATAAAGTATCGATTGTTTGTTATTATTGTTGGGGTACTTATTTATATTGGCCTGATGTTGTTACTACGTAAAACAAAAATTGGTCTTATGATTCGTGCGGGTGTAATAGATAAGGAGATGGTTCAAGCTCTTGGTATTAACATAAAGGCGATATTTTCATTTGTCTTTTTATTAGGGGCTGGAATGGCCGCGTTAGGGGGATTTCTCCTTGCCCCATATTCAGGAGTTATTTTCGCTGAAATGGGTATGCAGTATGCAATTTTAGCTTTTATTGTTGTCATTATCGGAGGATTGGGAAGCGTGCAAGGTTCAGCGATTGCGTCTTTAATTGTTGGATTGGCTGGAGCGTTTACGGCTTATTATTTACCTGATTTATCACTCGCAATAAATATGTTAATGTTGTTGTTTTTCTTGGTAGTCAAGCCAACGGGGCTCGTTGGTGAAAAGGGGTGAAAAGGTGAATAATACATTTAATCGGGCCGGGATATATTTTGGACTAGTTGTATTGATTTGTTTAAGTGTATTCCCTTTCGTAAATGATTCACGGAGCTTACTCATTTTGTTTACACAAATTTTCATCTTTGCTATATTTGCAATGAGTTTTGATATTCTTCTTGGATATACAGGAATTGTTTCATTCGGTCATTGTATGTTTTTTGGAATAGGTGCTTATTGTGTTGCACTCTTACTAGATCGACAAGAGGTTTCTATAGCAAGCTTTTTAATCGGTATTGGGATAGCTGTTGTACTATCAGCGATAATCAGTTATATAATCGGTATGCTTTCTTTACGATTAAAAAGTCATTTTTATGCAATGTTAACACTTGCGATTTCCCAACTATTCTTCGTACTTGCTGAAAAATGGCGGTCTTTCACACATGGAGGAGATGGCTTTACATTCCGTGTACCTGATATGTTTCGTGACCGTTTCACATTTTACTATATTACACTCATATGTTTAGTCGTCATCTTTCTATTGCTTCACGTATTTACACAATCTTCTATTGGAAAAGTGTTAAAGGCAATTTCGCAAAATGAGCAACGTGTAGAAGCACTTGGATATAAAATTCTCCACTATAAAATTATTGCGAGCGTAGTTGCGGGAGTAGTAGCAGCGCTTAGCGGTGGTTTATTTGTTATCACATTACGCTTTGTGAATACAACTGTTTTTTCAATTGAAATGACTTTAAATGCTCTGTTAATGACAATGATTGGGGGAGTTGGGACATTAGTTGGAGCAATCGCTGGTGCCGGGATGATTGAATCTCTAAAGTATTATTTATCAGAACTTGCGACGCAGTATCCAATCTTTGAACGATGGACGATCTTTCTTGGGTTACTATATATTATTGTGTTATTAGGATTTCCAACAGGGTTAACTGGTACGGTTAAAAAAATAAGAAGTATAACAAAAAAGAAGGGGGCAGAGAAAAGTAAGGAAGTTGAGCATAGTACATGAAACTCCGCCCTTGAGATTTAGAGAGAAATGTGGAAGATAGGTGAAAGTTAGCCATCAGCGGTGGAACCTTCCGTTGATGAAGATATCACCTTATGAGATGGATAAAGGAATGTGAAATCGTATGTAATAAAAGTACAAATTCTTGATGTTTCAAGGTTTGTGCTTTTTATTTTGGAGATTTTTAGATGAGTGATTAGTATGACTATGGGAAATGGGCGTTTTATCCCGCATTAACGGGCAGTAATACTCCCACCTCAAGATTCAGTGAATACAAAGAAGCTAGGTGGGAGTATTACTGCCCGTAAAAGCCCGATTGATGAGGGCTAATAATCAGTGGGGGATGAAGAAAACCCCCACTGATTAAAGTTTCACTTTATCGAATGAAGAGTATCGTACTATTTGTAAAGGGGTTTAGAACTCAGCAGGTAAAGGCAATACTGAGCCATATTAGGAATGTATGTGAAAGGATGATTGTATGTTTGAGGAAGAAGGCATAGTTTTAATTATGGAACCTGTGGATGAAAGAGATCTTAGGAAATTCATTTTGACTATACCTCAGTCAGTTTATAAGAAAAAAGAAATTTCCTTACAATATGGAGCGCCTATAGGGGAAGGATACACAAATATTATTGAGGAAATTATCGGTGTACATATAGAATCAGAACTTGTAACAGTTATAGGATATGTAGGGAAGTAAACGTTATTATAAAGGAATCGACATACTTAATTGTATCTTAAGTATGTCTTTTTTCGGATGTATACAAATTTGAAATGGGCACTGCGACAAGTAAAGAAATGAAGGAGTTTCTGAAAAACTATGTACTAACAGTAGGTAGCATGAAAGAGTGTGATGTAGTAGAAGGTACGATTTCTGAATCGTTAACAGGTTATACCGTATTACTAATAGATGGAATGGGAGAAATACTACTATTAGAAACACAATTATGGAAATCAAGGAGTGTTAACAGCTAGAGAAAAATCAACAAAAGAGCTTGTTGTATATGAAATTCGTTCCATGAAAACCCCATATGTTTTTCAAAATTGATTATGAAAAGGAAATTGAAAAGTCCTGCTAGAATATATAAGTTGAGGTAATGAAAATGAAAATGAAGTAGCTAGTATTTTAGAATGACAGTATAACGAAAGGGATAAGTGTTTATAAATATAATAGAAGAAACAATAGGTTAGTATTCAGCTAGGAGGTAAAAAATGAAGTTGAAAAAGACGATATTACTTGTGTTTTTAATTACAATCGGTTTAATGGGCTGCTCTATGATTGAAGAGGGTAAGAATTCAATTGATTATGCTCAAAAGGCGACAGACTATGTTAATAAAGTGAGTGCGTTTGCAAATGAAGCGCCGGGATTAGTAGAAAAAGCAATCAATGATAGTGCTGCTCGAAAAGAATTAGAGACTAAGCTCGGAGACATTCAAAAGGATATCCCAGCTTTTAATGAATTGACACCCCCGGATGTAGCGAAGGACATCCATCAGCAAATTGTTGGATATAACGAAAAATTAAATGCATTAATTGATACAACCATGAAAAAGATAGAAGAAGGGAAAATGGATGTAGAACAATTTAAAAACTCAGAGCTTATGCAGACAGTTCAACAATTTCAGGATTTAAAAGATAAGGTTCAAAATTTAGGACAGTAAAGAAATGAGTGGCTTTTATACTGAAAGCCACTCGTTTCTTACTTTCATAATGAAAATAAAGATGTTCATAGAATCATTGAATGTAAATATTAATTTTTCCATTGTTCAAGAATACGTAGTTCCTTATTTGTTGCATCCAGCTCTACTTGAACACCAATTGGCATCGTCATCATCGGATGGGTATGGCAACAATCAAAGTCTGCAAGAAATGGCAATTTACGATTCTCTAGGACTTCTAGTAATATTTCATATGGTTTACGATTTGTACCACAATCATCGAATTGCTCATGTTTTCCAAGAATGATTCCTGAAACTTTATCAAATACACCGTTAATTTTAAGTAATGAAAAACTTCTTTCAATGGTAGCTGCATCTTTGGAGCTATCTTCAATAAAGAGAATATCTCCTTCTTTAATACAAGGCATAAATGGGCTACCCCATATACCTTGTATTGTATTTAAGTTGCCGCCAATTAGTCTTCCAGTTGTTTTTCCGCCATTTACACAAATCCACTCGTTTTTTCTTAGTTCTTTGTCCTTTGTTTTTTCTTCCCAGTTTATAAAGTCATCTGTCCAAAATAAAGGTTTCTTTACCTTGTAAGAAATTTCTTGTTCTTCCATTAAAGCTTCTGCAAAGTATGTATAAGTAGAGTTTACAAAAGGTTCGAATTCACCAAAAGAAGGAACAAGTGCTGGTCCATAAAATGTAGTAATGCCTGTTTTTGCATAGATTCCAAGTAGTAAAGCTGTAGTGTCTGAATACCCAATCATAATTTTTGGATTTTCTTTCAATGCTTTGTAATCAATATAAGGTAAAAGAGAATTTGAATTCATCCCGCCAATTGTTGACATGATGCATGTAACATTCGGATTTCTAATTAATGCATTTAGTTCTTCAGCACGTTCTTGAATGCTTCCAGAACGATAAAAATCCTGCTTACCTGTAAGGCGACCTTCCAATATATAGAACCCTTTATCTTGTAAATATTTTTTAGCTCGATTAAATCTTTTGGGAGATGTATATGTTACAGGTGAAGAAGGAGAGTAAATGCCGATAGTATCTCCTTTTTTTAAGGGATTAAGTAGTATCATTGTATCAAACCTTTCTTGTTTCGATTAGGAATTTAAGTAGTTTCAGGATTTAATATTTGAAAATTTATATTATTAAATTTTTGGTAGTATAACATATTCTTAACAAATAATCTTGAAAAAATAGTTATCGTAGATTATTTACTGTTTGACCTTGACGGTTTAAAGACATTGTTGTTATGGTTAAATTTGAAATGATAATAGGTAGAGTAAAAGGAGTTTTATTGATGAAAAGGTTAGGATGGGGAAGCGTAACAATACTCTGTGCTATTATTTTGGGTTCATGTTGGTTCTTTTTCCAAGGGAGTATTCTAGAGAAGAATGGTACTAATGTTTCCAAAGCAAAAGAAAAAATGACAATAGATGGTCCGCCCCTACAAGTAGCAGAGTTACCCAAAACAGGATTAACTGAAAAGATAATCCCACAAAAATATGTACCAGTAGTTGAAGCGAAAGCAGCAATGATCATTGATGCAAGTGATGGACAAGTAATGTATAAAAATAATGAAGAAGAGCTACTTGCCCCGGCGAGTATGTCAAAGATGATGACAGCATATATTCTTTTAGAAAGCATACATAAAGGGAAGGTCCATTGGGAGGATCAAGTGAAAATAAGTGCTAAATCAGCACAAGCAGAAGGCGCTAGAATTCCAGTGCAAGCGGGAGATGTATTAACGATTAAAGATTTATATCATGCGTTAATGATACAATCTGCCAACAATTCTGCAGTTGCTTTAGCGGAACATATAGCAAAGACCGAGCAAGAGTTTGCTCAACTTATGAATCAAACAGCAAAACAACTGGAGTTATCAGAAGCAACCAAGTTTGCAAATGCTTCTGGATTGCAAGAAGCTGATGGAAGTGAAACAAAGATGACTGTAGCTGATGTAGCAAAGTTAGCGTATCACCTTGTAACAGATTACCCGGAGATATTAGATGTTACCCATTTACGTCAAAGTCAATTAGCATTTAAAAGTACGACGGTTACGAGTACAAATGAAATGTTGAATCCGGCCAACCAAGGACTTTACTTAGAAGGAATGGATGGACTGAAAACAGGCTTCACTGATAGTGCAGGTTATTGTTTTACAGGGACTGCAAAACAAGGTGATAAACGACTCGTAACAGTTGTTATGGGTACGGAAAGTAAAATGAAACGTTTTACAGAAACGCATAAACTAATGTCTTATGGCTTCCAGATTGTTAAGTAAGTGAGGAATCTAATTTGAAGGAAGACAGCTTGTTTGAAACTCGAATTGAGTAGAAAATAAGCTGTTTTTTATTTTAAGGGAATATAAAAAGTATTAAAAACAAAAACTAAAAAAGTATGAGTGTTATTGTTTGAAAATGTTTTTCTGTGTAGATATAATAAAGTTATAAACTTATTATTAATAAGTAAGAGGCGGGATATACCATAATACATATTAGTAAGCCTCAAAATAAAAATTGGAGGGAATTAGTATGGCAAAAGATTTTTATTCAGCAATTGAAGACAGAAGATCAATTTATGCAATTAGTAAAGAGCAAGTTGTTTCTGATGAGAAAATTCAAGAAATAGTGAATCATGCCGTAAAGTATACACCTTCATCTTTTAATTCTCAGAGTGCAAGGGTTGTTGTTTTATTAGATGAGCAACATGACAAACTATGGAATATTACGAAAGAAACATTACGAAAAATTGTACCAGAAAATAATTTTGCACCAACAGAAGAAAAAATGAATGCATTTAAAAGTGGCTATGGAACAGTTTTATACTTTGAAGATAGTAAAGTAATAGAAGATCTTCAAGAAAAGTTTGCGTTATATAAAGACAATTTCCCGACTTGGTCCCAGCAATCATCGGGAATGCTGCAGTTTGCGATTTGGACAGCATTAGAAATTGAAGGGTTTGGTGCAACGCTGCAGCATTATAACCCATTAATTGATGACGAAGTGAGAAAAGAGTGGGATATTCCAGAAACTTGGAAGTTAATCGCTCAAATGCCATTTGGTAAACCAGTTGCACCAGCAGGAGAAAAAGAATTTCAGTCGTTAGAAACTCGTGTGAAATTTCATAAATAAAATGGGAAAAGGATTGCCTATATAGGTAATCCTTTTTTGTTTTGTACAGGACCAATAAAAGATTTTTAAAATCTCGTGAATTCTAGTCATTAGAAGTTCAATTTAAGGTATCATTATGGGTATGGAATGACAGATAGCGAAATCCATCATGTGACGCAGTGGTTTCAAAATAAATGAAACAGACAAACAGGGAATGCGGTTATTAGCAATTCCCTGTTTGTGCGATAAATTATTAAAAAATAATTATAATTTATAAGGATTCTTATGATTTAAATTATTACTTTGATTTTCAATAGTAACTTTTAATTCGGATTTTTTTGTTTCAATGGTTGGGATTTTTCTGAACGTTACCAAGGATAGCGTACGAACCAATGCATAGTGAAAATCGATATAATGCTTCGAACTATTATCAATAATTTGCTCCATAGATAATAATGAACCTCCTAATATTTGAACTATATTGGTTATTTTAACAATATAAGCATAAAGATTCCAAATAATCAGATCTTCAATGGAAGATTTACTACAAAAAATTCAAATGCTTGGCTTAAATCAATATGAAACAAAAGCCTATGTTTCATTAGTTCAACAGGGAGCTTCTAGTGCTTATCAAGTTAGCAAAAATTCTGGAGTCCCTCGTGCACGAATATATGAAATATTGAATACCCTTGAACAAAAAGGCATTGTAATGAAGGAAGAAATAAATGAAGCAGTACAATATTCTCCTTTACCTGTAGATGTGTTTTTAGAGGCAGTAAGAGAGAAATGGGAAGAGACATACACGTATGTAGAAAAAGAATTAAAAGTATTTGAAAAAAAAGAACCTGAGGTGGATCCGAGAGTAACCACTTTGAAAGGTGAAGAAAATATACTAGCTTTCTGCAGAATATTAATTCGAAGAGCGAAAAAAAAGATTATTTTGTCAATTCGGGATACTATGTATGAAAAATTATTAGTAGACTTACAAGAAAAAGAAAGAGAATGTAGTTTAAAGGGGATTGTCTTTGAAGTTGACGATCCGTTGCAAGGATTAGAAATTCATAGAAAAACAAGTTACGTTAATAATATTGGAGGTCATAAATGGTTTATCTTATCAATTGATGGAAAAGAAATGGTATATGGTCACTCGATAGAACAAAAAGGAAATGCTTTTTATACAGATGATCCTGTTCATATATATTTACTAGAAAATTATATATGGCATGATATATTAGTAAATCGTTTAGTAAGGGATAGCGATCAAAACATGGATTCTTGGATTGCTCCAGAACGAGAAAAGTTCTTTTTCATATAAATATAATTTTTTAGGATACTATATAGTTGATAAATGGCGGGATTTTTGTAATGATAAGAAGGTGACTCATGAAAAGAACTATTTTGTAAGACCAGTAGAAAAACCAATTGTTTACTTAGATATCATGATTTTATTAGTGGAGTAAGTAAAGAATGGATACTACTAGAAGCTTTGATTCGTTTTGTAATAGAAAAAATTAAATGTTTTATTACGAAAACGCTGTGTATGAAGTTGGAATTCACATGAAGTTCACATGAAGTTCACATCGGTAATTTAAAATAGTTGACGTGTGAAAAAGAAAGCCCTTGTATAAAAATGGAATTTAATATGAATTCATTTCCAATATTTTGGTAGGATATTAAAATCATTTTTTTAAGAGGGTAGTAGGGAAAGGGAGTTAATACAACTTATGAAAAAAGTACTAGCAGGTTTAGCGGCAGCTTCTGTAGCCGGCGCAGTAGTTCCTGGAATGGATGCTGCTCACGCACAAGTTTCAACAGACGCGCTAAAAGAAATCGATGGACAAACACAAAAACAAACACAAACAGTTGATCCGAAAGTAACTGAAACACAAACAGTAGAGAAAAAATCTGACCTTAAATACACAGTAACAGCTGATGTATTGAATGTACGTACAGGTCCTGGTACAGGAAATGATATTATTTCTAAAGTACAAGAAGGACAAGTTCTACAAGTAACTGGTGAAGAAAATGGTTGGTTTAAAGTAAATGTAAACGGTAAAACTGGCTATGTAAGCAGTGATTTTGTAACAACTGGTGAGAAAACAGGAACTGCTGTTCAACAAGGAACAGGTAACTATACGGTAAATGTTTCTTCACTTAATGTACGTACAGGTCCTAGTGCTTCTCATACAGTTGTAGGTACTGTAGACAAAGGACAAACTGTACAAGTTGTCGGTGAAGTACAAGACTGGTTTAAAATTAACCACAACGGCGGAACTGGCTATGTAAGTAAAGACTTTGTAACAAAAGGCGGTACAACTACAAATGTAAGTACGGAAACAGAAAAGCCAAACAACAATGAAATGACAATCCGAAAAGACGGCTCATATGTTGTTGATACAGGAGCTTTACGTGTACGTACAGGCCCGGCTGCATATAATGCTGTAATTGGTGGCGTATTACAAGGCCAAACATTACAAGTTATTGGTGGGGAAAACGGTTGGTATAAAATTAACCACCAAGGAAGAACTGGCTATGTAAGTGCAGACCATGTTAAGTTTGTAAAAGGTGGTACAGCAAATGTAACTACGCCTTCTCGTCCAACTACTGGCGGTGAGCAAGGAAATACACAAACAGAAAAACCACAAACAGAAAAACCACAAACAGAAAAACCGACAACACCATCTGCTAATGGTTCATCAATTGTGTCTATTGCACAATCGCTAAATGGTTCACCATATGTATATGGTGGTACAACACCATCTGGTTTTGACTGCAGTGGCTACGTTTACTACGTATTAAATAAAGCAGGTCATTCTGGTGGACGTCAAACTGTTGCTGGCTACTGGGGCAGCAAGACACATACTAGTAATCCACAACCAGGTGATTTAGTATACTTTAAAGATACTACTGGTGCTGGTGCAGGTATGACTCATATGGGTATTTACTTAGGAAATGGTCAGTTCATCAGTGCAGAAACTGAAAAAACTGGTGTAAGAATTAGCTCAGTAAATAACTCTTACTGGAGTAAACATCTAGCAGGTTACACAAAAGCATAATAAGAACTGTATTCTTACATATTATAAGAAAAAGCTTTCTAGGAAACTAGAAAGCTTTTTTTGTTTTAGATGTCTTTATGCGTCCAGTAAAAAATTGGAATATAAATCATGGAAGTAGCTAGGACGGAATAAGTTTGCGGCATGGCCGGCTAGTGGGATTTCTTTATATAAAACGTTTGGAAGAATGGATTTTAAATCAAATAAACAGGATTTATAGAGATGATCGTGTTCACCCATTACCCATAGAATAGGTTGTGATAGTTCTCGTAGTCGAGATTTTAAATCGAATTCTAGACGGTGTTTGAGCGATTCGACAATAATCGATGAATGCAATTGTAATCCAAACCGATAATAAATGTTTTTTGAAATAACCGCAAAAGGACTTGCTTTTAGTATACCACTTGGGAAAATTGTACTCGCATATTGATAAAGCCAAGTGGAATATTCATTTTCACGGTTGTCCCAAAACTTTCGAAAGACGTTATATAAAAGGGAGGGATTATTGTAATGACCTCCAATATGACAAAGACTTAATACTTTCTCTGGATATTTGTGAGCGAATATAGTGGCAATGTAACAGCCATAGCTTAGGGCACAAATATGAGCTTGCTGAATACCTTCTTTCTCATACAGGTCTGATAATTGCTGTACTAATCGATCTAAAGAAAAGTCTATTGCTTGCCCTTTGTCTTCACCATGACCTAGTAAATCATACGTTATAATATTGTAAGAAGGAGAAAATCGTTTATATTCTTTTTTGAAGGCACGACGATTTCCGACTAATCCATGAATGAATATAATGGTCTTCTTTTCAGAATTCTTTTTTGCTTGCACGGTATACCCCTTTCGGTGAATGAAGATTAGTGAGATGCGTATGCTATGAAAATATATATTTTTATAGTTATATATGGGTAATCATTCTAAATTCTTTTTGCGTAGACTATAGAATGGTAATTTTTTATTTTTTATTAAGTACCAGGTAATAATATCAGATGATTATATCTGTTGTAAAGATAAGATTAGATGTGTTTTATTACCAAATCAGTAGATTAATCGTTTGACTGTTTATATTCAGTTTACATTCATATCGTATTCTAATTTTAGAAATAACCGTTTGGTTTGAAAGAAGGCAAGGTTCAAGCTTTAATTACACCAGTTATGTCATTTGTTTTAATGGCGTTACTTGTCATTATTGTAGGATATGGTGGAATGCGAGTTTCTAGTGGAGCATTAACAATTGGAGAACTTGTGGCATTTATTTTATATTTAATGCAAATTGTTATGCCAATGAGTCAACTTTCTATGTTCTTTACACAATTCCAAAAGGCAATTGGCGCAACGGAACGCATTAATACAATTTTAGAATATGAAGTGGAAAATCATATAGAAGGTAAAAATGTGGATTTTGAATATAACGAGGAAGAGAAAGTACTACAAAATATTCAATTTACGATTGAATCAGGAAAAGTGACTGCAATTGTAGGTCCAAGTGGTAGTGGGAAAACGACATTGTTTTCTTTATTAGAACGTTTTTATAAAGCTGATTCATCACGAAATTGTGCACATGGAGGTAGTGGTTTAGGATTGGCAATTGTGAAGAAAGTGATTGATCTTCATAAGGGAGAGACCCGGATAGAGAGTGTAGTTGGAAAGGGAACGGAATTTATCGTTTTGATTCCTGGGAGTAAACATAGCACTTGAAAATAGAGAAGTGGGGGCAGAGGAAACTGTCTTTTACTTCTCTATTTGTTTAGTAAGAAATAAAAAAAAATTTATAGGTTACCTAGAAGTAACCTACGCACATCAAAGTGCATAATTGCATTTAGGATGATATACATATAGAATTCATGGTATGAAAAAGCAACTTAGAATGATTGAGGAGTGTTATATTTGGCAGAATTATTACAAGGAAAAAATGCATTAATTACAGGAGCAGGAAGAGGAATTGGCCGTGCTGTGGCAATTGCTTTAGCAAAAGAAGGTGTGAACGTTGGTCTTTTAGCACGCTCAGAAGAAAACTTAAAAGCAGTTGCGAAGGAAGTAGAAGCAGAAGGTGTAAAAGCTGTTATTGCTACTGCTGATGTATCTTCATATGAAGAAGTTACTACTGCTATTGAAACATTAAAAAAAGGATTAGGCTCTATTGATATTTTAATTAATAATGCGGGTATTTCTAAGTTTGGCAAATTCTTAGAATTAGATGTTGCTGATTGGGAAAAAATCATCCAAGTAAACTTAATGGGTGTATATTACGCAACTCGCGCAGCGCTACCAAGCATGATTGAACAACAGTCTGGTGACATTATTAATATTTCATCAACAGCAGGACAAAAAGGTGCACCAGTAACAAGTGCATACAGTGCTTCTAAATTTGGTGTTCTTGGTTTAACAGAATCGTTAGCAATGGAAGTACGTAAACACAACATTCGTGTAACAGCTTTAACACCAAGTACTGTTGCAACTGATATGGCGGTAGAATTAGGATTAACAGATGGTAACCCTGAGAAAGTCATGCAAGCAGAAGATATCGCTGAGTTTATCGTAGCGCAGCTGAAATTAAATAAACGTACATTTATTAAATCTGCAGGACTTTGGTCTACTAATCCGTAAGAAGTTGTATATGAATAAAAAAGATTTGATTTAAAGCCAAATCTTTTTTATTTATTTCTTTTTAATTCTGAATTTTATGAACTATAATGAGGGATGCAAGTTATTGAATGAAGGATTATCCTATACAATTCGAAGGGAATGGTATTTACGTGAATAATATTGATAAATGGAAAGCTGTTGATCATTTTATTACGGATTTACTTATACCAACTGATTCTATTCTTGAAGAGGTACTTCTGTATAATTACAACAAAGTCGTGGATTATACAAGAAGGTTGTAGAATATACAACAAAGTTATGGACTTTACAACAAAGTTGTAAATTGAAGAATACAATTGATAAATTATATAGATAAAAAGCATGGCTATTTTTAAGTCATGCTTTTATCTTGTTAATGAGTTACTTGCAATGTATACTACCTGTAATTAATCAGAAAGAGATTTGGTTCGTACTGCTTTATAATTTGGTGATGATTTTGAAGTTCTTCTCAGTCAAGCTAGGGATGTTGAATCAATGTTGTATCAGAAACAACCAACATACCCAATTATTTCGAAAATGAATAAAGATAGTGAAAATGCTACTATTGAGTTAAGAAAATTTAAAAAGACAGGACTGGAACTTATTCAAACATATCAAATTAAAAATGTAATTAATCCGCTATTAGCTGATCATGTGACAAGGGAAGCGGAGCACTTTCTCTTTATGATTCATGTTTTGGAACAACGATTAAAACAAAAACAAATCGAAAGATTTTTGAGTCTACATAGTTGTAAAGAAGGAGTGTCCATAATAAAAATCTGTATAAACATAGGATATGAATTTTAAAAATTTTATTTTAAAGCTAATGTACCATTTTCTTGTAATGCAACACCAAACCAGACTTACTAATATCCTTTTTATTAGACTATATGTGGGAAAATTATTACTTAAAGAAAAAAACATTTGATTACTAAACTAAACAGCTATCGGTATATCGATAGCTGTTTAGTTTAGTAATAGATATTGTTATAGTGTAGACATTATGCACTTGGCATAGGAGTTGGAGTTGGTTTTGCATATCCTTCTTTATATTGGTTGTCAATGTATTGACGAATTTCAAGTGTAGACATTCCATTTTTCTTTAGTGAGACAGATTGCAGAGCAATGTCTAAACAATTGGCACATGTTGTCGCATGAGAGTCCCAGACGATTTCACCACTTTCTTTCACTTCACGAACAAAGCAATTTTTGTTGCTCTTATGACCAACGCTTTCTCCACATCCACAATAACAAGGAATCCATTCTAATAATTCATGATCTTCTCCTGCCATTTGATAAATTTTTTGCATCTGTTCAGGCTTCGTAGATAGGAATGAAGGGAGAGTATCAGCTCCCTTTGTTGTTTCTGTAATATCAGTTACGGTATGGTCATCTCCCATGGTATGTTCCTGAGTACTTTTTTGTGTTTCTTTTGGTTCTGAGGAAGATTTTTTCTCTTCATTTGAACTGCATCCTGCTAAAGCAATTAGAATAGACAAGCAGATTAATAGTAGGATAGAAAAAAGTGGTCTTTTCATATTTGTTCGCTCCTTAATTTTTATTTTGTAAATTAACGAATGGTTTTAATATCCTGAATAATTTCTTTATATGGTGTGTTTGTAAGAGCTGAGTAGCTCTTTACGACAATTCCATTCTTATCTACAAGATAAAGTTTTGTCCCATGAATGACTTGTGTTGTGCTTGCTGGTTTATCTACAAATGCTTGGAAGCTATTTTTAGCAAAAGAGGTGATTTCTTCTTGTGTATAATTGGTTAGAAAGTGCCATTTGGAAACATCGGTATCATAGCGTTCCATAAATTCTTTTAGTTTTTCTGGTTTGTCCACAGTAGGGTCTACACTGAATGAAACAAATTCTACATCATTGATTCCTTCTTCTTTCAACATGTTTTTAAGTTTTGTCATATTGGCTGTCATAGGTGGACAAACGGTTTCACAACTTGTGAAAATAAAGTCTGCGACCCATACTTTCCCTTTTAGGTCCGATAGCCCAAAAGGTTTTCCGTTTTGATCGGTATACGAAAACTTCTCTACTTTCCAGTCCAATGAGTCCTTCAATTTTGGTTCACCACATGCACTTAAAAATACAATCATGCTGACAATCATCAGTAATCTTATAGTACGAACTTTTTTCATATGTATCCCCTTTCATTTCTTTATTATGTATAAGGAGGCTATGTGATAGCCTCCTAACAGATTACTTGTTTTGTAATAAGCGCATACTATTTAAGATAACAA
The DNA here is from genome assembly GCF_949768135.1 of Bacillus sp. IT-79MI2. NCBI lineage: Bacteria > Bacillati > Bacillota > Bacilli > Caryophanales > Bacillaceae > Bacillus > Bacillus sp. IT-79MI2. The sequence goes on along the minus strand of NZ_CATKPV010000073.1, from coordinate 265,206 downwards.
GAAGTGCGGCCCCTGTATCGCTAAGTACAGCAATCCAAAGTGTGAGCCAACCTGGGAAGATAAAAGCAAGTGCAATAAATTTAATAATCAATGAGAACCAGATGTTCTGTTTGATTATGTGTAGTGCTTTACGGCTTAGTTTCATTGTATAAGGAAGCTTTTCAAGGTTATCTGCCATAAGTACAATATCTGCTGTTTCCATTGCTGTATCAGTTCCAGCACCACCCATGGCAATCCCAAGGTTCGCTGTAGCAAGAGCAGGAGCATCATTGATGCCATCTCCAATCATAGCCACAGTTTTCCCTTCAGATTGGAGATGTTTTACAGAGCGAACTTTATCTTCTGGAAGTAAATTAGCAAAGTAACGATCCACTTTTGCTTTCTGGGCAATGTGATTAGCTGTTCCTTCATTGTCTCCCGTTAACATAACAGTTTCTCGAATGCCTGTTCGTTTTAATTCTTGGATTGTTTGATAAGTTGTCGAGCGGATGGAATCAGCTACAGAAATCATTCCAAGAATCGTATGATTTGTTCCGATAAGTACTACCGTTTGACCAATTCGTTGCATTTCTTGAATCGGTTCTTTCCAAACTTGAAGAGAGGTACCTAAATCATCAAATAGAGCAGCATTTCCAGCATAATAGGTTTCTCCATTGATATTTACTTGCGCACCTTTTCCTACAATTGCACGGAATTCCTTTCCTTCTTGAACGGAAATTTGTTGTTCCTTTGCGTATGTTGTGATTGCTCTTGCGATTGGGTGATTAGAATATTCCTCAATCGTTGTCGCAATTGATAATAATTCATTTTCAGGGCAATCTAGGCTTCTTACATGCATTACCTGTGGTTTCCCTTCAGTCAATGTTCCTGTTTTATCAAATGCGATAGCATTTAATGAGCCTGCTATTTCTAAAGCTGTACCACCTTTGATGAGGACACCGTTTCTCGCAGCATTTCCAATAGCAGATACAATTGCGACAGGGGTAGAGATGACTAAAGCACAAGGGCATGCAACAACAAGAAGTTCTAGTCCTCTATAAATCCAATCCATCCATGTACCCATGCCAAGGAGAGGAGGGAGTATCATTACGCTAATCGCTAATAGAAAGACGATTGGTGTATAGATTTTTGCGAAACGATCAACAAATGCTTCTGTAGGTGCTTTCTTTTCTTGTGCTTCCTCGACAAGGTGAATAATTCGTGAAAGTGTAGTATCCTCAACGAGTTTTGTTACCGTAATCTCAAGAGAGCCTTCTTCATTAATCGTTCCTGCATACACGGAATCACCAATTTGTTTATCAATAGGGATGGATTCACCAGTAATAGGTGCTTGGTTTACAGTAGAATTTCCTCCTATAACGGTCCCATCCAATGGGATTTTTTCACCTGGTTTCACTACAATTGTTGTGCCTACTGTAATATCTTCTACGGATGTTTTGACAAGTTCCGTTTCAACTTTTACCCATGCTTCAGAGGGAGCTAAATCAATCAATCCACGAATTGATTCGCGCGTACGTTCAATAGATTTATTTTGTAGTGTTGCTCCTAATGCGAATAGCCAAACAACCGTTGCACCTTCTAACCATTGTCCAATTAGAGCAGCACCAATAGCAGCAGATATCATGAGAACATTCATATCTAGTGCCTTACTTCTTAAGGCATAAAAAGCACTTTTTGCAGGTTTATATCCTCCAATTAGGGTACTAGCTGCATAAAGAAGTGTAATGAGAAGGGGGGATGTATTTGCAAAACCACTGAAAAATCCTAAAGCTAAAAATAGTCCTGAGAGAATCAAAGTTGTATCTTTAGATTTTGAATTTGGTGTCGCTCCCCTACGACTTCCTGCTAAGGATGCCTCAAACCCTGCGTTAGAAATTTCTTTTATAATGTCATCTGCACTTCGGTCATGACGAATATGCATTTTTCCAGTAGCAAAGTTTACGTGGACTTCTTGAACGCCTGAAACATTTTGTAGATGTTTTTCGATTGTTAAAGCACACGCACCACAATCCATCCCTCCGACCAGATATGTTTGTACGCCATCACCTGTTACTTTCGGTGTATCACGAGGTAGTGTGTCTTCACATGAACTATCACTACAACAAGAAGAAGCTTTTGGTGTCACTTCTTCTTTTGGTGTGGCAAATGAAGAGCAGCATAAAGATACCTTTTCTGGTTTGGGCCCACAACAAGAATCAGAAGAGTCATTTTCTGTTTTCGCAGTATCGGTGCTATTACTACAACAGGAAGCCTTTTTAACAGTGAGTACAATTGGACTCTGATTTTGAGAAGAGCAACATGATGATATTTCCTTTGTTACTTCTTTTTTGATGGGAGTTAGTGAAGAATCACTATACGAAGAAGTTTGACAACAACTCGTTTGTTTCTCTTTCTTATCAGTCATGACAACTCGCGCCCTTTTGAGATAAGCATGCATCGTTTTTATCACATGATGCTACCTCGTTCTGCACTTCATGAAATACAACATCAAACATTGTAAGTAATTGTTTGATTTGTGTATTTCGTAAAGAATAGTAGACATACTTTCCTTCTTGTCTTCCCAGGATAATACCGCATCCTTTTAAACAGTTTAGGTGTTGAGATATATTCGACTGATTTCCTTTGATAATCTCTACAATTTCAGAAACCGTTTTTTCCCCATCCATCATACATTGAAGAATCTGAAGTCTTGTTTTATCAGCAAAGCCACGAATAAACTTGGCTTTTATATCTAAATCATTTATATTGCACAATTGTATTCACTCCAATCGTATTAGTCATTACTAATATGTTTATTCTTCATTCATATTAGCATTGACTAATATGTGTGTCAAAATATTTTTAAAAAGTCTGAAAAATATATATTTGCTCTATTTTTAACTATGAAGATTTAAGGATAAACTGGATAAAAATCCCTTGACGTGCAAAAAGGGAATACTATAATGAATGAAAATATATGAACATATGAACGATTGTTCATATAAAAAACTTGAAAAGTAAGTAATAGAGGTGGACTCATGTTAGATGTTATTATAATTGGTGCTGGGCAAGCTGGTTTAAGCATGGGTTACTACTTGAAGAAAGAAGGCTATTATTTTGTAATATTTGAGGGAGAAAAAAGAATTGGAGATTCGTGGAGAAACAGGTATGACTCTTTGGTTCTATTTACACCTAAGTCATATAGTTCACTGCCAGGGATGAAGTTAGAGGGAGATAAAAATGCGTTTCCTACAAAAGATGAAATTGCAGATTATCTTGAAATGTATGCTGTTCGTTTTTCGTTACCAGTATAGTTGGAAACGACTGTACATAAAGTACAAAAAATAGAAAGTACATTTGAAGTATCTACCGATAGGGGAGTATTTCTTTCTAAACATGTCATTATCGCATATGGTTCCTTTCAGAAACCATATATTCCTTCAATTTCTCAAAACCTCTCACAAGGGGTGTTTCAGATTTATTCTTCTCAATATCAATTACCAAAGAAAATTCCAGATGGCCCTGTCCTTGTAATAGGAGGAGGAAACTTTGGTACGCTAATTGCGACTGAACTTGCAGAAAGTCAAGATGTAACGATTGCTATTAGCTATCCATTTAAATTTTTACCACTCAAAATCATGAACAAAAGCATCTTTCATTGGTTAGAAAAGATTGGTCTCTTATATGCAGGAACTAATACAAAGCGCGGATTATGGTTTCGAAAACAAAGTGATCTATTTTTGGTTTTGACTTAAAAAATTAATTCGCGGAGGAAATATTGAGGTCAAACCAAGGATTATATTATATTGGATTGCCGTGGCAACATCAAAGGGGCTTAGCACTTATTTGCGGAGTAGGGAAAGGTGCTAAGTTCTTACATTTAGTTATAAAAGAAAAGAATGGAGAATGGGTTGGTTTTCCTGCTGTGCATTCACATACTTCTTTATTTCTTTTATACTTAAATCGAATCATATAAGATATATCGAAAATAGGATGAGTAAAAATGAGTGACTATGAAAATAAAGCATTGTTAAAAATTCTAGGGCCTTTGGAGCTTGAAGTAATGAAAGTTATTTGGATTAGAAAAGAAGCAACAGTTCAAAATGTGTTAACAGAATTAAATAAGCAAAATGATTATGCTTATACAACTATTATGACAGTAATGAATCGATTGGATAAAAAAGGGGTTCTTACGCGTAGTAAGTTGGGAAAGGGATATGTATATAAACCACAGTACACCCCTAATGAACTCATCCAACAAAATTCTTCTGAACAAGTGGAACATCTTCTCCATCATTACGGAGATATAGCTATTACGCAATTTGTGGATGCTGTTGGACATAACCCTGATCAACTTCATAAGTTAAAGGAACTTATTCAAAAATTAGAGCAGGTTGAAAAATAATGTATCGATTATTTCCAACTTTAAATATATACGTTTTATGGTTAGTTGATGTTACGACTGTGTTTATAAGTTCTTGTTTTGTTTTACATTATCAAACAATGCCAGGTTGTATGGGGATGGGCAGTATATTGGACTGTTGCAACATTCAATTGAATCATTGGCTTACCTTTATACCGATTATTGTAGGAGTTCTTTTTATATGTTTAGCTGGGACCTTTTTGTTTTTGTTTAAAAAGACGAAAAAATTTATTGCTGAGTTAGCTTTATATCAAATAGATTGTTATGAATCAATTGTAATCGAAGCTTTTCAACGAAAACATTCTGTAAAAGTTCAAATAGTAGAAGTTGCATATCCATTAGCATTTACACATGGATTTATTCGCCCTCATATTTTGGTTAGTACTGGTTTAATTGACTTATTGCAAACCTATGAATTAGAAGCTGTATTAGAACATGAGTATTATCATTATCAAAACAGAGATCCATTTAAATTATCAATAGGGTACAGTTTGGCACGTGTTTTTTCATTTTTACCAATCTCTCAAAAGTTTTATACACGCTATCTGATGGAAAAAGAAATCAACGCAGATACTTTTGCTATCCGAGAGGTAGGAATGAAGCCTGTTGCATCAGCACTATATAAGTTAATGACAAATGTACCTCCTTCTTCATTTGCAATGGCTCATTTTCAAAATCATTCTTTTCAGGATACTAATACTAGAATTGAGGTTCTTCTGACAGGGAAATATAAGCGGCCATCTATTGCATTAGTAGATTGGATGGAATCTAGTATTCACATTCTCTTAATTGTTTTACTTATAGCATGTGTGTCATTTTTGTGACAAATTCTCTTTTCTATAACAATTATCTACTACGAAATCGTAGTAGATGGTGGTTTTATCATCTGGATTATAAGATGTTGGGAGAGGAAAATAATGAAAAAGCTTATTTTAGGCGCTTCATTTATTTCATTAATGGCATTTGGCGGAACGGCTTTGGCTGCTAGTCCAACGCCACACAAAACAACGAATCAAGAAGATTGTATGACAATGAGTATGAAGGACTGTATGACAATGATGAAAGATTGTATGTCTAAAGATGACTGTAATACAATGGGCATGGAAGACTGCATGGAAATGATGAAGAATATGCAAAAATAAATGTCTATATACGGACTGTATCGATACCATCCATGATATAGACTGTGAGTAAGACGCATACTAGATAAAAGTAAAGCATAAATAAGAGCTGGTAAAGGAATAACCAGCTCTTATTTATGCTTGTTCCTATAGAACGGGAATAGTTAGATACAATTATGCATGTAGAGACAAACAGTGCCATCGTGTGAATTATTTCCTATTACAAATGGTTATAACAATAGTATGACACTATAAACACATAAAGAAGGGAAAAATTCGTATGAAAAGCTTTCGTATTATTAGTTTTTTTGTTCTTATTAGCGTAATTCTTCTATTAACAGCATGTGGATCTAAACTAAGAGACCAGTTAAACTGGAAATTAGATAATTTTTCATATACTGATCAGAACGGAAAAACATTTGGACGGGATGATTTAAAGGGGAAGGTTTGGGTAGCAGATTTTATTTTTACAAGTTGTAAAACAGTATGCCCACCTTTAATAGCTAACATGGAAAGGCTTCAAAGAATGTTAAAAGATGAAGGAGTTCAAAATGTTGAGTTTGTATCATTTAGCGTAGATCCAACTGTAGATACTCCTTCAAAACTCAAAGAATTTATGAGCCGTTATGATATGGATGAATCCAAGTGGCATTTTCTTACTGGTTATTCGCAAGAAGAGGTTACCGAGTTTGCTAAGAAAAACTTTCAAACACTTGTAGATAAACCACAAGATTCTGATCAAGTCACTCATGGAACAAGCTTTTATCTTGTAGATCAGACTGGAACTGTTGTAAAAAAGTATTCAGGTCTCTCAAACCCTCCTTATAAAGACATAGTCAGAGATATAAAGAGAATTCAATAAAAGTACTTTAGTAATTATTGATAATAAAAAACATATAAAGCGAAAAAGAGCTGGTGGTATGCCAGCTCTTTCTTTTTAAGTAATGTCGCACACATTTGTTCACACATCATGGCACAGTCTTGAAGAGATTTCATAGTTTTACATGCATTTGTACGGTATCTACTCTATATTCCATCCATATACCCCGTTATTTAGATAGTCATTAATTAAGGTATGTTTACCGTAGTATAGTTATGCCTTTGTGTAAGGAACTAATAAAGATGAACCATAATTCGATACAAGAGCCATCTTCTGAGTACATGGGTTTTTCAACAATCTTTTTAATCAACTGTAAAGATGAATTGTTTTCAGTTGATTATATAAGCAGTTAGTTATATACTTATTTCGAAGTAGAGGAAATTAAAATAAATCCTTTTAACGAATATTACGTTTAATTTCCGCTCAATATATAAGTATATGCTTATTTAACTATAAAAGGGTAGGTGTGGTATGGAAAAAACAGTTATAGAATTAACAAGAGCATCGCAGTTATTAAAACTATTAGGAGACAAAACAAGACTAACAATTGTATCTATTCTCAAACAACGTGAGTGTTGTGTCTGTGAACTTCTTGAAGTATTTGATATGAGTCAACCTTCTATCAGTCAGCATCTTCGAAAGTTAAAGGATTTAGGCTTAGTGCAAGAAGAGCGTAGAGGTCAATGGATTTATTATTCTTTAAATCAGGCAAGTGATTTATATACGCTTTTAGAAGATATTTTAGGCCATGTACCAGATCAAATAGAGAAAATCAAACAAATTGAGAAGAGCAATCCTACACTCCGGTGTGGTTGTTAATAAATAGTTAGAAAGGGAAGTGAGAAGGATGAGCAACACGGGGAAAAAACGTCTATCTTTCCTAGATCGATATCTAACCCTTTGGATTTTTCTTGCGATGGCAGTAGGGATTGGAGTTGGATATCTATTCCCTGGGTTCGTTGATGGAATGAATAGTCTACAGGTAGGAACAACTTCTATCCCACTTGCGATTGGCTTAATTTTAATGATGTACCCGCCGCTTGCTAAAGTACGCTACGAAGAGATGGGGCGCGTTTTTAAAGATGTAAAAGTATTAGTATTATCACTCGTGCAAAACTGGATTATTGGTCCGGTTTTAATGTTTACTTTAGCAATTATATTTTTACAAGATAAACCAGAATATATGGTTGGATTAATCATGATTGGTCTAGCACGTTGTATCGCGATGGTGATTGTATGGAATGACCTTGCGAAAGGTGATACAGAATATGCAGCAGGGTTAGTTGCTTTTAACTCTGTATTCCAAATGTTATTTTTCTCAGTATACGCGTATGTGTTTGTAACAGTCATTCCAGAATGGTTAGGAATTGAAGGAGCTGTTGTAGATATTACAATGGCAGAGGTTGCAAAATCAGTCTTTATTTATTTAGGAATTCCTTTCATCGCAGGAATGTTAACACGTTTTATCTTTGTAAAAACAAAAGGGCGAGAATGGTATGAAAAAGTATTCATACCAAAGATTAGCCCCATTACATTAGTCGCATTATTATTTACAATCATTGTGATGTTCTCATTAAAAGGAGAAGTGATTGTTAGCGTACCATTTGATGTTGTACGTATTGCGATTCCATTACTTATTTATTTTGTAGTGATGTTCTTTGTTTCTTTCTTTATGGGCAAAAAAATCGGTGCAAGTTATGGGGTATCAACAACATTAGCATTTACAGCTGGAAGTAACAACTTTGAATTAGCAATCGCTGTAGCTGTAGGGGTATTTGGAATCCAGTCTGGTGCAGCGTTTGCAGCAGTTATCGGTCCTTTAGTAGAGGTTCCAGTTATGATAGCTCTTGTAAATGTAGCACTGTGGTTCCAACGTAAATACTTTCAAACACAACCAAAATAATTATTGTTATAAAGGTGGAATTAACATGGAAAACAAGAAAACAATTTACTTCTTATGCACAGGAAACTCTTGTCGTAGCCAAATGGCAGAAGCTTGGGGTGAAAAATATTTAGGTGACAAATGGAATGTACTTTCTGCTGGTATTGAGGCGCACGGAGTAAATCCGAATGCAATTAAAGCAATGAAAGAAGTAGACATTGATATTACGGACCAAACATCTGATATCATTGACCGTGACATTTTAGATAAAGCAGATCTTGTTGTAACACTTTGTGGTCATGCAAATGATGTATGTCCAACAACACCACCCCATGTAAAACGAGTTCACTGGGGATTTGATGATCCAGCTGGTCAAGATTGGTCTGTATTCCAAAAAGTTCGTGATGAGATTGGCGAACGTATTAAAAAATTCGCTGAAACAGGAGAATAATTGAAAACAAAATAAGCCGAGAATTCTTTTTCGGCTTATTTTGTAAAGAAGGGGAGAAATCAGAGATGAAAAAAATTGAAATTTTTGATCCTGCTATGTGTTGTTCTACGGGGGTTTGTGGACCAAGTGTTGATCCAGAATTAATTCGTATTTCAGTAGCTGTTAATAATTTGAAGAATAAAGGAATTGATGTGACACGCTATAATCTTGCGAGTGAGCCGGATGCTTTTGCAAATAACAATGTTATTAGTCAATTATTAATGGATAAAGGACCAGATGTGTTGCCTGTAACTTTGGTAGATGGAAAAGTAGTAAAAGAAAAAGGTCATCTTACAAATGAAGAACTTGTACAGTTAACGGATATAACGGAAGAAGAGTTGAGTCAAAAGCCAGTCGTACGTTTAAAGCTAAACGTGAAAAAATAGAGAAAGAAGTGAAAGGCAATGACAAACTTATACAATCCAAACACAATAACATTCACACCATTTTTATTCTTTACTGGTAAAGGCGGAGTAGGAAAAACATCTACTGCATGTGCAACAGCAATTACTTTAGCTGATATGGGGAAACGCGTTTTGTTAATTAGTACTGACCCAGCTTCTAATTTACAAGATGTGTTTGAAATCGAACTAACCAACAAGCCGAAAGTAATTCTTAATGTTCCGAACTTACAAGTAGCTAACCTGGATCCAGAAACAGCGGCTTATGAATATAAGGAACGTGTTGTTGGCCCATATCGCGGGAAATTACCTGACACAGTAATTGCGACGATGGAAGAACAATTATCTGGGGCTTGTACTGTAGAAATTGCAGCATTTGATGAGTTCTCTACGTTACTTACAAATAAAGAGTTAACATCGAAATTCGATCACATTATCTTCGATACAGCACCAACAGGTCATACGTTACGTCTTCTTCAGCTCCCAACGGCATGGAGTGGTTTCCTAGAAGAAAGTACACATGGAGCTTCTTGTTTAGGACCATTAGCAGGTCTTGGAGATAAAAAAGAGTTATATAGTCAAACAGTTCAAGCATTATCTAATCCGAAACAAACAACATTATTGCTTGTTACACGTCCTGATAGTTCTCCGTTACAAGAAGCGCAACGAGCAGCTAAAGAATTAAAAGAAATTGGTGTAAGCAACCAATATCTACTTGTAAATGGCATCTTGAAAGACTATGTGCAAAATGATGATGTCTCAAATGCGCTGTTTAAGAGACAATCACGTGCGTTAGAAAATATGGCAGAAGAATTAAAAAGTCTTTCTGCTTATGAAATTCCATTAGTGCCGTTTAATGTTACTGGAATAGAGAATATGAGAAAGCTGGTTCAACCAATGGAAAATCTTTCGATTTCACATGAAGAAGCACATACTGTCTCTATTCCTTCACTTCAGACATTGATTACGAATCTTTCAGAGACAGGAAAACGAGTAATTTTTACAATGGGAAAAGGTGGTGTCGGAAAGACTACTGTAGCTTCAGCAATTGCAGTTGGTCTGGCTGAAAAAGGACATCATGTACATTTAACTACAACTGATCCCGCAGCACATATTGATTATGTCATGCATGGAGAACAAGGGAATATTACGATAAGTCGAATTGATCCAAAAGTAGAAGTTGAAAACTATCGTAAGGAAGTCATAGAGCAAGCAAAAAATACGGTTGACGAAGAAGGTTTAGCGTATTTAGAAGAAGATTTACGTTCTCCTTGTACAGAAGAAATCGCAGTCTTCCGTGCTTTAGCGGATATTGTTGAAAGAGCGAATGATGAAATTGTAGTTATTGATACAGCGCCAACGGGGCATACGTTATTGTTGTTGGATGCGGCACAAACGTATCATAAGGAAATTGCACGTTCTTCCGGTGAAGTACCACAGTCTGTGAAGAACTTATTACCACGCCTTCGTAATCCAGAAGAAACAAGTGTTGTAATTGTAACGCTTGCAGAAGCTACACCAGTTCATGAAGCGAGCCGTCTACAAGAAGACTTAAAACGTGCGGATATTACTCCAAAGTGGTGGGTTATCAATCAAAGTTTTTACGCAACACATACAAGCGATTTAGTGTTAAGAGGAAGAGCACAGTCTGAAATACAGTGGATTCAAGCGGTACAAAAGGAATCACAAAATAACTGTGTTATCATCCCGTGGCAATCGGAAGATATTGTGGGATATGAGAAGCTTAAATCTTTAGTAAAATAAAAAATTTGAATAGTTATTGTGAAGGGGAGAAATGAAAATGAATATTACAGATAAAGCAAAAGAGTTTATTGAAAGTGCTATGAAAGAAAACGGTGTTTCAACACTACGTTTTACATTTGAGGGTGCTGGATGCTGTGGACCAAGCTACGGTATTAATTTAGGAGAAGCGCAAGAAAATGATGTAACAGAAACAGTAAATGGTATTGAAGTTGCCATGGATCCAAAGGTCGTTGAAATTGTAAATACATTGACACTAGACTATGTAGAAGATCAACAAGGTGCAGGTCTTGTGATAAGTGGCGGATCGAATTGCTGCTGAACCGCGTGTTACTGCTACTGTGATCCAAACTGTAGGGAGTAAGGGGTATGATGGATTTGTAATTGCGCTTGTAACAGAAGAATGAGGTCTAGATGCCAATTATAGATCTACTAGACTAGGAGGGGGAAACAAAAAATGTTTGATATGTTATAACATGGATGGAAAACAGGGAACTCTTCTCGTGCTCCTCCAAAATGAATGCAGTACAATACACTAATAAAATTTGGAGGTTGTAAAAATATGAGAAGTGAAAAAGAAATGATGGGTTTAATATTAAATGCAGCAAGAGAAGATGAGCGTATTCGCGCAGTGATTATGAATGGTTCTCGTGTGAATCCGAATGTGAAGAGAGATTGTTTTCAAGATTACGATATTGTATATGTTGTGAAAGATATACAGTCATTCACATCTGATCACAGTTGGATAAATAGATTTGGAAAAATAATGATTGTACAAATGCCAGAAGAAAGCACTTTAGTTCCACCCGAAGAGGATGGAAGCTTTCCTTATTTGATGCAGTTTATAGACGGGAATCGAATCGATTTGACTTTAGTTTCAGTAGAATTAATAGATGAAATTCTTGGTGGAGATAGTTTGAGTGTACTTCTTTTTGATAAAGATGGTGCTATTGAGCCATTTCCACCAGCAAATGATTCGGATTACTGTATAAAAAGGCCAACAGCAAAAGAATTTGCAGATTGCTGTAATGAGTTTTGGTGGTGTAGTACAAATGTAGCAAAAGGGTTGTGGAGAGAAGAACTTCCTTATGTAAAAGGAACGCTTGAAGGTCCTGTTCGAAATATGCTGATGCAAATGCTAGAATGGCATATTGGGATAAAAACAAATTTTACAGTAAACGCCGGAAAGTTTGGGAAGTATTTTGAACAATATCTTGAGGATGATTTGTGGAAACAATATATAGAGACATTTTCAAATGCAGATTATGACAATATTTGGAAGTCGTTCTTTGTAATGGGGGATTTATTTAGGGAAACTGCAATCGGAATTGCTAGCTATTTTAGTTTTGAATATCCACAAGGTGACGATGCTAGAGTAACAAGCTATCTAAAACATGTGAGATCTTTACCAAAAGATAGTCAAACAATTTATTAAGTGTATGATAGATAGAAATAAGACCGTTCCAAAATGGGACGGTCTTATTTCTGTTCAGGAACATGAATCATCCTGACAAAATAAGAATGAACTGCATATAAAATTTTAGGGAGGTTTTATTAATTATGTATTATTTTTATCCATCAGAGATACTAACTCCTTTTCAAGGGGTTTCAGAACGTAATACGCCTTTATATAATATGTATTCTTATTTGCCATACTCGAATGTATTTTATTATCAAAACTATTTGAGTGTAACGCCTGATTTGCTAAATGCTGGTTTGAAGAATGAGGTTCAAGGTGCAGAAGAAGATAGAGGCTCGTGGACACCTTTTTCTTGGGTTGAAAAATATGCTTATGCATTTTCTGGTCCATATAATAAAGCGGAAGTTGCCCTTACATTTGATGATGGACCAGACTTTGTATTTACTCCGCAAATACTAGATAAGTTAAAAAATTATGGTGTGAAAGCTACTTTTTTTCTTCTTGGTGAAAATGCAGAAAGATATCCTGATGTAGTAAAACGAATTGCAAATGAGGGTCATACTGTTGGGAATCATACGTATAACCACCCAAATTTAGTTAAAGTAAGTGATGAAGAATATCGTAATCAAATTGTAAGAACGGAAGAGATATTGCGGAAGTTGATAGGGTATGCACCAAAGTTTATACGTCCGCCTTATGGTGAAATACGTGAAAAACAATTAGAGTGGGCGACAGAACAGAATTTTATGATCGTACAATGGAGTGTAGATACAGTTGATTGGAAAGGAGTAAGTGCAGAGCAGGTTACAAATACTGTGTTAGGGAATGCGTTTCCAGGAAGTGTTATACTCCAGCATTCTACACCGGGAGGACATTTGCAAGGATCTGTGGATGCGCTAGATCGAATCATTCCTGAACTGAAAGTGAAAGGGTCACGTTTCGTGACGCTTCCTAACATGTTTCATACGTCGAAACAGAGAAAGTAAATGACCGATAAGGTGGACCTATAAATATAAAATACTGTATTCAGCTTGTACATCATTTAAACAAGAGTGGTGTATTTTTGTTTTTGGAAAATATAGGTTTTCGGTTGGTTTTTGTTGTATAATAAAACTATAAACTGACAAATAAGTTTGAAAATATGTGTGTGGATATGGAGGGAATAAGATGACATATGCGCTTGCAAATATAGGAGTGAGCTTGTTAATCGGTATTATATTTATACTATCCGCACTCATATTGCAAAAAAATCCACCAACAGATATTAACGCAGTATACGGATATCGAACAAAGCGATCAATGAAAAATAAAGATTTGTGGGATGTTGGAAATCAATATAGCGCTGAAGTTATGAAACAAAATGGACTTTTAATGATTTTAATAGGAAGTTTAATCGGATTGCTATTTTAATCCTTATGATAGTATTAATCATTCGTTTGTTTATACGGGTGGAGAAGAAATTAAAGGTACTGGAGAAACAATAAACTTTACTTGTGAAATTTTCAAGCTTTTCTATTAAGGAAGTACAAATAGTTTTGACCCCTGCACTATTTAAGTGGGGGTCAATTAAATTTTAGAAGTTATTGATTTTTAGCATATCTCGTCCTTTTTCTACGACAAATTCATAATATTCAAGCTCATATGGATAAATATCTTCAAATGTTATTGTAATAGATTTAGCGCTTTTGTTTAAAACTGGAATGCCTGTTGTAGATGAGATTTCTCCTTTTAAAAGCTGTAAAAAAGAAGTCGCATTTACTTTCATTACATCTTCAACTTCATCACCTGGAGCAAATGGAAGTGGTTTTGTAACAGCATGAAAATACATATGACACATTTCACGGTCAATGAAATGCGGGATTTCATGGTTGATTTTAAAAATGCCTTTGTACTCTAAATCAGTAGCTTGAAAGGAAAGTCCTAATTCCTCTTTTACTTCACGAAGACCCCCTATTCGTACATCTTCATCATGCATAATATGTCCCGCTGATGTAATATCCCATTTTCCTGGGAAATCTTTCTTGTTTTTAGCACGTAATTGGAAGTGTAGAAAGATGTCTTCATTATCTTTTTCTACAAACCAACAATGGAATGTTTCGTGCCAATCACCGTCACGATGTACATCATCACGTAGTTTTTTTCCAATTTTGTTTCCTTCTGTATCAAATATCGTTAACCATTCTGCCATTGATATTCCCCTTTCTGCACAGTTTATTATACAATGAATGTATGTAATTTTGGGAAAATAACGATAATTAAGTAGGGAGTGTATATGGAATGGGACTAGGCGAGAAAAAAATAAATTCGCTCATTTCAACAGAAGAAGAATTACGTCTTATTTTAGGATATCCAAGTGAACGCGCGGTGAAAAAAGTGATCCCATCACTCGATTATCATTGTCGTGAATTTCTATCTAAGTCTCCTTTTCTAGTAATATCTACTTCAGATGAATTTGGTCATTGTGATGCATCACCAAGAGGGGATGCACCTGGATTTGTATATGTTTTAAATGAAAATCAAATTGTAATTCCAGAAAGACCGGGGAATCGGAGAGTGGATTCTATCCTTAATATTTTATCTAACTCACGGGTGGGACTTATCTTTTTTATTCCAGGGCTTGGAGAATCATTACGGATAAATGGGCGTGCAACTATCACAAAAGACGAAGAGATTTTAGAGAAAATGCAAGTAAGGGGTCGCAATCCACTTCTCGGAATCGTTGTAAAAATAGAGGAGTGTTTCATCCATTGTGCAAAAGCATTTATACGTTCTGAATTATGGAATCCAGATTCTTGGTTAGAAAAAGAAGCATTACCATCAGCAGCAAAAATGCTTGCTGATCATGCCAAAGTAAATGCAAATGAAGAAGAAGTCGCACGTTCTTTAGAAGAAAGTTATACAAAAAGATTATATTGAAAATATTGCATAGTACATTGATTGATAAAATATATAAATATAATTAATGATTTAGGAATCTAAAGAGCATTCATTCTATTGGTAATCAGTATTTAAAATCAAAAGCATAATTGTTTTACTTGATATTTTTATCCCGCATTAACGGGCAGTAAGACCCCCACCTCAAAATTTGGAAAAGCAAAGAAGTTAGAAGGGGGATGAGCTGCCCGTAAAAGCCCGATTGGTGAGGGCTAATAATCAGTGGGGGATGAAGAAAACCCCCACTGATTAAAGTTTCACTTTATGTGAATTCCAATTTTAAAAAGGTAATTATGTAGGTTTAATCATTTTTTTAGTAGTTTAAATTATTATCTTGAAATAAGTTATAAAAGTGTAATTATCTTGTGGAAAATAAAAGGTATAATTTTTTTCTCAAAAACGGGCTTGATTTTTCGAATTTTCGTAATTATAATAATTTAACAAATAGACATGAACGAAAAGTAACGATAAGGACATGAGATAATTTTTACGGTTTACAGAGAGGGAAGCCAAAGGCTGTGAGCTTCCTAACACGGGGAATTCTCTTACCACCTTTGAACTTCAATAGTGAACGAGTAATCTAGTAATTATTGACGGTCTCAGCCGTTATCTGATCTTGAGCAATCCGAGGTGAATGTATATTTGGATTGGAACAAGGGTGGAACCACGAAAACACATTCGTCCCTTTTATAGGGATGAGTGTGTTTTTTTATACAAAGTTAATATTCGAAAATTAAAAATATAAAAAATATTCCTTGCTTTTGTATGATATGTACGTATAATAATTTAACAAATAGATATGAACGAAAAGTAGTGATAAGGACATGAGATAATTTTTACGGTTTGCAGAGAGGGAGGCCAAAGGCTGTGAGCTTCCTAACACGAGAAATAATCTTACCACCTTTGAACTTCAATAGTGAACGAGTAATCTAGTAATTATTGACGGTTTCAGCCGTTATCTGATCTTGAGCAATCCGAAGCGAATGTATATTTGGATTGGAACAAGGGTGGAACCACGAAAACACATTCGTCCCTTTTATAGGGATGAGTGTGTTTTTTTTATAAAATGTATTACTGAATTGAAAGGAGGTGCAGTGGAGTGAAACGAGTGATCCGAACGAGAATCACCATTAACTGCGCAAATAGGAAGAAGATAATGGTCAAGTAGTTTAAAAAATAGGAGGAGATTAAAAAATGAGCAATGTAGTACATGTTGGAGTATTAGGACTTGGAACAGTAGGGAGCGGTGTCGTTCATATTTTGGAAGATCACAAGGAGAAAATAAGTCTTGATACAGGATATGAAGTAAAGGTAAAGGCAGTGGCAGTACGTGATGTGGAAAAAGAACGAGATGTTTCAATTGATGGAATCATGATAACAAATGATGCAGATGAAATTTTAGAAGATCCCAATATTGATATCGTAGTAGAGGTGATGGGTGGAATTCAAGAAGCAAAACAGGCTATTATAAGGGCGTTATGTAATAAGAAACATGTCGTAACTGCAAACAAAGATTTAATGGCTGTATACGGTAATGAATTGTTAAAATTAGCGAATGCAAATGGTTGTCAGTTGTATTATGAAGCAAGTGTAGCTGGAGGAATTCCAATTTTAAGAGGACTAGTAGACGGCTTAGCTTCTGATCATATTGAAAAGATTATGGGAATTGTAAATGGCACAACGAATTATATACTAACAAAAATGAGTCAAAATGGTTGGTCGTATGAACAGGCGCTTCAAGAAGCTCAAAAGCTAGGCTTTGCAGAATCAGATCCGTCAGCAGATGTAGATGGACTGGATGCTGCACGAAAGGTAGCTATTCTTGCAAACTTAGGATTTTCGATGAATGTTTCTTTAGATGATGTACATGTTCGAGGTATTCGAAATGTAGAAAAAAAAGATTTAGAAATGGCTGGGAAGCTAGGTTTTACTATGAAGCTAGTCGGGAAAGCGGAGAAGCAAGGTTCAGCTATTAATTTAAGCGTAGCACCTACTTTATTACTGAGTCAGCATCCACTATCCAGTGTGAATAACGAATTTAACGCTGTATATGTACACGGTCATGCGGTTGGTGAAGTTATGTTTTATGGGCCAGGGGCTGGAAAATTGCCAACAGGATCTGCTGTAGTAAGTGATATTATTTCAATCGTTAAAAATATGAATCAAATAGTGAAAAGTCAAGGTGTGTTAAAAGAGTCAGTGCCTTATACACTAAAAGGGGATGAAGAAGTTGTCTCGAAATATTTTTTACGCATTTTATTACGTGATGAACCAGGGATGTTTCGCAAAATCACAGAATGTTTCGTCAATGAATCGATTAGCTTAGAAGAAATTGTGCAACTTCCATTAAATCAAGAGCTTGCGGAAATTGTGATTGTGACGCATCAAACTTCAAAGTACCAATTCGAAAAAGTTTTAACATTACTAGAGAATGTAGCAAATGAAATAAAAAGTTATTACGCTATTGAGGAGGAAAAACAATATGTATAAAGGATTATTAAAACAATATGCTTCATATTTACCAGTGAATGACAATACACCAGATGTAAGCTTGATGGAAGGGAATACACCACTCATTCCACTTCTGAATATTTCTAAAGAATTAGGGATTCATTTGTATGGAAAATATGAAGGTGCTAACCCTACAGGATCTTTTAAAGATAGAGGGATGGTGATGGCAGTTGCGAAAGCAAAAGAAGAAGGATCACAGGCAATTATTTGTGCATCAACAGGTAATACATCAGCAGCGGCAGCGGCATACGCTGCTCGTCTTGGGCTGAAGTGTATTATCGTTATACCAGAAGGGAAAATTGCTCATGGGAAATTAGCACAAGCTATTGCGTATGGAGCAGAGATTATTTCAATTGAAGGAAACTTTGATGACGCACTTCGAGCTGTACGTCAGATTGCAGATGAAGAACCAATTACATTAGTAAACTCTGTTAATCCATATCGAATTGAAGGACAAAAAACAGCTGCGTTTGAAATTTGTGATCAGTTGCAAAAAGCACCAGATGTCCTTGCTATTCCGGTTGGAAATGCAGGGAATATTACGGCATACTGGAAAGGTTTTTGTGAATATGAGAAAGAAAAGGGATTCAAGAAACCTAGAATTCACGGTTTTGAAGCCGAAGGAGCAGCTGCAATTGTAAAAGGTCATGTCATTGATTCACCAGAAACAATCGCAACTGCAATTCGTATTGGTAATCCAGCAAGCTGGTCCTATGCTGTAGAAGCAGCAGAGCAATCAAACGGTGAAATTGATATGGTATCAGACGAAGAAATCTTAAGTGCCTATCAGTTGCTAGCAAAAACAGAAGGAGTTTTTGCAGAACCAGGGTCAAGTGCTTCTCTAGCAGGTGTAATTAAACATGTTCAAGCAGGGAAAATCAAAAAGGGAGAGACAGTTGTTGCTGTATTAACAGGGAATGGTTTAAAAGATCCTGATATTGCTATTGCCTCTAATCACTTAGAGATTGCAAGTGTTTCAAACGATATGGAACAAATAAAAGAACATATTAAAGGAGTGATTGTTTCGTGATTCCATTTAAAGTTCGTGTTCCAGCTAGTACGGCAAATGTAGGTCCGGGTTTTGATTCTGTTGGAATAGCATTATCATTATATTTGGAAGTGGCTGTGAAGGAACAATCAGCTCATTGGCATGTTATACATTCATTCGATTCTTCTATCCCAAATGATGAGAGAAACTTAATTGTAAGTACAGCACTTAAAGTATGTCCTTCGTTATCTTCCTATATAATAGAAGTTACTAGTAATATTCCACTTACGCGAGGATTGGGGAGCAGCGCATCAGCCATTGTAGCAGGAATAGAACTTGCCAATGAACTTGGAGAATTACATTTAACAACAGATGAGAAAGTTCATCTTGCTACAAGTTTTGAGGGACACCCTGATAATGTAGCTGCTTCTATTTTAGGAGGTACTGTTATTGGCGCGATGGATGGGAATCATGTATCTGTTGTTAGAATAGAGAGTAAAGAATTAGGTGTAATCTCTCTTATTCCTGATGAAGAATTAAATACAAATAAAAGTCGTTCTGTATTGCCAGAAACATTTCAGTTTCATGATGCTGTTCGTGCAAGTGCAGTCAGCAATGTTTTAGTAGCAGCGTTATGCCAAAAGAAGTGGGAAATTGTTGGTGAAATGATGGAAAGAGATCAATTTCATGAACCATATCGTTCACAGCTTGTTCCATTTTTACCCGCAGTTCGGATGTATGCGAAAAAGTTTGGAGCATATGGGACAGCACTTAGTGGGGCTGGTCCATCTCTTTTTATATTGACTCCATATGAAAAACGCGAGGAAGTTGCTGAACAATTAGCAAAAGTGTTTCCGGCGATGCAAGTTTGTGAGCTGGAAATTGATCATGAAGGAACAGTTGTGAAAAGGGAACAAAGTGCTGGTAGAACAGAAGAGAAGTATAGTATATAGATAAGGGATTAAAGAAGCGAAGTCTCTTATATAATAGACATAAAGGAGTCGAACTCTTTTCTTGTTTTAGGTTGGTGTAGTAACAACCGTAATACAAGAATTTTGAGACAGGCTTCTTTTTTATGCTCTTTGCCATATTCCTGTAACAAACCACCTATATATTCAGTGGTGGAGGTGCAGAAGATGAAAAAAATGATGACAATATGTCTTCTTACAACAATGACAATTACGGCTGGATGCAATTGGACACAAAAAAATGTTTCACAGGAATTCAAAGCAAAAAAAGTAACATATAAAGATTTTACGTATGAGGTTAATCCAGAAACGTTTGCTTTAACGATAGACCATGATGGAGTGAAGGAGCAAGCATCACAGCCTTTACCGAAAATGAAAGTATCAAAGTTGAAAAAAGATGATACACATACATCATGGGAATATCCTGATCAGAAAATAAAAGTGAATTTAGAAAAGAAAAAAGATCATGTAGATATTGCGATTGAATCTACAGGTGCAGAAAGCTTTACTTGGCCAAAAGTACAAGCTGAAAATTATACACTTCCTTTATGGGAAGGTAAGTATATTCCGAGCAATGATGAAAATTGGAAGAAATTCTTAAAGGATGAAACGTATTCATTTGCGGAATCATTTTCAATGAAATTTTTTGCATTAAATGGTTCGAAATATTCCATGGTATTTGTTGCAAACAATATGTTTAATAATGAAGTTGAATTTCATTCTGATCCGAAAATTGGATTTGATTTTACCCATGAATTTCCGAGTATTAACAAAAATAAATCATACGGTTTTCAACTGTATGTGACTGATAATGATGCGGTGAATATTGCAAAATTGTATAAGAACAATATTGTAGAGAAAGGTGAATTTAAAACATTACAAGAGAAAGCAAAACAAAATAAAGAAGTTGAAAAGTTATACGGAGCAGCTCACTTTTATTTTTGGAATCAAAATGCTTTATCGCAAAGTAATATAGATTGGCCAAAACTAAGACAACAAATCAATAGTCCTATATTTGGGTGGATGAAAGAACTGATTCAAAAATATAGTAAAGAGCCTGGCGAATTAAATGTATTTGATCAAATTAATAAGCAAGATTTTATTGATAAGTATCAGGAAAATGTTGTTTTACGTTATATAAATGAAGTGTTAGGAATGAAGGAGTTTTATAAAGAAGATATGTTTCCGAAAGTTGATGATGAGGCAAATCAATTATTGAAAAAAGGCGTAGATCACTTAACTGAAACGGAATTGTATAGTTTAAATAAACATTTGTTAAAATCAACACTTGGTGATGCAGTTGAGGATGTTGACAAATGGGGTAGTGCAGATGGAACGAATGTATTAAAAGAGATGGATGAAGCTGGTATTGAACATGCATGGATTGGACTGCCGAACTGGGAACAAGGATTCATTCAACCGGAATTTGTGAAGCTAGCTGAGAAAATGGGATATTTAGTTGGTCCATATGATTCTTATCATTCCATTCATGAAAAAGGCGATAAAAATTGGAATACAGCTTCCTTTAAAGATCCTTCACTATTTGAAGATGCAACGGTTGCCAAAAAAAATGGTGAGAAAATACAAGGATTTCTAGGAAAAGGTCGTAAATTAAATCCGACATTATCTTTACCTAGTGTGAAAGAACGAGTTAGTGGCATATTAAATAATGGTACCCCATTTAATTCATGGTTTATTGATTGTGACGCCACAGGGGAAATTTATGATGATTATTCTCCAAAGCATATTACAACACAAGAGCAAGATTTAAAAGCACGTTTAGCACGAATGGATTATATAGCGAAAGAAAAAGGTATGGTTGTTGGTTCTGAGGGTGGAAATGATTTTGCAAGTCAAGTGATTGCTTTTGCACATGGTATTGAAACACCCGTTATTAAATGGGCCGATGAAGATATGAGAAAGAATAAGACAAGTCCATATTATGTTGGGGGTTACTGGTCGCCAAATCAAAATGTTCCAGAAAAGTATGCAAAACAAGTACCAGTGAAGGAAGAATATAAACAAGTGTACTTAAACCCAGTGTATTCAATACCTTTATATAAATTAGTGTACAATGACTCTGTCATTACAACTCATCATTGGGAATGGGGTAGCTTGAAGGTAAAAGATGAAGTCGGAAATCGTATGTTATATGAACTATTGTATAACGTTCCTCCTTTATATCACTTAGATGAAGTTGAATGGAAGAAGCATAAAAATGAAATTACACATCATTTAAAAACATGGGAAGCATTTCATAAAAAAGCAGTAACAGAAGAGATGACGAATTTTGCATATCTTTCAAAAGACAAACTTGTGCAAACAGCTTCCTATGGAAAGGACATAAAAATAATTGTAAACTTCTCTGATCAAGATGTAAAAACAGAAGATACAGAAATACCAGCAAAATCGGCTGTTATTTTTGACGAAGGTAAGAAAATGATTTACAAACCTGAAATAAATAAACAGTGATAAATGTAGCAGGTTCCCACTGGTATGGTAACGAAAGTGCTAAACTGGTGGGGATTTTTTTACTAGTATACAACAGGATTGTAAATTTTTTGAAATTATCATTTGATGTCTTGTTAAAATCCAACACGAGAGTATAATGTGAAATGAAATACATATTGATTTTACTTCTTTACAACGAAACCTTACAAAAATGTAAGGTGAATGAAATGAAATTCAATATGAAGATTAATAGACATGGAGTATACTAGGAAAAGAGAAAGAGAGGAGAATAGACATGAGCTCTGAATTAGAACAAAACACAAGAAGTAAAAAGAAACGTTCTAAAAGAAAATCTGTGAAGTGGTTCATTTTGATTCCATTTTTACTACTCATTTTTGGTGGAGTAGGATATGGTTCGTTTTTATATAATAAAGCAAATGCGGTTGTAAGTGATGCGTATGCAAAAATTGAGAAATCAACTAAACGCGATAAAGAGGTTGAACCGTTAAAAGATAATATTTCTGTTTTAATCATGGGTGTTGATGGAAGTGATATTCGAAAAGGACAATATGGAGAAGCTGTTCGTACGGATGCGCTATTATTGGCAACAATTAATAAAGGTGATAAATCAGTAAAATTAGTAAGTATTCCACGTGATTCTCGCGTGTATATTCCATCAAAAAAGAAATTGGATAAAATTACGCATGCCCATGTATTCGGTGGAGTTGAAAGTACACGGGATACAGTAGAGAGATTTTTAAATGTTCCAGTTGACTATTATGTGAAATTCAACTTTGATTCCTTTGTGAAAATTGTAGATTCACTTGGTGGTATTGATGTGGATGTACCAGTTGCATTTACAGAACAAGATAGTAAAGATCAAGCAGGTATGATTCATTTAGAGAAAGGCTACCAACATTTAAACGGAGAGCAAGCTCTTGCGTTAGCACGAACTCGTAAAATTGATAGTGATGCAATGCGTGGTCAAAGACAACAGCTCGTTATTGAAGCAATTGCGAAAAAAGCAATGTCTGTTCAATCAATTAGTAAATTAGGTTCCCTTTTAGATGCAGTTGATAGCAATATGAAAACAAACTTAACATTTGATGATATGCTTTCCATTACAAGAAATATGGCCGGAACTGATTTACAGATGGAGAAAATGCAAATAGAAGGTACGGATAAACGTATCGGTGGTATTTATTACTACATTCCAAACGAAAAAAATGTGCAAGACATTTCTAAAAAGTTGAATGAACATCTAGGTGTTACGCCAAAAGCAGCACGAAACTAATTGTAAAAGGTTGGCGCCTGGCCAACCTTTTTTGATTTATAATATATATGGGTATTAAATAAATCAAAATATTATTGGAGTTATTTAAAAATGTTTACATATATAATAAAATGCATATATATAGTTAGTGAGAAATTACGAAGTACACGAATTAGGGTAAAACTTCCTTTGTATATAGTTTATTAATGTTCATTTTAGAAGATTGAAAAGAAATTGAATAGATTAATATGAATGGAAGAATTATATAAGATTAATAGAAAGGAATTTCATAGAATGGGAAATGTATTTAATGTAAAAAGCATTATAGTCACAATAGTGGCTGTTGTTGCGATCGCAGTGGGGTATTTTATGTTTCAATCAATCACATCACCAGCTAGGGCAGTAGCAAATCAAGCGAATTCTTTACAGCTTGCAAGTGAGCAGTCAAAAGTGGAGATGAATAAAACAGCACCAAGTCAATTTAATGGTCAAGTCAGAAAAGTTGCCTACCTTACATTTGATGATGGGCCAGGAAAATATACGGCTGAACTACTAAATATATTAAAACAAAATGATGCGAAAGCAACATTTTTCTTAATCGGTGCAAATGTAAAACAATTTGCAGATTTAGTAAAGCGTGAGAAAGCAGAAGGTCATTATGTGGGTATGCATAGTATGACACATGATTTCAAAAAATTGTATACAAATGGCGAGTATGTGAATGAAATGAAAGAAGATCAAGGCTTAATAGCAAATATTATTGGAGAATTTCCGAAATTAACACGTCCTCCGTACGGTTCTATGCCTGGTTTAAATGAAGCGCTTCGTAATAAAGTAGTAGAAGATGGCTTAAAAGTTTGGGATTGGACGATTGACTCTTTAGATTGGAGATATAATAAAATGCCTGTTGATGCTGCTTCAGCAAAAATTGTTGAAAATGTAATTACAGGTGCAACGAATCCTAAAGAAGTTATCTTAATGCATGATATTCATCCGCAATCTGTTGCAGCAGTACCGGCAATTATAAAAGGATTAAAAGAAAAAGGTTATGAATTTGAAGCGTATCATGAAGGTGATCACTTCCCGTTGAATTTTTGGCATGACAAACGTATGTAACATAGGAGGAAAAGAAGTTGGGTTATAGAAAATTAGCACTAGTTGGAGCATTATCAGTAGGATTATTATCAGGTTGTTTTGGCGAAAAGCCAGAAGAAAATCTATTTGTTGCATTTGAAAACGCAGCTAAACAAGAAAAGTCATTGTTTGAAGATGCGAAAAAATTAGAGACGCTGGAAAAACAAGGACAGGAATTATATGCTCAAATTATAAAAGAAGGAAAAGAGCATAATGAGGCTGTTGCCCAAAAATTAGACCAAGCAGTTTCAAATGTGGGCGAGCGTGAAAAAATATTAAAAAATGAAAAAGATGCATTAGAGAAAGCACAGAAAGAGACGAACTCAGTTCAAAGTAATGTAGAGAAAATTGAAGATAAAAAAATACAAAAACAAGCGAAAAAAGTAGAAGAAGCTTATAAGAATCGTTATGATGCTTTTCAAAAAATGAACGAAAGCTATATGAAATCAATGGCGATTGAAAAAGAACTTTATGCGGAGTTAAAAGTAAAAGAAACAAAGTTAAAAGAAATCGGCGAGAAAGTGAAAGCTGTAAATCAATTAACGGAAGAAATGCAAAAAGAAAAAGAGAAGTTCAATGGATATACAAAAGAGTATAATGAAGGAAAACTAGCATTCTATAAGGAAGCGAAAATTAAGGTTAAGGAACAAAAATAAAGTACATAAATCCAAATTAAAAAACTGCCATAAATCCTTTCTTTTTAGGGGGAGAGAGCATCCGGCCATGCATAGAAGTGGTCAGATCCTCTTCTTGCCCCATGCTAAGTGAAAACAGAGAGAGAAAACGAGTGCAAGTCACCTATTTTCTTTGTAGCAGCGATTTATATGTCGAAAAATCAAAGTGGATTTATATAGTATGATGTTAGGTAATACGTAAATTTAAGGTGTAAGGCTCAAATGCGAAAAGGTAATGAAATACCTTAATCAAATAATATAGACAAAAAAGCCGAAAGACATTTAAAATATAATGTTTTTCGGTTTTTTTAACTTGTAGGACAGAAAAGACTGGAAATGAAATTCTAAAAGAGTTATAGTTTAATGTTTAAGGAGAAAAAAGATGTTTCAGAAAAGAAATGATGAACATCATATAAGTAAGGAGAATGAAAAATGACATATGAATTTTTACTCAAATTAGGTTTGGCACTCTTTTTAGGTTTATTTATAGGGATTGACAGGCAACTAAAGAATAAACCACTCGGTGTGAAAACAAGTATGGTCATTTCTGTAGCAAGTTGTTTAATTACGATGGTTTCGATTGAATCTGTGAATGTTTACTCTTCACCAGGACATACAAATATGGACCCAATGCGTTTAGCAGCACAAATTGTAAGTGGTGTTGGTTTCCTTGGGGCAGGTGTAATTTTAAGAAGAAATAATGATGTGATTTCAGGATTAACAACAGCATCAATGGTTTGGGCAGCATCTGCTTTAGGGATTGCAATTGGGGCAGGCTTTTATATACAAGCAATAGTTGCGATGATTTTAATTATATTAGCTATAAATGTATTGCCACACCTTGTTAAAATAGCAGGTCCTTATTCTTTAAGACAAAGGGATTTAGCGATTAAAATTATCGTAAAAGAGCACCGAGAATTAGATGGCATTTTTAAACAAATTAAAAACTTAAACATGCAAGTGAAACGCGTGAAAATTAAAGATATTGATAGTGAATCTCAGCAATTAGAAATGGTTATATTAGCACCTGAAGATTTATATACAACCGAATTATACAGTTCCTTAAAGGAAATTGATCATATTGTTTCGGTTGAGGTTGAAAGTAGATAATTATAAAGTTTAATGAGTGAAACAAGATTAAATCAAAAAAGGGTGATGAAATTCACCCTTTTTTATTTGAAAAGTATTGTTTTTTTACACTATTATGAGTAGGAATAACCATCCTTTAGTTTTAGAAAAAATAAAGAAGTTAAGCGAAAGATGAAGAACCTCCCATGATTAAAATTCCACTTTATCAGCAGGGAAAACAAGACCGATTTGTTGTCTAGCCTCCCATAATTTTTTTGCTTTAACCTTGAATAAACCGCTGTAAGAGAAAAGTCTTATAATATACGTGAATCTTCGATAGATCTAGTTGTGATTGTATTTGTTCCAACTATTCCAACTTTAAAATGTTTTTGATATGAATTGCCATAGGAAATTAATTATATAGGGAAGAAAGGGAAATATTAAATGATTTGCTTAATTGATATAGATCCTATGTTCCCCTTTGGTATAATGAGGGACAAGAGGGGGAGAGGAAATGGATATAACAATTAGAAAGGCAACAGAAAAGGATATAAAAGGGATCGCAAAAGTGCATGTTGATAGTTGGAAAATAACATATAAAGGAATAATATCTGATGAAATCATAGACAATGCAACGTATGAAAGTCGGGAAAAGCAATGGGAAAATATCTTTAAACAAGCAGTAGGAAATGAATATAGGTATGTGGCAGAAACGTTTGATCAGAAAATTATAGGATTTATTGATGGTGGTCATGAAAGAACAGGAAAGTATAATTGTGACGGAGAACTGTATGCGATTTACTTATTGAAAGAATATCAAGGAAATAAATTAGGAAAGAGATTATTTCAAGAACTTGTGTCAGAATTTATAAAAAATGATATGTCTTCTGTATTAGTATGGGTTGTTTCTAGTAATCCTTCTAAGCTTTTTTATGAAAAATTTAGACCAGAACTCATTGATACAAAATTTTTGAAAAGGTTAGATGTAGAAGAAACAGCATATTGTTGGAGAAATATTAAAAGTCTGTATAAGAGCTTAACATAATAAAATAATTATATTATGTTAACAGTTGTTGTTATTGTATTGTAGGATTGAATAAAAATAAAATATGAAGTTTTCAGCTTACGAATGTATTTAGCCCATGGGAAGGTGTATTCATACTAGGACTTTTATTACAGAATTAAAAAATGTATACTTTTTACCAATAAATACCAAGTATAAAACGTGTGATTTTTAAACATTTTAATATATAAAGGAGGTGAACGGTAATGGCTAGAAATCGTAATTCAAATCAGTTAGCATCAAACGGAGCACAAGCAGCTCTTGATCAAATGAAGTATGAAATTGCACAGGAATTTGGTGTACAACTCGGAGCCGATACTTCTTCACGTGCGAATGGTTCTGTAGGTGGTGAAATCACAAAACGCCTTGTAGCTATGGCAGAACAACAGCTTGGTGGCGGGTATACTCGTTAATTTAAAGCAGTATGAAAGAAAGGAAGAATTCTTCCTTTCTTTTTTGTATAGCTTTTACTAAAACAAAAGTGAGTTTTCCATTTAATAGCACGAATATACTGTTGTAAGGATTGGGAAAATAGAAGTAATGCTATGATATACTCCAATTTCTTTTGTTATATAAGTTGAAAAGCAGACAAAATGTGATAACCCTGATGAAATTTAAAAATGAATTTCATCAGGGTTACTATATGGAAAGAAATACGTGAGGAAGGGTCTCGAAATCAACATGCTAAAAAAAGAAAACTGTTGTTTAATTGCACTTGCATCTGTTCCACTTGTTATGACATTAGGAAATTCGATGCTAATTCCAATCCTTCCGACACTTGAAAAAAAACTCCATATCTCTTCTTTTCAAGTATCCATGATTATTACATTATATTCTATCGTTGCTATTGTATTGATTCCGATTGCTGGGTATTTATCGGATCGCTGGGGACGTAAAATGGTAATGGTTCCAAGTTTGTTAATTGCAGCTATCGGTGGTGCAATAACGGGTTGGGTATCATGGAAAGTGGAAAATCCATATGTTTGGATTCTAATTGGAAGAGCGATTCAAGGGATAGGTGCTGCTGGAGCGATGCCAGTTGTAATCCCATGTGTTGGCGATTTATATAAAGATGAAAAACAAGTAAGTACGGGATTAGGGATTATTGAAACGTCAAATACATTTGGGAAAGTTCTAAGTCCAATATTAGGTTCTGCTCTCGCAGCAGTAGTATGGTTTTTACCATTTTGGTCCATTCCAGTTTTATGTGCAGTTGCTATCATCTTATTATTACTGTTAGTAAAAGCAAAGAAACAAGAAAATCAAGCACCACCTCTCAAAGAATTCATTCAATCAATTGGTTCGACTTTCCAAGAAAAGGGAAGATGGTTAGTCGCAATTTTTGCATTAGGTGCTATCATTATGCTCATATTATTTGGAATTCTTTTTTATTTGTCTACGATATTGGAAGAGAAATATAACATTCATGGAATTTGGAAAGGATGTATACTTGCGATTCCGTTGCTTGTATTATCAATAAGTTCATACATGGCAGGAAAGAAAATTGGTGATGACCAAGATGTTATGAAAAAATGTATATATATCGGGTTTATATTAGCAGCCGCGTCTGTTATACTTCCATTATTTTTAAAAGGCATTTACTTGTTAATTCTTTGTCTTGTTGTTATGGGAAGCGGAATCGGGATTGCTTTACCGTGTTTAGATGCTCTTATTACACAAGGAATTGAAAAAGAACAAAGAGGAACTGTTACCTCTTTTTATAGTTCAATGCGTTTTATTGGTGTAGCAGCGGGACCACCTCTGTATTCTTACTTTATGAAGGGTACAGATCATGAAGTATTTTACGTAACCTGTATATTTGCAGTTGTTGGAGCAATTATTACAATTGTGTGGATTAAGCCTAAAAAGAATAATAAACCTTTAAATTCAGTTCCGGAACCTAAATCTTAATTCGAAATTTTATAAGAGATATTAAAAAATCCATCCGCAAATGATTGCAAATGGATTTTTTAATATCTCATTTCAACTTGTTAGTTCTCTTTCGTATGATCAACATAGCGACCATAATCGGGTATTGTTAGTTAATCGGAATTTTCAATAAGTTTATTCAGGCCCGCTGTTAATGACTTATCGGATATCGGAATTCCATATAAGTAACTGCTCCTTTTATGAACATTATACAAGAAATACAACTTTAATTATTGTTTAACAATTACCTATAAATATACTGAACCGTTATACTTTCTTTTCTAAAAAATGAGTTGTTTTAGCATGTAAAGAGCAACTCCCCAAATAATAACCCCTGAAATTTTATTTAGAATTGCAATTGTGTTTCCTGATGAATGTAATTTTCCAAGCACGCGCCCTGCAAATGCTAAGCCAATAAACCAAAGCCAAGAAACTATAATTGTTGTAAAAGTAAAGGCCCATTTTTCGCTGCCTACATATTGAATAGAGTTTGTGCCAATGACGCCAATTGTATCTAAAATTGCATGTGGATTCAATAAGGAAACAGAAGCGGCAAAGATAATTTGCTTTTTGATAGTCATCGTTTTTGCTTCAATCGTCTCTTTTGTAGAATCACTTTTCCAAATCATC
Source organism: Bacillus sp. IT-79MI2 (assembly GCF_949768135.1). Taxonomy (NCBI): domain Bacteria; kingdom Bacillati; phylum Bacillota; class Bacilli; order Caryophanales; family Bacillaceae; genus Bacillus; species Bacillus sp. IT-79MI2. Next base: position 235,226 of record NZ_CATKPV010000073.1, on the reverse strand, counting down.
CATCCCATATAAATCAGAAAGAAAAATCCAATTACATAAAGTGTTGTTGTTAGCCATGAAAAGGTCAGAAGCATAAGTGATACCCCTTGTACTGCAATCAAAATTAAAATTGTATCGCAGATTGATGCGGTTAGGACAACTGGTGTAGCCCGTAAAATATTTGGCTGACTAGCACCTTGGTTAAAGACAAAGACGTTTTGTACACCTAATGGAATAATGAGTCCAAACGCAAGAACCATTCCGTGAAGAATTGCTTCAATCATTTTATTTCCTCCCATATAAATTACTGAAATATGATAGTGTATATTGTATAAAAGAAAATCGAAATTGTATCCATCCATATGGTTGGATAACAAACCAACCAAAAATCAGTGGAGTGATAATATGGAACGATTTGACTGGAAGCCAATATTTACGTCTTTCTTATTCATATGCCTCAATGCATGATATAGAGAACGGGATTGAAATGGTTGCGAGATTGATAAAGAATCTCTCAGTATAATAATCACAATTTTTAGAAGTGAAAAATGATATCATAAATACCAGTAATTGAAAAAGGAGAAGAAATATGAAACAATATGTCATTTGTCAGGTTATCGATGGAACAAAGTATTTAGCTGCCTATGCAGAAACAAAACAAGAAGCGATTGAAAAAGCAGAATTATTAGGGTTAAGGACGGGAAGCCGCTACGTTGTTGTTACTGCTGAAGAAGCGGAGGGATTACAGTATCCCTAATTGTTAAGCTACTAAAATAGAGAGAAAGAGTGAATCTAAGATTCGCTCTTTTTTCATATTTGTATAAAATTAACTTCAAATATCATTTCTTTGTTTCTAAGATAATACTATACTTATTTCTGTATATTATAATATTTTATTTGAAAACAGTAATAAGAATGCTGTATGAGCTTATAAGTATTATTTTAACCATAGAAAATACATAGATGATAGAGGAGAGAATAAAATGAATGAAGTAAACATACGGCCTAAAAAAAGGTCTAAGTATCGTATTATGTTAGGAACGTGGTATTACTCTGTAAAAAGGAATATTCAATGGTTAACGGATGGGAAAAAGTATGCTAAAACTTTTCAACAAGAAAAGTTACCTTGTACTGTTATACAGCATCGAACGATACTGCTTCGTAAACTTAAAGATGTAGATATGTGGTATCAAGAGAATAAAATTATTAATTTGAAAATCGCTATTAAACAGTTAAATGGTGTTGTAATTAAGCCGGGAGAAACATTTTCTTATTGGCGTTTGATAGGTAAGACTACAAAGAGAAAAGGATATGTAGAAGGAATGGTATTGCATTATGGTATTTTTAAACCAGGAGTTGGAGGTGGGCTTTGTCAACTTTCAAATTTAATATACTGGATGACATTACATACAACACTAACCGTAACAGAGCGATATCGTCATAGCTATGATGTATTTCCTGATTCAAAGCGTACACAGCCGTTTGGAAGTGGTGCGACTTGCTCCTATAACTATCTTGATTTACAAATAAAAAATGAAACAGATCAAGCTTATCAACTTCATCTTTACGTGACAGATGAACACTTAGTAGGGGAATGGAGAACAGCCTATCCTCAGCTTTACCAATATGAAGTATATGAAAAAGAACATGCAATTAAGCCAGCGTATTGGGGTGGCTATATCCGATGTAATGTCATACATCGTAGAGCGTTTAATCAACAAAAACAGTTTGTTGAGGATCAATATGTAACGGGAAATCACGCAATAATGATGTATGAGCCACTTCTGGCTTATAGTAGTGGTAAAAGTGAGGAGTAGTACTTTATGAAGAAGCCTAATAAAATGAAACTTTAATTTTACGGGTAGTTAATCTTACCTCTAACATCTAACATCTTTACTTTCGTCGGACTTTGAGTTGGAGGTATTATTGTTCGTAAGTAGTAGGATAAAACATTTAGTTTATTAGGCTTATTTCTTTTTTATGATTTAGTGGTCTTACAATATCCATGTGAAAATAATGAAAAAAGTAAATGAATACAGTAAGAGGTATTTTTCTAAGGATTCTATGGATAGCGATGCTAATTTCTTTTTCAAATTCGATTCCCGTTTCTAAATCGATTAATATATGTTTTGAAATTCCAAGACTGTAAAAATTTTTCGGTAGCGTTAAAACCAGACTGATAAAGCCATTCTTTTTCCTCAGTAGTTAATTGGAATTTTGTACTTGTAATTGTTCCAGTTGGAATTGCAATGGTTCTTGCTTTCGATTCTTTATCTAGATGGCGTAAGTCATGTGCTTGCATCATCGTTTTGAATAAGCCTTTAAACATCGAGATGGGATCTTCATAAGGGACAGGTTCAGCTTGTATTTCATTTTTTACAAAATGAAAGCCAAAAGTTGGCCAACGGGGTATATTAGGTGAGTCAAAAATCCAAATTGGATAATTACTAAGAAGACCTCCATCAACCATATAACAAGGTTGTTTCCATTTAGGTGTTTTCCATTTTACTGGTTCGAAATAGAAAGGGATAGTACTGCTCATTCTAACAGCTTTTGCGATAGAGAAATCTTGATTTGTAAATCCATAGTTTGGTAAATCATCAGGGAAAATAACCATCTTTCCATTACTAATATCTGAGGCAATGATTTTTAAGTTTTGTGGATTAGATAAGTCGCTAAAATTATGAATCCCTTTTTTGTGTAGTAAGTCTTCTAACCATGTTTCTAAAAAATCATTTGAATAAATCCCTAATTTAGCCCATGCATTTAATCCCTTTCCTACAAAAGGAATTTTCTCAAGTAAAGTTTTTTTTATAAATTGATGATAATTAACGTTACTAATAATTATTTTTAATTCTTCACAAGAGTAACCTGCTGCCAGAAGGGCTGCAATAATAGCTCCAGCTGATGTTCCCGCTACACGTTCACATTCATAGCCTTGCTTTGCTAATGCACAAATTGCACCAACATGTGCAATTCCTCGAACGCCGCCACCTTCAAAGACACCATCGATGTTCATAGAAATAATTCCTTTCAAAGATTGGATTTGCCGTATAGCAAAAAAGCACGTGATTCACGTGCTTTTTTACAATAGTTTTTAAAGCTACTTAGCAACCGATGAAGCCACCCCAGCAGCTAGCTCCAATGATGATTAAAAGGATGAATAAAACGATTAATAAAGCGAAACCGCCGTAACCACAACCGCCACCGCAACTACCACCAAAACCGCCGTAACCGCCGTAACCGCCGCCACCGCAACTGCCACCAAAACCGCCGTAACCGTAACCCATATGGAATGCCTCCTTATAATAAGAGTTGGAATAAAGAAAAATGAACAATTAGAGGATCTGCTATAAGGAATTATGAAAGATCGTGTTTGTAGGAACACTGTATACTATGCTGTTTTAAACTTATTCGCGTCCTAGGGATAAGCCCGTTTTTTTGAATAGCTTATTTCGATTTTTTAGGATGAAGGATGTACTGTATGTGTGTTATGATACGGATAAGCACATTTACGTAAGGAGAAGTTATGAGAAACCAGATTGATTTATTAATTGATAAATATGATTTAACACATATGAAACCAGAACTATTAGCTACTATATTTCCATGTGTAAAAGTTATTCCGAGACAAGAGGAGTCACTTTCAATTGGCTGTTCAAAGATGGGGGGAATGCCTGATGTTCCATCTACATTTGAATACCCAACTTATGAAGGGAAGGCATTAGATTTTATTGCACAATTCAATCTAGCTGACCTACAAGGCGTGAACATAGAGCATGACTTACCTAAAACAGGTATGTTGTATTTCTTCTATAATGGCAATTATCAATATGAAGGTACTTGGCGTGTTCTATATTATAACGTTTCGCTAGAACAATTACAGAGGATAAGTGGTCAACCATCAAAATATACACAATGTGCATTATCATTTAAGCTAACATATAAACTCCCTGAGCTATTTATTGAAGATGAAGCTGATTCGGATCGTTTTCTACAACTATTAGAGGAATTAATGCCAGATCATTATGATAATCATCAAGTATTTGGTGAACCGTTCTCAGTGCAAAGAGAAGTATTTGAGGAGGCTGGAGAATATGCTGGTATTAATGATCAGGATATGACATTGTTATTCCAAGTTGACTCTGACTATACAAATTGTAATATGATGTGGGGAGATTTAGGGATGCTGTATTTCTGCATTGGAAATGAAGATTTAAAGCAACGTCGTTTTGAAAATACATGCTGTGTATTGCAGTCTTGTTAGAAGGAAAAGCAGTAGTTAATTCTTATTGAGGAGTTTACTGCTTTTCTTTTATGATATATTTTTTAAAAATTCGATATTTAGTGATGATAAAATAATGATTAATAAATATGCACAATCCCATATTTTCTTTTTGAAAAAGTATTGTATACTTTAAAAATATATGAACATTGTTTATGATTTTAAGTAGAAGGGCGTGACAAGATGAGATGAAGAAATCAAACAAGTACTTAACAGCTGTCGCACTTTGTTCAACGATTATGATTGGTGGTTTACAAGTTCCTGCAGTATCTTATGCAGCTACAAATGAAAAAGTAGACGATATAAAACCGGATACCAAATTATTAAAAAGTTTCCAAAAAGAATTAAAAAAACATATTGATAATCGTGAAGAAAATATTACAATCGCATATAAAACAAAAGCTAAGAATGGTAGAGAAGTGATGGATACGCTCTATAAAGAGTATACTAAGATAGTAGATGCAGATGAGTACTTAAAATACAATGTAGCAAGTACAAAATATTCAATTCATGGTATACCAGGAAATTATACTTTTACATTAAAAATTACATATCGTGAATCAAAAGAACAAACGCAACATGTAAAGGCGCAAGCAAAATCAATTATAAGTTCTATTTTGAAGGTTGGCATGGATGAGCATGAAAAAGTGAAAGCAATTCATGATTATGTTGTGAAACATGTTTCATACGATACTTCCTATAAAGCTTATACGGCGTATGAAGCGTTGGTGAATCGTTCAGCGGTTTGTCAAGGATATACATTATTAACCTATCAATTATTAAAAGAAGCAGGTATTCAATCCCATATCGTAACTGGGATGGGGGATGGGCAAGCGCATGCCTGGAATCTAGTGAATATCGATGGGAAATGGTATCATCTCGATACTACGTTTGATGATCCGGTTCCAGATAAAGAGGGACGTGTAACCTATTCATATTTTAATATGTCTGATGAACAATTAAGTAAAGATCATAGCTGGGATCGGAGTAAATATCCGGCAGCAACAACAAATTATTATAATGAATTAACAAGTAAAATCAAAGTAGGAAGTCCAAAAACACTGGTATATCAGCAAATGTTAAAGGATACAAATCTTGTATATTTATCTGCTAAATATGGAGCGGATAACTACAATGAATTAAAGAAAAAATTACAGAAGCAATTTGCAGGACAACCTAAAAAAGTAGAAGTGCGCTATAAGCAGTCTATGGATGGAACGATGCAAGATGTTAAAAAAGTATTAAATGAAATTTCTTGGCCAAACGGAGTGAAACGAGTTTCTTATCAAGTAGCTCCATATAGTGCGCAAGCTGACTATTCATTGGCGACGATTACGTTTAAGTATTAATGAAAAGAGTATCTTCCGTAGATACTCTTTTTTCTTAGTTGTTAGTAGCAAGGGAAGCTAAAATAACTAAGTCATATAAAATGAAACTTTAATCAGTGGGGCTTTCTCCATTCCCCACTGATTATTAGCCCTCACCAATCTGGCTTTTACGGGCAGTTGCTCCTCTTTGCTTCTGCTGAATTTTGAGGTGGGGATCTTACTGCCCGCAAATAGCGGGATAAAACTATTATTTTTAGAATGGATAACACATGATTAAAACTCTATTTATTGTTAAGTTATGTTAAAATTATAAAAAATAGAAATGGGTTGAATGATGTGTCTTTATTTGAAAATGATATATTTGCAATGATTTACTTGTGCGTCATGATAGGCCTTATTGTGTTATTTGTCGTATCTTTCACTCTTTTCATTCGGAGATTACTAATAAATTCTTCTACAAAAAATGTTCATTCCGACCAGATAGAGAAAAAACTCGATAAAATTATTGAATTACTTGAAAAAGATAAAAAATAATTAAATAGAAATAGACGAACGGTGTATTGGGGGAGTTAAGATGGCTGATTACATTAGAAAGCTACGAACAAAAGTAGGGCATGAATGTGTGATATTAAATTTTTCTGGTGGCTGTGTTTTTAACGAAGCAGGTGAAGTACTTCTTCAAAAAAGGGGAGATAACGGAGGATGGGGATTTCCAGGAGGAGCAATGGAGATTGGAGAATCGGCTGAAGAAACTGCAATTCGAGAAATAAGGGAAGAGACTGGGTATATGGTGCAAGTAGATGAGTTTATAGGCGTATATACAAAATATTTTCATACATATCCGAATGGGGATCAAGTACAGACGATTGGATTGTGCTTTAAATGCTCTATAATTGGTGGAAGTAAAAAGATAGAGGGGGAAGAAACTTTAGATTTACAGTTTTTCCCGTTAGATCAAATACCTGTACTATTTAATGAACAGCATAAGGATTGTTTGCAAGATATTCTGAAAGGGAAAACAGCTGTATATCGTTAATAAAATAATATTTTAACAAAGTCTGCAAAAAAGAAGCCAATATAAATTGACTTCTTTTTTCTTTATATGTTTATTTCCACCAATCATCAAACATTGATGCCGGTGTTTGTCTTTTATGTTCACTTACTGTATAACGTTTTTCGATTTTTTCGGCAACGCCTTCAGGAACTGCTTTTCCTTCTAAGTAATCATCTAGTTGATCGTATGTAATGCCTAATTCTGTTTCGTCAGCTTGACCTGGCTTTTCGTCTAATAAATCAGCTGTTGGCATTTTTAAGTAAAGACGTTCTTCAGCACCTAATTCTTGTAATAAAGCTCTTCCTTGACGTTTTGTTAGGCCTGTAAGTGGTAGAAGGTCAGCACCGCCATCTCCAAATTTTGTGAAGAATCCTGTTACAGCCTCAGCAGCGTGATCTGTTCCGATAACAAGTAAACCTTGTTGTCCGCCAATTGCATATTGTGTGACCATACGAATGCGAGCTTTGACGTTTCCTTTATTGAAGTCTGTTAATGACTCTCCTAATAAGTCTTTATATTGGTTTGAAAATGCATCAACTGTTGTTGCAATATCGAAAGCAACAGATTGTTCAGGTTTAATAAATTGTAGTGCTAACTGTGCATCATCTTCATCTTTTTGTACGTGATATGGAAGACGTACAGCAATAAATGTTACGTTGCCTCCTTCATTGCGAACTTCTTCAACTGCAAGTTGTGCTAAGCGACCTGCTAGTGTAGAATCTTGCCCACCACTAATTCCAAGCACAAATCCTTTTGCACCTGTTTTTCTTAAATAGTCCTTTAAGAAATCAATTCGTTTACGAATTTCTGCTTTCGGATCAATTATAGGTTGAACATGCAGCGCTTCCATAATTTGTTCTTGTAATGTCATTATGTTTTCCTCCTATTCATATAGAACAAGCAATACGTTTATATGTACTGATTCATATATCTCCACCCTTATTATTTCGCAAAATTAGCGAATATACAATAGGTTGAACGTATGAATATGAATGTAGTTATTATAATGAAACTGTTTCGTTTAATCAATTTTTCTGTAACCTTTCAAAAATGTAAGGTTTTTGTCATTTGAATCGATGGAAGATATTTCTTCGCTTTATTATGATAGCGATATAGTTATTGAAAGAGCGGAGGTACAATATGAATATTAGAGAATTAGCGTTTCGTAATGTAACGCGAAATAGACGAACGTATTCAGCTTATTTTTTGAGTAGTACATTTGCAATTATGGCCTTTTTTGTTTACTCATTTTTTGCTTTTCATCCTGCATTAAGCGCAGGCCAATTAGGTCAATATGTATTTGTAAGTATGTCTGTTGCACAGGCCATTATTTATCTTTTTACGTTTTTCTTTATTTTGTATTCAATGGGAATGTTTTTAAAAACAAGAAAGCGTGAATTAGGGATTTTAATGATGCTAGGTATGACGAAATTTCAATTAAAGCGTCTTATCTTTTTTGAAAATGTTATGATCGGTATCGCTGCAATTATTACAGGTATCATTTGTGGCATGCTGTTTTCGGGTATATTGATTTTGGTAGCGCCATTATTATTAAAGTTAGATCTATCTTTATCATACTATGTACCAACAACAGCAATCGGTGTAACAAGCATTATGTTTTTCATATTATTTATTATCATTTCTTTCTTTAGTGCAGGGATGATTCGTAAAAATCAAATCATGAAATTGTTTAGAGGCTCAGTAAAAGCAAAGCCTGAACCAAAAGCTTCAATTATTTCTTCGTTCTTAGCTATAGTATTGCTTGGAGTGGGATATATAGGTGCTTTAACTTCGCATGGTGTAATGGTTTTTATTATGTTGATTCCCGTAACGACAGTTGTCATTATTGGTACATATTTACTGTATAAGCAGCTCAGTGTATTTATTATTCGAGCATGTAAAAAGAGTAAACGGTTGTATTGGACGAGAACGAATATTATTACTCTTTCAGATTTAGCGTATCGAATGAGGGATAATGCAAGGATGTTCTTTATTGTAACGATTATTTCGACCGTTGCTTTTTCAGCTATAGGTACGTTAGTTGGTTTTGCTTCCATGACAAAAGGAGTGATGGATCAACCGATTGCATTTCATTATCACTCTGCACAGGAGAATGGAAACGAATTACAGCATGTACAAGCCATTGGGCAAACATTGAAGAAACATAAGATATCTGCTGAAAAAATAGATATTGTATCAAAGAAAACTGAAAATAAACCACTAAGAGATGCGACATTTGTAAGAGAATCTGATTATAAAAAGTATGCAAAGTTAACGGGGGAGCCAGTTGATTTATTAACTGAAAATGCAGTACTATTTCTATCGATAGAAATACCAGGTCCACCGAAAAAAGAGAGAACAACAATTGAATTACCGAATGATAACAAATCGTTGCAGGTAAAAAAAGTTAACACATCTTCTCTTGGTAAAGTACTTACTGGAAATATCTATGTAGTTTCAGAAACTCAATATAATCTACTACAAGATGGATTCAAAGAAGTAAAAGATTACATGTATAAAACAAAGGAAACAAAAAATGAAATTGAAGCTGGAAAAGAACTCACAAACCAAATAAAACCTTATCAAGAACATTCAAGGTTTAGTGCGGCAGAATATGATCAAAATCAGGCTTTACAATTTGCTGGACCTGTTTTATTTGTAGGATTCTTTATCGGAATTGTATTCTTTGTTTGTGCAGGTAGCTTTCTATACTTCCGCCTATTCTCTGACTTAGAAGATGATTATCGTTTATTTGATTCTATTCGAAAAGTAGGATTAACAAGTGGTGAGTTAGCAAAAGTAGTAACCATTCGATTAGCGTTATTATTCTTTGTTCCGATTGGTGTTGCAACGTTACACGGTGCAGTTGCATTAACAACTTTGGGACAAATGTTTGAGTATTCGCTGTTAAAAGAGAATGCAATTGTATTAAGTATATTTGTAGGAATTCAAATTGTATATTTCATTTTGATACGATCTCGTTATTTAAAGCAATTGAAGGAAAGATTGCGGATGAGTTAACATATAGTAGTTCATAAAATTCCCCTAACACATGAGGTTAGGGGAATTTTTATTATATAAATAAAAACTTGGATATTTTTAAGAGTTTACATGTAATTTTTTAATAATTGCATATACAAATAATGATTTGTAGTTTTTGTGAACAGTCTTGTTTTTCACATATATTTGTCCTACACTTTATTTGTTTGTAAGAAGGCAATATACATATAGTGTAAAGTTATTAATTAATTTTATTAAATGTTAATAATGTGTAAGGAGGGTTTGTATGTTGAAATGGTTACAGAGCACAATAGACTTTGCGAGTAGTAAAAAAGGTGCGAAAATCATTGTTGTATCTTGGATTATTATTATGCTTGTACTAACAGGAGTCTCCAAACCAGCAAAGAAATACGCAAATAATGTAAGTGGTGATGGCATTCCGGAAAGCGCAGCATCCTTGCAAGCTGAAAAACAAGTAGAAAAGTATTTTCCAAATGATGAAGGATTACCGGCTATTATTGTATTTGATCAAAAAGAGGAAATGAAGGAAGAACAGTTACATAGTATTCAAGGAATGGCTGAGAAACTAGAAGGTAAGAAAATCAAACATGTTGAGAAAATTGTTCCAATCAGTGAAATGCCAGTCCAAATGTTAAAGGGCTTTTTATCTGAAGATAAAACAAGTTTTATTTTACCTGTAACAATGACAAGTAATTTAGAAGTAGAAGAGATTCATAATACGGTAAAGCAAATGAAAAAGGAATTAAAACAGGAATTACCTTCTAATATGGAGGCAAAAATAACTGGTCCAGCAGGGATTGCTGCGGATACGTTAGAAATTTTTAAAAATGCTGATGTAGTACTTCTATTATCAACAATTGGGTTGATTTTTGTATTATTAATTATGATTTATCGTTCGCCACTATTAGCAGTTATTCCACTCATAGCGGCAATTATTGTGTACCAAGTAATCGACCGAACCCTTGGTTTATTTGGTGAATTTGGCCTCGAAATAAAATCACAATCCTTGTCGATTATGTCAATCTTATTATTTGCGGCGTTAACGGATTATGCTTTATTTATTTTTGCAAGGTACAAGGAAGAGTTGCAAAAGCGTGAAGATAAATATGAAAGTATGAAGCAAGCGATGAGAAGGGTAGGCGAACCGATTTTCTTTAGTGGGAGTACTGTGCTTGCTTCGATGTTAATGCTGTTTTTCGCAGTATATAATGGTTATCGAAACTTCGCCCCGCTATTTTCTATTGCGCTTGTTGTCATTATTCTAGGTGGAATTACATTACTACCTGCCCTCTTTACGTTGTTTGGTAGAAAAGCATTCTGGCCGTTTATTCCAAAGGTTGGGCAGCAAAAAGAAAAACACGTGATATGGAAAAAGGTGAGTCATGCCGTAGTAAGTAGACCATATATTATTGGAGGAGCGGTTGCTGTATTTCTAATTGTATGCTCAATGAATATTTTTCAAATTAAGTATTCATTCAATCTATTAAAGTCTTTCCCGGACAATTTAGAATCCAGACAAGGATATGAATTAATTGAAAAGAAATACTCTCCTGGTCAATTGGCACCAATTACAGTTGTAGTAAATAAAGAGGGAAAATTATCAAATGAAGAAATCGTACAGTTTGTAGAAAAGCTAGACAAACAAAAAGGTGTAGAAGGGTTGAATCCTTCTATTGAAACGATTAAAAAGAACACAAGTCAATTATTGTCTGAGGATGGAAAAGCGGCAAAAGTACAATTAATTTTAAAAGATCAACCATACTCATTACAAGCAATGGACACGATTCAATCGCTTCAAAGTAAAGAAAGTGAATTTGTAAAGGATGGTCATGTTTATTTCGCAGGTGAAACAGCAAAGCAAGCGGATCTGCATGACATTAATAATCATGATACAACATTAATCGTTGTGTTAATCTCTATCTTAATTTTTATTTTATTAGGTATTCAAACAAAATCACTCATTGCACCAATTTATATGATTGGAACGATATTGTTATCATATTGTGCGGCATTAGGGCTTAGTATGTTCTTATTCCAGCATTTGTTTGGATATACTGACATGAGTTATCGCATTCCATTATATACATTTGTATTCCTTGTTGCACTTGGGGTTGATTACAATATTATGCTTGTTTCACGCATTAGGGAAGAAGCTACACACCATTCACTACGAACAGCCATTGAAAATGGGTTAACAGCGACAGGAGGCGTCATTTCTTCTGCTGGTATCATATTAGCGGCTACATTTGCTGTATTAACTACTCAGCCCTTATTAGAGCTGTTTATGTTTGGATTTGTAGTTGCACTAGGGGTTATTATCGATACATTTTTTGTACGGACATTACTTGTTCCAGCAATTATGCTTTTATTAAAGAAATGGAGTTTGTGGCCGCAAAAAATGAAGTAATATAGGATTTCAAAAACGTCTTTTTCGTCAGAATATTTGAGGGGAAAGACGTTTTTGTATTGAGAAAAATCTTGAAGCAGGAAAATGGAAGTGAGAAAACGAATGTTATTTATAAATGTAAGCGCATTCAGTGGAGAGGATAATATATTTTTAGGAGGGGTTATAGTGAACAGTAGTACAGCGAATAAACAAAAAGGTATTCAATTAATTCCGTTTACGGTCGATAAAGTAATAGAGCAAGTGAACGAAATCCCACCAGGTGTACAACTGATTCATGCTCCTGGTGCTTGGGAAAAGAGTGCAAAAGGAAAAGACATTGTCGTTGCTGTTTTAGATACAGGTTGTGATATAAATCATGTTGATTTAAAAGATCGAATTATTGGCGGGAGAAATTTTACTGAAGATTATGAAGGGGACCCGAAAATCTATCTTGATAATAATGGTCACGGTACGCATGTTGCAGGAACAATTGCAGCAGCAGAAAATGGGGTAGGGGTACTGGGCGTTGCTCCACTTGCAAAGTTATTAGTGTTAAAAGTATTATCAGGAGATGGTTCAGGAAGCTATCAACAAATTATTGAGGCTATTGATTATGCAGTGCGCTGGAGAGGGCCTAATCAAGAACGGGTACGAATCATTTCTATGTCACTCGGCGGGCCACAAGATGTTCCAGAGTTACATGAAGTCATTCAACATGCGGTGAAACAGGACGTACTCGTTGTATGTGCAGCAGGAAATAATGGAGATTGCAGTGATGAAACAGAGGAATTAGACTTTCCAGGTGCTTATTCAGAAGTAATTGAAGTAGGTGCTGTTAATTTAGAAAGGAAACTTGCTTGTTTTAGTAATTCAAATCAGGAAATTGATTTAGTCGCTCCAGGAGAAGAAATACTTTCTACTTATCCTGAAGGAAAGTATGCGGTATTAAGTGGGACGTCAATGGCAACGCCGCATATTGCGGGAGCATTAGCCCTTCTGATCAAACAATGTGAAAGAGAATATGGAAGAAAGTTATCAGAACCAGAAATCTATGCACAACTCATTAAACGTACTGTACCATTAGGATATGAGCGAACATCTGAAGGAAATGGTTTAATAGATTTATTAAAAGAATAATTGCTATTAAAAAACATCTCATTTAGACTTATCTTAGAGTCATAACGTTTTAGTAAATCAAAATAAAAGGACTGCACATATATGATATGTATAATATGTACGGTCTTTTTTGTTGGTTTGAATGTTGATTTTAAATAAAGTCGCGATGTTTTGAAAAAAGATTGATCAAAACTTGCTCTTAAAATATTCTAACGAATTATTTTTTTATAAATAAGTTTAATCATTTATTGTATTGCTTGTTCAACTACAATACCTGTTAATTGATTAACCTCTAGATAAACCAAGTAGTGACTTTATTTTATATTCACAATTGGTAATATTACACAACTAATCCTGTATCATTCAAACCTAAACATCTTCTTTAATAGTAGGAAAACCTTATGGTCTTATATCATATTCCCATTTATGAGTGCATTCTGTTAATATGTATCCTACTTTTCCTATTAAAAAGCCTAATTTCTCAATTTATTGTAGAGAAATTAGGCTTTTTTCATCACTCCATTAAAGCGCCCTATAGTTTAATGACTTGATTTACTGATTATATCTTCAATCATTCACTTTGAACTATATAGATATAGTTTTTGTTGCAACTGTTTGTTGAAATGCCTTATCATGCTCAACAATAACCATTGTGGAATTAAATTGTTGAATAAGCTCTTCAATCTGCATACGCGAATAAATATCAATAAAATTTAATGGTTCATCCCATATATATAAATGAGCTTTTTCACATAAACTTTTAGCAATAAGCAGCTTTTTCTTTTGTCCACCAGAATAATAAGATATATCTTTCTCAAATTGAATTCGGTCAAAATCCATCTTACGTAGGATGGATTTAAATAACGTCTCATCAATCTCGTGTTCTTCAATAAAGTCCGATAACGATCCCTTCAAATGAGAAGTATCTTGTTGGACATAGGAAATGATGAGTCCTGAACCTAAATTAACTGAGCCTGTATGCTGTATTGGATGTCCTAGAAGTAGTTTTAGGATACTACTTTTCCCGCTTCCATTCTTTCCATCAAGTACAAATCGGTCCCCTTGTTCAACTATGAAGCTAATTGGTTCATTTACTATTTGGTCATCATACTTAACAGACACATCAGTCAAAACAACCAATTCATTTGACTGAAATTTCAATTGTTCTAATTTTAACGACTCAGTTTTCTCCACATTTTTTAGTAATTTTGACTTTTCTTCAATTGCTTTTTGTTGCCTTGATTCAAGGCTCTTCGCTCTCTTCATCATCTTGGCCGCTTTATGTCCTACAAAACCCTTATCTAACTTAGATCCTGAATTCCTTGTTCCATTTTTGGAAGCTTCCACTTGATGAGACCAACCTGCTGAACGCTTTGAAGACTGTTTTAATCTCCCTATGTCTTTTTGAAGACGCTCATTTGTAGCCTCTTCGTGTTCCTGCTGTCTATCAAAATTTAACTTCCAAGAAGAATAGTTACCACTTTGAACTTCAATATTTGCTCTATTTATAGATAAGATATGGTCAACGCATCCATCTAAAAAGATTCTGTCATGTGAAATCAAAATAAACCCTTTTTTCTTCCTTAGATAATTAGAGACCATCTTTCGTGCATCAGTGTCTAGATGATTTGTTGGCTCATCAATTAATAGAAATTGACCCTCATTCAAAAACAGTGCAGCAAGCAACACCTTTGTTTGTTCTCCATTTGATAATGTTTTAAATGGTCGATACATGGCCTCGGCATCAACATTTAAATAGGATATTTCACGCAGAAATTCCCAATCTTCTGCTTGGGGACAAATTTCTTCAAGGATTTCATGAGTGAACTTGTTCTTATCCGAAACTGGGTAAGGGAAATAATTAAATTCTACCGAAGAAGTGATTTTCCCACTATACTCATAATTACCTAATAATAAATTAAAGAATGTCGTTTTACCTCGTCCGTTTCTACCAATAAACCCTAGTTTCCAATCCGTATCTATTTGAAAGTTTACACCTTCAAAAATATTATCAAAGCTACCTGGGTATGAAAAAGTTAAGTCTTGAACTTTTATCATTGACATAATAATTCCTCCTTTATATATCAACACTTTTCATATAAAGTCGGAATATCCATCAATTTTTTAATTCCTCCATATAAGTTTGATGGATATTAACGACTTATATAGAGCATTACATGTGTAACAATAGTGTCTGAATTACTCATTTTTTTCTCTCCTTTATTTGTAAGGTTACAGTTACGGATTAATAAATATCAACTTACCTATAAGAGAATAAAAAATCCTCCCAATTTGTAATCGGAAGGATTAGTAGTTCACTTATACTTAATAAGTCCTTATTAATCATTGGAATCATGACAAATAAAGTATGAACTGATTTGTGAAAAATGGATAGACTAACCCTATATTTTGTAGTTTGAAGTTATTAATTTCAAATTAAAATATCGATTAGTTAATCATTATTCATCCATCAGTCCTCTCATAATTCTATTTTTAGAGTAACATTCTTTTTTATGGAATGCAATATCACAATCATCTTTACCTCAAATTACTGTTAACTACTTCTTTAGAATCAACAATGTATATTCCTTCTTTCTTTATACTTCCCCTCCATAAAAAAATCCTCCCCTTAGATAAACAGATTTTATTTTTTATCACAGGAATTTTATTTGTACTAATGATGAGTCATTTGCAAAAGATATCTAGCACAGCTAGAGGAACAGGGGCAGCGTTAGCAAACTCTTCTATGTATATTGGACAAACAATTGGAGCGGCAGTAGGGGGAATGCTATTTGCATCGTTCCATAATTTTATATCAATTGGCTATTTTACGGCTGCTTTATATGTTTTTTCATTACTAGTGTTTAGAAAAAGTGATCGATACATAAAGAAAGAAGTAGGAGAAAAACAGAGGGCTGTTTCTTAAAGGGAAACCATAAAAATATTATGTGAACAAAAGGGTGAAAAGCACTGTTTTAGGCACATTACTAAAACAGTGCTTTTCGTTTAGATTGAACAGTTGCAGCATTTTCATCTTCGATTCCTGCTTCTTCAATAATTCGTTTTTGGGCTTTATCCAATAGGTGATTGACTGCCTCACCAAAATAGTTAGCTTCGCGCTTTGTGCGGGCTGCTCGTAAACATTTATAGTTTTCTATCAGTTCCTCTTTTTCAGAGTCTGTTAAGAAATCTTCTATTTTCTTTTTTGGCATACGAAACACCCTTTCTTCTGACAGACGACGCAATTCAGAAATATTTATTCCTCATTATAACAGTAATTTTTAAATGAAGTATAGATTAACGCCGTAATAATTTGTCAATTTCTTGAATTTTTTCATCGACTTTACTAATCTGTGTGTTTTTGGCCTGTTCACCGCCGAGGGCTTGATGAAGTAAGAATGTTTGCCCTGAAATGGCAGTGACAATGGACACTTTAATAATTTCTTTTATAGTAATCACATCAAATAAGACGAGTCCCAGAAGTGCAGCAAGACTACCAGTCAAAATATCAGTGAAAAACCCAAGATGAAAAAATGTTTTTAAACGGCGTGGAAGCAATAACTTGCCTTGGTTATTGATAAGATGGGAAACGAAACCAGTCATGCCACCAATGAGAACAGCAGTTAGCCATTGATACATCTCCATCAAATCCACTCCTTTTAGTGAATAAGATTCGTTTTTTACATCCGTATTCCTTTTTAAATTTTATATAAGTATATTGAGAAAATTTGGTTTGGCTACATGCTCGTTCATTTTTATTATAACAGAAAATTCTGGTATATTTCAGTCTATTATGTGACGTTCTTTTTCATTATCATAAAATCTAGAAAAGGAGGGCGGAAAAATGAAAATAGATTACCGAATACGAAGTATGGAGAATTATACGCCAAATGTAGGACAACTTGTTAGTATGCTTGAGCATGCGAGAGCGGTTACATTGTATGAGATAAAAGATTTAACAGTAGAAAATTTAGATTTTATCTTGGTCGATGGTGGAAATTCTATCGGCGCATTGCTAAAACATATTGCCGCAATAGAAAAAGTTCATCAGCTCATTTCTTTCCAGAACCGAGATTTTACAAAAGAGGAGTTGAAGGGATGGAATGACGCTCTTTTTTTAGGAGAAGCGGGAGAAGAATTCGTGGGCATGAGGTGCAATACTACGTACAACTTTTTAATAAAGTTCGAGAAGAATCGCTGCGATATTTAAAAGAAAAAGATGATGCTTGGTTAATGTCAGAAGGTCGATGGGATAACGGGGGCATATATAATCAGTACTATTTGTGGTTCCATGTACTAGAAGATGAAATCAGCCATCGCGGACAAATAAGGACGATAAAAAAGTGTATATCTGAAAATTCGGTTAAATAAAGTAGCTTTTCAAAATAATATTACATATAATGAGATTAACTAAACTAAGAACGGAGTGATGTATTATGGCGATGATTTATATGGATGTTAAAGTAAATACAAAGGTGGACGGAAAGAGCGAGACTTTGTAAAGAATCGCGTCATCCTTCCACTGATCTCAAAATAGGGAGGATATAGATTTGAAGCAAAATTGTTTAGAAACATTCGGATGGGATTCTTTTTTTGAGGATCAATCTTTAGAAAAGTATGAAATAGGTCGAATTTTACTTGAACATAAGCACATGTACCGTATTATTTGTGATGATGGCGAATATATGGCAGAGTTATCTGGAAAGTTTCGTCATGAAGCATTAGATAAAGGTGATTATCCAGCAGTTGGTGATTGGGTGCATATAAAGAAAATAAAAGAAGAAAGCAAGGCAATTATTCATAGTGTTTTTCAAAGAAAAAGTTCCTTTTCTAGGCAAGCAGCTGGCGAAAGAACGGTTGAACAGATTGTGGCAGCAAATGTTGATTATCTATTTTTAGTAAATGCGCTTAATCATGATTTTAATGTAAGAAGAATTGAACGTTATTTATTATTAGCTTATGAAAGTGGATCAATGCCTGTTATTGTTTTGACGAAATGTGACTTGTGTGAAGATGTGGAGCAAAAGATATTGGAAACAGAGGCAATAGCTATTGGTGTTCCAATCTTTGCAGTGGATAGTTTACAGCAAGCGGGAATTGAGTCCTTACAACAATTTGTCGCTTCTGGCAAAACGATTGCTCTTGTTGGTTCTTCAGGCGCCGGGAAATCTACTTTGCTAAATGCATTAATGGGAAGTGAAGTTGCGAAAACAGGTGGTATTCGCGAAGAGGATAGTAAAGGACGACATACTACGACACATCGTGAGTTGTTTCAATTACCAAGTGGTGGTTTAGTAATTGATACGCCAGGAATGCGAGAACTTCAACTATGGGAGGGAAGCGAAGCGATTCATGCGACGTTTTCTGATATTGAAAAATTTGCAGAAAAGTGCCGTTTTCGTGATTGCCAGCATGAAAATGAGCCTGGGTGTGCAGTTCGCACCGCTATTGATGAGGGGGTTTTAGAAGCAAACCGTTTGCAGAATTATAAAAAATTGCAAAGGGAAATTGCATACGCAATGAGAAAACAAGATCTAGCGCTTGCTCGTGCTGAGCGGGAGAAGTGGAAAAAAATAGCGAAGCAGAATCGGAGAAAGTAGAATAGAATGAGAAGCCAAAAGCTAATAGAATGCTTTTGGTTTTTTGTCATTTATTCTATAAAAATAGACAGTTATAGTCGAAAAATAAAGGAATTTGTTATAAGTATGTATAATTATTGAAAAGTAGACTATTTATAAAGGAGAAGAGTATGGGAGTGTATTGGGGAACGAAAAGACATTCTTGGCTTAGCTATGCCTCATTTTGGTTAAGTATTTCATTTTTTCTTATCTTTTTGATTGAGGTGTTTGTACTTAAAACACTTTTAAATAGTTCGAGTGGTGCAATGCAAATTATTAAATATTTTTATTTCATATTTGTACCATTAAATATCGTGATTAGTTTAAGACTATTGTTTAAAAAGAATGAAAAGAAAACATTACCGATTTTTAGCTTTATTGTATCGGTACTATTCGCCAGCTTGATAGTGGTATTAGCTTTAGTTGCTATAGGGAAAGTATTTTGATGAAAAACAGGAATGATAAATGTCATTCCTGTTTTTTCATGATTTATATACAGTAAAACTTTAATCAGTGAGGTTTTTCTTCTCCCCACTGATTATCAGCCTTCACCAATCGGGCTTTTACTGGTAGTTCATCCTCAACCTAATTTCTTAGCTTTCGCTGAATTTTGAGGTGGGAGTGTTACTGCCAGCAAATAGCGGGATAAAAGTAGTGTAGTATAATAGGCAGAAGAATATAGCAAGTCAATTGATGTATGGTACAATAAGCTTGATAGTGATAGAGAAAAAGGGTATATAAAATACTCATCGTTTTTTAGTAAGAGAGGGGTTATCTTATGCTATACGAGGATTTAATGTCATTATTTCAAGCTGCTCCAATGGAAGATGGAAAAAATGGCTGGAAATATGTAATCCAAGAAGAAGATGGTAAGTACTCAATTGTTAATAGTGTATCAACAGAACATATGAGTGTAGAATTGTTTTTTAATGAATATGATGAGTTGCGAATTACTTTATATAAAGAGGGTCAGCCGATTACAACTATACAACGAATAGTAATCTTAAAAACCGAGTTAGAAGAGGATGGAGAAGGTATTCAGTTTGTTTTAGAGCGTATGCCAAGCCGAATGATTCGGTTACAATTAAAGCCATTCCTCGCAGTAGAAATGGCTTTGTATTGGGAAGTTTGTGAAGATTGTGAGTAAAAAAGCATCCGTACATAACGGATGCTTTTTTACTATGTTTTCTCTAGCTGTTTATATGCGATAATTGGAAGAAGGATGATGCTAACCCATCCGATTATTGGATACAAGATGTGAAGAAGTTCACTGTAACCAATATAGCTAAAACAATAACTAATTAGTAAAATAAAATAAATAATATTGTTGTTTTTCCAGCCAGTGATAGATTGCATTTGTTTTGTCATCCCAAATACATTTCCAACTAATGTTGTAAACACTTCTCCAAAAATAATCAGGACAAAGAAGAAATGGAAAGTAGCATTAAATCTTCTTACTACTTCAGCCATAGGAATATTATATTGATAAAATTGGTCAACAGATAAAATGGCTAAATGACTACATAATAGAATAAAGCATAGTCCAGCTCCTCCTAAAATTCCGCCCCATAGAATCGCTTTTCGATCTTTTACTTCACTTGCTAACGGTACTAGAACACTTTGGGCGAGAGAAAGATTTAAGGCGACATATGTAAGTGGACTTGTTATCCATTTCATGTTCCAACTTTCTATAGGAATAGTGTTAAAGATAGGTATTGTGCCATGAATAAAAGTTGTAATAGCAAGTCCGATAATGAAAATCATCATAATTGGTACTACAAGTGTATTTACTTCAAATACACCTTGTAATCCACGACTACCAATAATGATACATGCGATAACTGTAATGAAAATACCGAGTTGTCGTGGTAGCCGAAGTTGTTCTTCGAATACAGCACCAGCGCCTGATAGCATAACACTTGTCACACCAAAAAGTACGAGTAATAACAAAGTGTTTACCACATTTCCAAATACATCACCAAATAAATATCTGTTAAATTCCTGAGCGGAAAATGCACCGATTTGTGAAGAAAGCAACATCATTTTCGTTCCTAACCAAATGAAAAAAAATCCACTTACGCATATTCCAATTGTTCCGTATAATCCGTTAATCGTAAAAAACTCAACAATCTCTCGCCCAGTTGCAAATCCAGCTCCGACGACAGTCCCAATATAAGTAGCAGCAACTTTTTTAGCTACTTGCCATTGCTGATTATCCATGTAATCCCTCTTTCTACTATGATGAGCTTGACCTATTATTATGTATATGTGTGAGCTTGGACAATTAGACATATGAAGTGCAAGAAAGGGTACATGGATTTCTCGACATTTAGGAATGATTAAAGTTGTTAAAACTTTGTTACATATAAGCGGATGATTTGGACGAGTAGGGAATTTATGGTACAATAAGAATGTATTATTAAAAGAGAATAATTATAAAAAGAAAGAGGAGTGGATTGAATGAGTACGAAAACAAATGTTGTTGAAGTATTAAACAAGCAGGTAGCAAACTGGAATGTGTTATATGTAAAAATTCATAACTATCACTGGTATGTGACAGGCCCACACTTCTTTACATTACATGAAAAATTTGAAGAATTTTATAATGAAGCAGCAACATATATTGATGAATTAGCAGAACGTATTTTAGCGTTAGAAGGAAAACCACTAGCAACAATGAAAGAGTATTTAGAAACATCTACTGTACATGAAGGAACAAGTAAAGAATCAGCTGAAGAAATGGTGAAAACATTAGTAAATGATTTCTCAGCAATCATTCAAGAATTAAAAGAAGGTATGGAAGTAGCGGATGAGGCTGAAGATGAAACATCAGCAGATATGCTATTAGCTATTCATACAACATTAGAACAACATGTTTGGATGTTGAGTGCCTTCTTAAAATAAGACATCAAAACCTATTGAAAATTCTTTCAATAGGTTTTTTTATGATTTTTCAGCTTTCTTTCTATGGTATAATATAGTAAAAAAGGAGGCGATGCAATGTTTCGCTTTTTCAAAAGTGGAAAAGAGGAGAGGTCAATTACGAAAGACGAATTAGAGCAAGCAATGGCTAAATTTCTGGAAACAAATGCAAATATTGTTTATACAGTATTAGTCAATGAGGATTATACAGTGAATTATGACTTGTTAAAACCGTATTTACCAGCATTTCCTACAAATACGTTCATTATAACGAAGGAAACGCTCGAGGTATTTGAACATACAGAAGAAAATCTAAAACTCGTAAAAGAGATTGATCTTGTGCAAAGAGCAGTAGACCAATATGTTACAGAAAAAGAAATGTTTCCTATTGTAGAAGATGATGAGGATCGTCTTATATGTGGAATGAAACTAGCGCCGTATTTAGATCGTATATTAAAGCGAAAATTATATATTTCAGAGAAGCATTATTTAGTTTCAAGCCAGCCAGATAAAAGTAAAAAAAGTATTGTTTAACATGAAAACAACAATTATATATTGTTGTTTTTTTGGTGAAAAGAAATGTGAAAGTATAGTATAGTTCAATTTATAGATTGACTTTTCTGTCAATTTAGCATTTAATTGTATGTAAGAGATAGAAAGGAGTGATGTATTATGAAAAATTGTAAGTCAGTTAGCAAACGTCATCCTAAGAGTAGGAGGAGTTACTGTTAATCTGATATTCAAAATTTGACAGTATGTTTACCGGAACCTTAGGATGACTGAAACCGTGTTAGAGAAGTATATATTCCTAAAAAGGTTACGGGAGGTAAGTGTGGATGAGTAAGATTACTTATATTGGTTTGTTAAATGAGACATTAGAATGTTATGCAAAGGATGGTAGTTTAGAAGCATACCATTATATTACCAAAAATGCTGATAAGATAACTGGTAATAAAGCTCAAATATATAATTTTAAATATGCATTAGCAAGCGCATCTGGGCTTGAGAAAGAAGCTTTACATATAATGAAAGAAGCGATTGTAGAAAATGAGTTTTGGTATGGGTATGAGTATTTAATTACAGATGCCGATTTGAACCCTCTTCATAGATATGAAGAATTTCATCAGATGATTCAGTTATGTAAAGAAAGAGAAGAAGTAGCAAAGAAATCTGAACAATTTGATTTGAAAGTTGTACAAGGAAATAGCGGTATTCATAACAATCTACTTATTGCATTGCATGGTGATCAAGAAAATATAAAGATAGCAGAACCATATTGGCAATCGGTTGTGTCTCAAGGGTATTTATTAGCATTACCGCAGTCTTCTCAAATTCAATTTTCAGAAGGATACGTATGGGATGATATAGAAAAGGGATCTCGTGAGTTAAAGGAGCACTATGAAAGTATTGTAGCTAGTAATCATGGTGAGGTAGAGCATGTAATTATTGGAGGGTTTTCCGCTGGAGCAAGAGTTGCGTTACATGCAATCTTAAACGAACATATTATTGTAAAAGGCTTTGTTTTTGTAGCGCCATGGATTCCTGAGATTGAAGAGTGGGAAGACTTGCTGGATAAATTGAAAGATAAAGGTATTAAGGGATATATTATTTGTGGAGATCAGGATGAAGATTGCTTTGCATGTACACAGAAGTTTGTGAAACGATTGGAAACAAAAAATATAAATCATGAGTATAAGGTTATTTCTAACTTAAATCACGATTACCCTGAGAATTTTGAAGAAATCTTACAAGAAGCAGTTAAATATATTGAGGGTACAGATTTATAAAAAACTTAGGCCAAAAAAAGTGCATCACTTTATGTGACGCACTTTTTTTGTATATTATAAATGAAAAGCTTCTGCTAATAAACGATACGATTTTAATTTATCCTCAAATTGATGGGTGATGGTTACAATCATAAATTCCTCAGTATTGTAAGCCTTACTCAAGTTTAAGATTTGTTCTTTGACGTAACGTTGATCACCTACAATCATACGTTGCCGATTTTCTTTAATGCGGAACAAATCATAGGCACTATAAGGATAGTTTTGTGCTGTTTCAATGGAAGGAGTACCAGTTGTGCGTTTTCCTTGTTCTAATAATAGAATTGATAAATCTAGACTAGACGCAATTTTCTCAGCTCCTTCAGTCGTTTCTCCACAAACAACAAAAATAGAAACAATTGATTTTGGTTTGTCTCCTAAGAAAGATGGCTGGAATTGTTCTTGATAAGCTTTCATCACTTCAGGACCACCATAGCCGTTGATAAACTGAGCAAAGACAAAAGAAGCCCCTTGTTTTGCTGCAATCATGGCACTTTCTCCACTGGATCCAAGCATCCATATTTCAGGTGCAGTAGGAATGACAGGCGAAGCTTTTAGGTTTGCATATTGATGATTTTCAGGTGCGTTGTCATGTAAGTACATGGCTACATCCTGAATTTGTTCTGGATATTGGTCGAGTGAAATCATTTTTCCTTCTTGCAGCGCGCGAGTTGCGATGGGCATACCACCTGGTGCTCTACCAACTCCAAGATCGATTCGATTTGGATAAAGCGCTTCTAATACACGGAAATTTTCAGCGACTTTATATGAGCTATAGTGTGGAAGCATAACGCCACCGGACCCCACACGGATGCGATTTGTTTTCGCTGCAATATGAGATATGAGCACTTCAGGACTTGAACCAGCTAAACTGACAGAATTATGATGTTCAGACACCCAAAAGCGAGTAAATCCTAGTTTTTCCACTTCTTGAGCAAGTGTTACTGTATTGGAAAAAGCTGCAGTTGCTGTACTGCCATCGGAAATAGGGGATTGATCTAATACACTTAGTTTAATCATAGAATATACCTCTCTATCTTAATGTACATTCTATTATATATTTACTTACGAAAAATGCGTAAAGAAATGCTCACATGAACAAGTGAATGCTTTCACATCCGCTTGTTATGAGAAATTCCACGTTCATAATGATTCATTTCCACTAATGTTAAAATATATTCGTAGTTATCGATTTCCATCTTAATTTGATTACGATCATCTTCACCTAAATTTACATCCAATAATTTTTTGCATAGTAGTTGTTTTTTCAATTCTAAATGTTTTTTTGTTTCAGGATAGTCGTAAGTACGTTTCATATTTATCAATCCCTTCCTTACATTTCCTATCTATATCCTCATTATATGATAAGAAAGGGATGATGAGAGCAAATCTCTGTGAATTATTAGTGAATATTCAGAAAAAAATGTGTTGTTCTACTATACTCATGAATACAATTCAGAGAATCACTGTTTTGTATTTTCAAAGTAAGGGGTGGAATGATGCGAGTGCATACACAATCCCATGTCACAACTGATGAAATGGTGGGAATTATTGATAAGGGATTACCGAAAACAGTAGAGCCAAAACAAATCATTGTAATTGGTGCTGGAATGGCTGGTTTAGTATCAGCATCCTTACTTAAAAGCGCAGGACATCATGTGAAAATTTTAGAAGCGAATAACCGTATAGGAGGCCGAATTGAGACTATTAGAATGGAAGACACAGGATTATATTTAGATGTTGGAGCAATGCGCATTCCATATATACATACATTAACGATGGCTTATATAAGAAAGTTTGGGCTACAAGTGACCCCCTTTATTAATCGAAATGAGACGGATATTATTTATGTGAATGGTAGAAAAACGACATTACAACAATACGAGAAAAATCCAAGTATTTTAAGATATCCAGTAGTGATGAATGAAGAAGGAAAAACATCTGAAGAATTATTATTGTTAGCAGTGCAGCCAATTATTGATTTCATTAAAAGAAATCCAGATAAAAATTGGGGGATTGTTGAAAAAGACTTTGGGAAGTATTCAACAGCGCAGTTTTTAAAATATCATCCTTATCAATATAATACGTATTTTTCACCAGTAGCAATTGAAATGATTGGTGTACTTTTAGATTTAGAAGGATTTTTAGAAAGATCATTTGTTGAAACGTTACGTTTTATATATATTTTGCAGCAAGAAAGTGGTTTTTGTGAAATTAGTGGGGGCAATGATAAATTACCAAAATCTTTTTTGCCTCAGTTAGAGAGAGATATTATTTATAATCAAAAATTAATGAAGATTCATCAATATGATAAAGGTGTGACAGCATATTGCAGACATGAAGAGACCTTTGAATATAGCAGCATAACAGGTGATTTAGTTATTATTACAATTCCATTTTCCACAATGCGCTTTGTGGAAATTGATCCTTTCGATTCTGTATCACATGAAAAATGGAGAGCTATTCGCGAATTACATTATATGGCTGCTACTAAAATAGGAATTCAGTTTAAAAGTCGCTTTTGGGAAGAACAGGGTCAATTAGGAGGAAGGATTATAACGGATTTACCAATCCGTTATGCATATTATCCGAGTCATGGTATTGGTTCAAAGGGACCTGCTATTATGCTTGGAAGTTATACATGGTCTTATGATGCATTATTATGGGATGGATTATCGAAAGGTGATCGTATTTATTATACATTACATAACTTGGCGACTATATTAGGTGGTCAAGTGTATGATGAATTTGTGTCAGGAGTATCCAAAAGTTGGACATTAGATCCGTATGCGTTAGGAGGGTTTGCTATTTTTCAAGCTGGTCAAGAAGCAGAATTGCAACCGGAAATTGTAAAACCTGAAGGGAAAATTTATTTTGCTGGGGATCATACAACACTTAATCATGGATGGATACAAGGAGCGATTGAGTCTGGAATACGTACAGCGGTAGAGGTGAATCAATTGATTGTATGAGTATTAATAGTAAGGGGAAGGAAAGTGTCGTGACGAATATAACTAGAGATAGGTATGTATGAATTTGGTTTGAAAATAAGTGAAGTTCAGAAAAGTTATTTATTACATAAGTCGCTGCTACGGAGAAAAAAGTGACTTGCACTCGTTTTCTCTCTTTGTTTTCACTGGGCATGGGGCAGGAAAAGGATCTGACCGCTTCTATGCATGGTCGGATGCTCTCTTCCATCTGAAAAAGAAAGATTTTATGCCGTTTTTAAAATTTGTATTTATATATAGTGTTAAATGTTATTATATATAAAAGAATAATAGGGAGTGTTTGCAATGGATCCATTATTACTTGATTTTCCTTCTGAATTTTACACAGACAGGCTTCTTATTCGCATGCCGAAACCAGGAGATGGAAAAGTAGTATATGAAGCTATCAATGCATCGATAGAAGAACTGAAGCCGTGGATGGTTTTCGCTCAAAAAGAGCAAACAGAAGAAGAAATCGAAGCGAGTATAAGAAGGTCACATATTCAATTTTTACAAAGGGAAGATTTAAGGTTACTAGTATTTTTAAAAGAAACAGGTGAATTTGTAGCTTCTTCTGGATTGCATCGTATTGATTGGGAAATACCAAGATTTGAAATTGGATATTGGATAGATTCGCGTTTTGGCGGAAAAGGCTATATGACAGAAGCTGCGCAAGGTATTATGGATTATGCTTTTTCTGAGTTGAAAGCAAACCGGATAGAGATTCGTTGTGATTCGCGAAATGTAAAAAGTAGAGCGATACCTGAGAAGCTAGGTTTTAAATTAGAAGGGATTTTAGAAAGCAGTAGTGTAGCAGTAGATGGTAAGGGACTCAGGGATACATGTGTGTTTGCGATGACAAGAAACAGGTATGAAAAAAAAGAGCTATAAAGTATTAGCTCCTTTTTATGATTTTTTAGCGAATTATGGTACGGGATGTCCATTCGAACTTTCAAAGATGGTAAACCATTGCTGACGATCTAATGTAAGTTTTGTTGCAGCGATAGCTGACTTCACGCGATCTAATTTACCAGAGCCAACGATTGGCATCATTTTTGCTGGATGAGCAAGTAGCCATGCGTACATGACAATATCGATGCCATCAACATTTAGTTCATTCGCAATCTTTTGTAAAGTTTCTCGTAAGCGTACAGCACGTTCATTTTGACTTGTAAAGATTTCTCCACCAGCAAGAGGAGACCAAATCATAGGACTGATTCTTTTTTCTTGGCATAAGTTAATTGTACCTTTTTCAAAATGCTCAAGCTGCATCGCAGATACTTCAATTTGATTTGTAATGAGCGGAAAATCTAAATATGAGCTAAGCATATTGAATTGAGACGGTAAAAAGTTAGATACACCGAAATGACGAACTTTTCCTTCTTGTTTTAAACGTGTGAAAGCTTCTGCCGCTTCACTTGGGTCCATAAATGGATCAGGTCGATGAATCAGTAACAAATCAATATAATCAGTATGTAAGTTTTGTAGTGACTGTTCCACGCTTTTTACAATATGTTTCGTACTTGTATTATAGTGAGCGACATATCGCTTTGGAAACTTTGGAGATGGGGGAGCGATTCCACATTTTGTGACAATTTGCATGTTATCACGTAAAGAAGGCTGTAATTGTAATGCTTCCCCGAATAATGATTCACACGTATATCCTCCATAAATATCGGCGTGGTCAAAAGTTGTAATCCCCATCTCCATACAATTTTCGATAAAAGAAAGTAATTCTTGTTTTGGCATATTCCATTCTGCTAAACGCCAAAATCCTTGAATGATACGAGAGAATTCAAGGTTATTAGCCATTTGAATTCGTTCCATTTTGAGTAGACCCCCTTGATGAATGATGATATTTTTGAAAAGGCTTTCTTGTTCGGTACTATTATATAGTTATTGGACTGTACTTACAATGAATATGTCTTTGCTGTAAAAAACGATTTTACCCCGCATTAACGGGCAGTAAGCCCTCACCTCAAGAGTAAGAGAGAAACGAGGAAGATAGGTGAGGGATAACTGCCCCTAAAAGCCCGATTCGTTCAACTAACCATCAGTGGGGGATGAAGAAAAAACCTACTGATGGAAGTTTCACTTTATCTGTATGGTATAATGTACGAAGATGTAGGTATAAGGAGATGTACGAAATGATTCCAGTAACAATTTTAACTGGTTTTCTTGGATCGGGGAAAACAACATTATTAAATCGTATTTTATCGGAAGAACATGGAAAGAAATTAGCGGTTATTGTAAATGAAATAGGGCAAATTGGCATCGATAATCAATTAATTATGAATGTAGAAGAAGAAATTATGGAAATGACAAATGGCTGTTTATGCTGTACAGTGCGTGAAGACCTACTTGTTGCTCTAAAACAATTATTGGATGTAAAAGCAGAAGGGAAAATGGATTTTGATGGTCTAGTGATTGAAACGACAGGTCTTGCAAACCCAGGGCCGATTATCCAAACGTTCTTTTTAGATCCAGTTATTCAATCAGCATACAAAATTAATGGTGTTGTGACAGTGGTAGATAGTTATCATATACATAAACATTTTGAAAAAGGGCTAGAAGCGAAAGAACAAATTGCTTTTGCAGATATCGTTTTAGTAAATAAATTAGATTTAGTTGGAGAGGAAGAAGAGAAAGAACTCCTTACTGAATTACAAGGGATTAATCCAACAGCAAAATTAATCTCAACGACAAATTGTGAAGTAGATATCCAGGCCTTACTAGAAATTCAAACGTTTAAAACGCGTGATACATTAGAGATTTATCCACATAAAGAGCATCATCATTTAGAAGGTGTAAAATCATTTGTATTACGTGAAGAGCGGCCGTTAGATTTGCAAAAGTTAAACGAATGGATGTCAGCTGTAGTTCAAGAATTAGGAGAGTATTTATATCGATATAAAGGAATTCTATCGATCGATGGAGTAGATCGCCGTATTGTTTTTCAAGGTGTTCATACACTATTTGCTGCTTCTTACGATAGAGAGTGGCAAGAGGGAGAAGAGCGCGTGAGTGAAGTGGTCTTTATCGGGAAAGATATTAATAAAGAATGGTTCCAAGAACATTTTAAAGAATGCGTAAAATAAGCCTGCTAATTTAGCAGACTTATTTTTGTTATTAATCTCTGCCGGCTTCAACTAATTTCTTCGCGACAATTGCTGGTTTAGCATGAAACATAGTCATGTGATCACCTTGTGTAGTTACTAAACGAAATAATCCAAGGCGATTTGACATGTGAGGGTGCCATCCTGAATCTTTACCTTGTGGAACTGCCATATCTTCAGTTAAATAGAAATAACTTTTTGGAATATTTAATTGATAAAATTTCGTAAGGTCCAGCTTTTCAAAAAGTGGTCCAGCTGGTTCTGGTGTAACAGTTTCGTGAATTTTTTTCGCTAAGTCGAGATTAGCATTATTCATAAAGGTTTCTCGCCAAATAGGAAAAGGCAATTGGATAGCACTATTTTTCGATTTTTTTGCAAGCTCGGTCCAAAGCGTTTTTCCTTCGGCTGGGATTTCATCAGCTGCACTTTCTCCATTTGCTAGAACAAATGCATTCATAAAGACAAGTCTGTGGATTCGATCTGGAATTTGTTCGGCAACTTTTGAAATAACAGTACCACCAAAACTATGACCAACAAGAACAAAATCCGTTATGTTTCTTTCCTTCACATAGTTGACTACTGATTTGACATAATCAGTGTGTTTTACAGCTTTATTCGTATCTTTTCCATGCCCAGGTAAGGTAGGAGTATATACTTTATGTCCCATTTGTTTCAACTCATTAGCTGTTTTATCCCAATAGCTAGAATCTCCCCAAGCACCGTGAACGAGTACAAACGTAATTGGTTTTTGACGTACTACATCAATATCTGCCTCTATTTTTGCTTCTACTGGGATATGGAAGCTATTACTGCTAAGCATGATTAAAATAGCAGAAAGGCTTACGAATAAGAACTTGAATACTTTCAAAACAAACCCTCCATTTACTACTGATTTTGCATATATGTACATATATTTTCGCTGAAAGATTGTTTTTATTCTTTTGGAGTATAGTTATTAAAAGTAGTAGTGTTTACTTTGTAGAAAAAAGGACATTATTGTACGTTATTAGCATTACATCTTTAGTTAATGAAAAAAAGTGAAACAATTATATTTTTGATGCGGAGGTAGAATATGAAACATGACCATCTTGTTCTTCTATTAATAAACAAAGATTAGTAGAAAATAATAAAAAGCCTGTTTTCACAGGCTTATACTTTCATCTATAAGTAATTCCATTACAACCCCAACAACCGGTCCTTCATCGTCTATATCACCAGTTAAGTGAAAACCGAAAGACTCA
Source organism: Bacillus sp. IT-79MI2 (assembly GCF_949768135.1). NCBI lineage: Bacteria > Bacillati > Bacillota > Bacilli > Caryophanales > Bacillaceae > Bacillus > Bacillus sp. IT-79MI2. The sequence goes on along the minus strand of NZ_CATKPV010000073.1, from coordinate 204,350 downwards.
TATAGTTTCATTGCTAGTTTGTTTTCTGGATGAAGACTTAAATAGATCTTTTTGCATTGAAATTTTTGTTGTAAATACTGGATAAGCAGATGGAGAAAACGTTTTGCATAGCCATTTCCTTGAAAATGGTAATCAATCATAAAACGATCTAGCCATATGCGATCATCTTTTTTTGAATACCAACCATACATTGCGTAGCCAACAAGTGTTTCTCCATCATATAAGCCTACTGACGTTCCGTTTTCTTCATATAGGGATTCCGCTAAAGAAAATGCATTACTTTCAATAAATTGCTGCTGCTCTGTTGCTACGTCTAAAGCAGCGACTGAACGCCAATTATTTGCTGTTACTTCACAAATGTGAAGATTCATAGTTCCAACTCGCTTTCATAACATAGTATATCTTTAAAACTAATATGGATAATTTTACTTGTTATTTTGTTGAAGTCAAGCTGCTGAATATGAAAAAAGACAGTTGAATATGTTTCAACTGTCTGAAAGGAAATATAAATTTAGTTTGTAGCTTCTTTTAAAGTGTTCACGTTTTCTTCCATTAATGTGAAGTAATCTTTATTTTTCTTTGCATCATCTTCAGAAATAGTAGCAAGGTGGTTTAAACGTAAAATTTTCGTTCCTGTTTCTTTTTGAATAACTTCTGCTACTTTTGGAGTAGAGAATGTTTCAAATAAAATATATTTCAAACCATGCTCTTTTGCTGTTTTTGTAATGTTAGCAAGTTCTTTTTGTGATGGTTCATCGGAAGCGGAGATGCCAGCAACTGGTATTTGTTTTAAGCCATAGCGTTTTTCCCAATATCCATATGCAGCGTGAGAAACTAAAATATCTTTCGTTTTTGCATCTGAAACAACAGATTTAAAGTGATCATCTAAGTCAGTGAACTTTGTTTGTAGGGCAGCGAAGTTTTTCTCAAATTCTTTTTTATGATCTGGTTGCAATTCTACGAGTGCATCTTTAATTTTTTCAGCCTGCTTCATCGCAAGTGTAGGATCAAGCCATACGTGTGGGTCTTTGTCATGATGGTGATTTTCTTCTTCTTTATGACTTTCCTCGTGCTCATGTTCTTCTTCTGATGAAGCGATAAGATCGAAACCTTTAGATGCATTAACAACTTTTACGTTCTCTTTTTTTAATGCTTTTTCCATTTTTTCTGCAAACGGCTCTAATTCCGCACCGTTATATACGAATAGGTCTGCCTTCGCAACTTGTACCGTTTGTTTTTGACTTGGCTCATATGTATGAGAGTCAGCGCCAGGTGGATAAATTGTTTCAACATTTACATAGTCACCACCGATTTTTTTAGCGAAGTCAGCAAGTGGAAAAATAGTTGTATATACAGAAAGTTTTCCATCTTTTTTTGCAGCTTCGTCTTTTTTGCTGGCACACCCAGCAAAAATTAAAGTGAAAATAAGTATAAAAGAAAATACCATTAACCTTTTCTTCATGTAATTCTCCTCTTTTCTTTCTTTTCCAATTTTATTTTCTCCAAAATAAGAGAAAAAATATCTTTTTGTTATAAAACGGAATAATTACGTTTTAAGTTGCGAACTTAGTATAATACATCTTTACGAAAGTTGCAATAAATAATAATCATTCCGATTTGATTTTGTTATAAAGTTGTCAAAAAGAACAGTATTAATTTTTATGAATGTCGCATATGTGACAACACTCCTTTCATATATTGAGGTAGAGGGTATGAAAAGGGGATGAGTAATTGGATTACATAATGGAAGCAATCTTATTGATACTAGCAGTAGTTTTGCCATTAACATGTGTTTTGATTTTCCTCAAGACATTAATAAGTAATCTAGGTGACTCTAGGATAATAACCAAGTTACCAACAGAGAAAAAAGGAGAGAAGAGTAAGTAAAGCACTTGCATCACGCATAGTGCTTTACTTATGATAGAATAAGAAAAAGGAAACTCCTAGAAATAGGATTTGTACTGCCTGTTTGGACGGTATAAAATTAGATAAAGAGGTATAAAGATAAATGAATAAAAGAACAGCCTTAGTACTCGGTGCGAGTGGTTTAGTTGGACAAGAAGTGACGCAGCTATTACTTGACTCAGATTACTATGATTCGGTTATGGTTTTTGTAAGAAAGCCACTGCAATGGGAACATGAAAAGTTACAGCAGAAACAAATCGACTTTTCTATATTAGAAGAGTATAAAGAATTTTTTGCTGTTGATGATGTTTTTAGCTGTCTTGGGACAACAATTAAGAAAGCAAAAACGAAAGCGAATTTTAAAAAAGTAGATTATGAATATACATTACGAGCAGCTTGTTTAGCGGAAAAACAAGGAGTACAAAATTTTCTTGTAATTTCTTCTATGGGTGCTAATCCAAAATCACTTTTCTTTTATTCACAAGTAAAAGGGAAGATGGAGGAAGAGCTTCAAAAGTTGGTAATTGGCGGGATTCATATATTTAGACCATCACTATTGCTAGGAGATCGAGAAGAATTTCGTTTTGGAGAAAGAATGGCTGAGAAGATATCTGGTATTTTGCCATTTGTATTTAATGGTACTTTAAAAAAGTATAAGCCGATTACAGCCGAGCAGGTTGCAAAAGGGATGTACTTAGCGGCACTACGTGAAGAATCTGGTGTCCATATTTATAATTCTACAGAGATTACAATGATGGAATAATGAAAACGAGAAGGGGAGCCCTTCTCGTTTTCATTATTGTGTATTAGCGGCGAGTCGGGGCTATTTTACCACGAGCACGTTGATATTGGTGGGGCTCTTGTAATTCAAATCCAAGTTCATTAGCTGCTGTTCTTGGGAAATATGGATTGCGAAGTAACTCGCGACCGATAAAGATTAAGTCCGCTTCATTATTTGCTAAAATTTCTTCTGCTTGTATCCCACTTGTAATCAATCCTACTGCGCCTGTCGCAATGTGTGCTTGTCCTTTTATATGATTTGCATACTCTACTTGATAGCCAGGGTAAACGTCGATTTGTGCAGGTATAACTGCACCAGAACTACAATCAATTACATCTACACCTTGTTCTTTCATCCATTTTGCAAATTGAACATAGTCATGGACTGTTAATCCTTCAGGATGATAGTCATTTGCAGAAATACGAACGAATAAAGGACCACTCCAAACTTCATTTACAGCATCAATGATTTCTTTTAAGCAACGGTAACGGTTTTCAGGTGATCCGCCATATTCATCAGTTCGTTTGTTTGATAATGGAGAAAGAAATTCATTAATGAGATAGCCGTGAGCCGCGTGGAGTTCAATAATATCGAATCCTGCTTGTTTGGAACGGCATGCGGCATCTTGAAAAGCAGAAATTGTTTTTTTGATTAGCTGTTTATTCATTTCTATTGGGGTTTTCATTGTATCATTAAATGCAATAGCTGAGGGTGCTACAGGGTCTGTGGGTAATTCAGCTTTTCGTCCAGCATGTGCTAACTGAATTGCTGCTTTTGCCCCATTTTCGTGGATGAGGGACACAGTTTTTTGCAACCCTTGAATATGATCATTATTCCATATACCTAAATCTTTATTAGAAATACGTCCCTCAGGTACAACAGCTGTAGCTTCAAGCATAACAAGGCCTACTTGACCAGTTGCTCGAGACGCATAATGGATATGATGGAAATGTGTAACTTTTCCATCTTCGTTTTCTGAAGAGTACATACACATTGGTGACATAACAATACGATTTTTTAATGTAATATCTTTAATCGTATAAGATGAAAAAAGATGATAGTCCATATTTATTCCCCCTCATTGCAGTTTTCTTTATTGTATCATCATCGTTTTTGTTTCCATAATGAAACGCTTATTCTCGAAATTTTGTACATATATGTTACAATTATTGAAATAAATTAAATTGGGGGATAGGGGCATGTACCGAGCTTATTATGAAAGTGAAATAGGTTTGCTTGAAATTACTGCAAATGATGAAGGAATTACTTCTGTTATTTTTGTGGAGGAACGGAAAGAAGAGAATAAAAATAAAATTGTAGAACAGTGCCTCGCTGAATTAGATGAATATTTTAATCGAAAGAGAACTGAATTTACAGTACCATTGTCAGCAGTTGGAACGTCATTTCAAAAGAGTGTTTGGGATGCACTTTATACGATTCCATATGGAGTGAGTGCTTCCTATCTGGATATTGCAGAAAAGGTTGGTAACACAAAGGCGGTGCGTGCGATAGGCGGTGCAAATAGCCGCAATCCGATTTCTATTATTGTTCCGTGTCATCGTGTAATTGGAAAAAGTGGAAAGTTAGTTGGCTATGCAGGTGGCCTATGGCGAAAAGAATGGTTATTGAAACATGAGGAGATTTTGCAATAAGATAAAACTCTTTTCAAATGGAGATAGTAGTTTTCATCGCTTAGAGGATAACAAAGTCTAGTAGAAAGTAAGTATTTCTGAGTTTCATACGAATGGTTTAACCTGTTATTTGCGGGGAGGAGCCATCTTGTTAAAGCGTATTTTTAAATAGCTAAATTTTTTAGTATGCTGGACAACAGAAGTATAAGTAGGGGATAAATCAAGGAAAGAGGGATTATTTTGCATTGTATAAATTGTGGGAATCCTTGTCCTGACGGTCAATTTAATTGTGAAGATTGTCAGCAAACTTTACATAATGGAACAAAAGAGGAGACCTCACCAATCGAAAAAGATATGGAACAATATGTGGGAGCACATTATCCATATTATAAAAGAAAATGGGACAAAGAAACGAAACGAATAGCAAGGTGGAGCTGGAATGGGTGGGCTACTATTTTCAATGTCGGATGGTTTGGTTACCGAAAATATTACTTACCTGCTTGTTTATTTGTAATTTTATTAGTAGCTTGTGATGCATTTTCATACTATATGGGATTCAATGTAGCACTCCCCATTATTAACATGGTTCCCCTTACCTTTTTATTGCTCATTTTAATGATGATAGGGGTCGGAATTTTTGCAAATGGGTTATATTATCGATTTGCTGAGCGGAAAATATACCGGATAAAAGCAAGAGGGATAAAGAATGGGGATGTTGAGCGTTATCTCATCCGTGATAGTGGAGGAACAAGTAAAATGGGAGCGGCTATTGTTACAATTTTGACAGCTGCTAGTATATTCATGAGTCACTTTTTCTTTCCTACAGATCAAGATGTGATTCAAAAAGTACGAGCAAGTTCCCTTTATGAGTATCCTTTTTTTTCTATTGGGGAATCTTTTGAACAGCATTTTAAGCAACCAACCTGGGTTTATTACCGCGGGGGAGATGGATTGGAATTAGTAGAATTTCATGGATACAATCATGGTATGACAAGACAAAAAATTATCATTCAATTTGTTGTCGATTACAGGTTGCATGAAATTGAACCATATTCTCTTACAGTTAACGGTGAGCCCCAAGGTGAAAAAGAGTTTTTAAAAATGATGGAAGATGTGTTTCGTACGCAAGATCTTTTTGAGTTGGATGACGGATTACAAAAAGATGAAAAAAAAGAAATGTTATAAGAAATGAATGTAAAAGCAGATGGAGCAGCTTTTACATTCATTTCTTTTTTTATTTTAGGAAAGAAAAATATTTAAAATAATCAGAATTTTTTGTATAATACTATCATACATGCTTTATTGTATACATACAGATTGGGGGAAGGAATAATGAAGAAAAAAGTTTCAACGCTTGCTGCACTTGCATTATCAACAAGTATGTTCGTTGCAGGTTGCGGAAATGGGGAGAAAGCATCGACAACGAAGAAAGAAACAGGTAAGGGGATGGCCGATAAACAAGTGCTAAACTTACTAGAAACAGCAGAAATTCCTTCGATGGATACATCAAAATCAACAGATTCCGTATCATTCCGAGTATTTGTAAATGCAATGGAGGGTTTATATCGATTAGATAAAGATAATAAGCGAACTCCAGGTATGGCAAAAGATGTGAAGATTAGTGAGGATAAGAAAACATATACTTTTGAATTACGAGATGCAAAGTGGTCGAATGGTGAGCCAGTTCGTGCACAAGATTTTGTATACGGCTGGCAACGTGCGCTTGATAAAGCAACAGCAGCTGAATACGCATTTATTTTATTTGATGTAAAAAATGCTCAAAAAGTTAATAAGGGGGAGCTACCACTTGATCAGCTAGGTGTAAAAGCAAAGGATGATAAGACACTAGTGGTAGAACTAGAACAACCAACTCCATATTTTCTTGACCTTACATCATTTCCAACATTCTTCCCTTTAAATGAGAAGTTTGTAAAAGAACAAGGTGATAAGTATGCATTAGAAGCTGATAAAATTTTATACAATGGACCGTTTACGTTAAGTGAATGGAAGCATGAGCAAAGCTATCAATTAAAGAAAAATCCAAATTATTGGGATAAAGATACTGTAAAACTAGAAGAAATTAATGTCGGTGTCGTAAAAGAAACGAGCACAGGTGTAAACCTATATGATAGTGATCAAGCGGACCGTGTAATTTTAACTTCAGAGTTTGTTGATAAATATAAAAAGAATAAGCCAGATGAATTCAAAACGAAACTAGATCCGCGTATGTATTTCTTACGTTTTAATCAACAAAATGCAACATTTAAAAATCAAAAAGTACGTGAAGCAATTGATTTAGCTTATGATAAAAAAGGTATTGCAAATGTCATTTTAAATGATGGCTCATTACCAGCATATTTCTTAGTACCAGAGAAATTTACAACAGGTCCGGATGGAAAAGATTTTCGTACTGTAAATAAAAACTTCCGTGATAGTAAAGACAATGCGGAAAAAGCGAAAAAGTTATGGGAAGAAGCGAAAAAAGAGCTGGGTCAAGATACAATTACGGTAGAATTACTAAACGATGATAATGGTAGCCGGAAAAAAGTTGGCGACTTTATTAAAGAAGAGCTTGAGAAAAATTTACCTGGAATTAAAGTGAATTTGAAACAACAACCGTATAAACAGAAATTAGATTTAGAGAAGAAATTACAATATGAGTTTTCACTATCAGCATGGGGCCCAGATTATCCAGATCCAATGACGTATATTGATATGTTTATTACAGGAAGTACATTTAATGAAATGGCGTATTCAAATCCGAAATATGATGACTTAGTTGCTAAATCGAAAGGTGAGTTGTTAAAAGATGATGCAGCGCGCTGGAAAGCACTTGCAGAAGCTGAAAAAATCTTAATTGGAGAAGATGCAGCGATTTCACCTACTTATCAGCAAAGTACAGCATATTTAGAAAAAACATATGTAAAAGGAATTGCAAATCATACATTCGGCGGCGATTTTAGTTATAAATGGGCGTATATTACAAAAAAATAGTATAATAAGAGATGTGCGAATTTTTGCTCATCTCTTTTTTTGTAAGGAGGACTTATGTTGATAAATGGCTTTAATCATCTTTGTTTTTCGGTTTCAGATTTAGAAAGATCTATTCAATTTTATGAAACAGTATTAGAGGGAAAGCTATTAGTAAAAGGAAGAAAACTCGCATATTTTGATATATGTGGAGTGTGGGTGGCACTCAATGAAGAAGCGGGTATTGCACGAAATGAAATTCATCAGTCATATACACATCTTGCATTTTCTGTTAAACAAGAGGATTTTGGTCGACTATTAAAGCGATTAGAGGAGAATAAAGTTCATATTTTACAAGGAAGAGAACGTGATGTAAGAGATTGTCAGTCTATTTATTTTATTGATCCAGATGGACATAAGTTTGAGTTTCATTCAGGTACACTGCAGGATCGCTTAAAGTATTATAAGGAAGCAAAATCACATATGAAATTTTATTGATGAAATAAAGGAGGATGGGAAGAGCATGCATGCGCTCGTTATTGGAGGAACAGGGATGCTGAAGAAAGTGTCCGTTTGGCTTTGTAATCAAGGGCTTTATGTTTCTGTTATTGGACGAGATAAAGATAGGTTAGAAGGTGTGAAGAATACGTGTAATGCTCCAAAAAATGTTACATGTATTTCTCTTGATTACCACGATAGCGACATTTTAAAACAATCTATTAAAGATACGATTAAACAAAATGGACCTATCACATTAGTCGTAGCTTGGGTACATACAACCGCTAAAAAGGCGCTTCAAGTAATTTGTGAAGAAATGGAATTACATTCTAAATCCTATAGTTTGTTTCATATATTAGGGAGTAGTGCATCTCGATTGGAACGTCAAAAAATAGGAAGTGCTTTCTGTAATTATCATAGAATTTTATTAGGATTTATTTTACAAGGTGAACATTCAAGTTGGTTGACTCATGAAGAGATTGCTGAAGGGGTTATAGCAGGAATTCAGAGTAAACAAAGTGATTATATTGTAGGAACATTAGAACCATGGGAATTACGACCGATTTAATGGGAGGAAGGAAACAAATGAAAACGACATTATATGTAACGCGTCATGGAGAAACAGAATGGAATATAGCAAAGCGTATGCAAGGAAGAAAGAACTCAAATTTAACTGATAAAGGAATGTTACAAGCAAAACTGCTAGGTGAACGTATAAAGGATATACCACTTCATGCGATATATAGTAGTCCAAGTGGGAGAACAATGCATACAGCAGAGTTAATAAAAGGGGAGCGAAATATTCCTATTATAGCAGATGACCACTTTTATGAGATTAATATGGGGATCTGGGAGGGGCAAACGCTTGTTGATTTGGAAGCGCAGTACCCAGAGGAGGTACATGTGTTTTGGAATGAGCCGCACCGTTTTTGTTCGACATCAGGCGAAAGTTTTTATGATGTATATAACCGGGTGATGGAAGGAGTAAACCTTCTCTTAGAAAAACATAAAGGAGAAAGCATTTTAATTGTATCACACGCAGCAGCTGCAAAATTGCTTGTGGGGCAATTTGCTGGTCTTTCTGTTGAAAGAGTGTGGGATGATCCATTTATGCATAGTGCGAGCTTAAGTATCATTGAATTTGAAGGGAAAGAGGCTAGTGTTAAACAGTTTGCCAATATAAGTTATTTTCAGCAAGTATAAAAAGACCGCAATAGAGCGGTCTTTTTACGTTTACTGTTAACGATAAGGGATAAAGAATTAGCAATTACGTTTTCTAAACCAGAAGTGATCGCATTTTTTCCGTTTGCAAGATGAATGTTTGTGACGATTGCAATCATGGCAGCTTGAATGACAGTCATCATCCCATGAGTGATCGCAAGATTTTTTATCATGATTACGGATGAAAACACATTTTTTACAGAAACATTTTTTCACACGTGTCCGTTTTGTAACACAAGAGGATTTTTTCACCCGTGTCCGTTTTGTAACGAACGTACATTTCTTCACCCGCGTACATTTTGTAACACAAGTGCACTTTTTCACACGTGTCCGTTTTGTAACAAATGTGCATTTTTTAACGCGTGTAACTTTTGTAACGAATGTCCACTTTTGTACACGTACACGAGTACGCTTCGTAACAAACGTACATTTTTTCACCCGCGTACATTTTGTAACGAACGTACATTTTTTCGCACGTGTACATTTTGTTCGAGGACATTTACAGCTTGTTGTACATTTATGACCAGAAAATTTATTATCGTCACAATCAAACTTACTTGGGTCTTGATGTAAAAATTCTTCCATCCCTGCGCTTTTGATTTCCTCAACGGCTTTTTGAATATCACGTTTCATAGAAACCCTCCTTATCGCTAATTAAAATGAAAAAGTGTCCTTTTACATTAATCAGGGTATGAGGAGAGAATTTCTTCTGTATGAGATAAGAGCTTAGATTTCAATAAAAATAGACATATAGCGGATATATGGACATGGACAAAGCAATGAGCATACATTAAATGGAGAAAAAAAGAAGGGATGGGAGAACATGTTGCCTTCTTATGATTTTTTTATTCATCCGATGTATCTTGTTGAATTAAAGAAGGACATTTGGTCTGATAGTCCAGTGCCTGCTAAATTAACATATGGGAAAAGAAAGTATGATATTGACATTGTATACCGGGGAGCACATATTCGAGAATTTGATAAAAAATCATATCATGTTATGTTCTATAAACCGAAACAATTTCAAGGGGTGAAAGAGTTTCATTTGAATTCTGAGTTTAAGGATCCGTCAATTATAAGAAATAAATTATCGCTTGACTTCTTTAGTGATATTGGTGTACTTTCGCCAAAATCCCAGCATGTTTTTATTAAAATTAATGGTCAAATTCAAGGGGTATATTTGCAATTAGAATCTGTTGATGAGCATTTTTTGAAAATCCGTAAATTACCGAGTGGGTCAATTTATTATGCGATTGATGATGATGCGAATTTTTCTTTAATAAGTGAGCGTGATCAAGATGTTAAAACAAACCTATCTGCAGGCTATGAGTTTAAATGTGCGAATGAACATAGTGAAGAACAGCTTAGTGAATTCGTTTATCAGGCAAATGCACTATCACGAGAAAAATATGAAAAAGAAATAGTGAATTATCTTGATGTTGAAAAATATTTGCGATGGTTAGCAGGTGTTATTTTGACTCAAAACTTTGATGGATTTGTTCATAACTATGCATTGTATCATAATGATGAAACGCATTTGTTTGAAGTGATACCATGGGATTATGATGCTACATGGGGGCGTGATGTAGAGGGAAGGCCACTTAATCATGAATACATTCGAATTCAAGGGTATAATACATTGAGTGCCAGAATTCTTGATATACCAGTATTTCGAAAACGTTACCGCAATATCCTTGAAGAAATTTTGGAGGGAAAATTTACGGTTTCTTTTATAAGGCCACAAGTAGAGGGAATGTGCGAAGCGATTCGTCCGTATCTTATTCAAGATCCTTATATGAAAGATAAAATAGACATTTTTGATAAAGAAGCAGAAATGATTTTTCAATATATCAATAATCGTCGGCAATATATTGAAGAACACCTCCATGAATTAACATAATGTGAAAAGGGATTGATTCGTTATCAATCTCTTTTTTGTTATCCCGCTATTGGCGAGTAGTAAGATTACTATATTAAAATTTATATTAGGTGAAGGAGGGAGCAAGAAACGAAAGATTAAAGATTCATCTTATTTGAGTAGGTTTCAATTGCTCGACGTTGTGGAACATCAAAGTAATAATGCGTCTATTAGTAAAATGATTGTAGGGGATTGGTAATTTCTAGGAAGCGCACCATTCTTTAAGTGTATATGGAGATTAGTCTTTCATTGCTCAAAAAAGAGTGCAATTAGAGTAATGATCCAACAAAAGAATGGTTATATATGGTAAAATGTAAACGGATGGGACAGGGAGATTTGGTTCATTAGAAATATAATGAATATTTTAATAAACGGCCTTTTAATAAAATAATTAGAAAAAGAATGCGTGCCTATAATAAAGATCTTAAAACGTATGATATTCGAGAGAAATTAAGATATATTCATTTCCCTACTCTCATTTTGTGTGGTCAACATGATGTTCAATGCCCAGTTTTGTATTCAAAGGAAATACATAGCTTGATTTCAGATTCAAAATTAGTAATTTTTGAAAATAGTAATCATTTTCCTTTTGTTGAAGAGAAGGAATCTTTTGTAACAGCTATCCAAAAATTTATAACTATTTAATTCGTTTATACAAATGAAGGTGAACTTTTTATATTTTTTATTTCTTAATCAACAATATGAATTAACAGAGGTTATAGTAAGATTTTTAAGGAATGGTGTATATTCTGTTATTTTTGCTAAGTATAGTTTAGTTTTAAGTGAACAAGTAGTCTATTTTTTCGTTTGCAGTGAAATTACGTATTGTTCAATGTGAGTAGAGAATATCTTTCCTAGGATGGTGAGAATATGGAAGCGAAATGGATCGATTGGGTAAAACAAATACAAGCCATTGCTCAGGCTGGTTTAACGTATTCAAAAGATGTGTATGATATGGAACGTTTTCAACAATTACGTGATCTTTCAGTTACGATGATGTCTCATTATACGAAGACAGATTGGGAAGTGGTAGAGAGATTATTTGCCAATGACATGGGTTATCAAACACCAAAAGTAGATATTCGGGCTGTCGTGTATCAGGATGAAAAATTATTATTTGTGAAAGAAAAAAGTGACGGGAAATGGGCTCTTCCAGGTGGTTGGGCAGATGTTGGCTATACGCCAACAGAAGTGGCAGCAAAAGAAGTGTGGGAGGAAACGGGTTATAAAGTTGATCATTTTCGATTATTAGCAGTATTTGATAAAGAAAAACATTATCCATCACCATCAGCAATGCATGTATATAAAATATTTATTGGTTGTGAAATTGTTGGGGGCGAAAAACAAACAAGTATTGAAACGGAAGAAGTGACCTTTTTTGGTGAAAAGGAAATCCCAGAGTTATCGACTGCTAGAAATACAGAGTGGCAAATTAGAGAGATGTTTGCCTGTATGAAAGATAGGAATAAAAGCTCCTTACTTGATTAAGAAAATATGTAAAGATAAGAATAAAGATATTTTAACAGTACTCCAACAGAAGTTCCCTTCCTCAAGCACATGCAGGTCATAGTCCAGGGATCATTCACAGCGTATAAATCTCTTTTTCTTTCTATTCGTGCCTGGTATATTTATAATGAATTGTACATATTTTGGGTAAAGAATGAGGAATATATTGGCATGCATAAATCTTTGTGGGATAATAAGAAGGTATGTAAGCAGAAAAGGAGATAGAAAAGCAAATGTTAGCGAATTTAATAGAGCAGTTATTGCAATTTTTTGCAAGTTTAGGATACTTTGGAGTTGCTTTAGGGCTAATGATTGAAATTATTCCGAGTGAGATTGTCCTTTCTTATGCGGGTTTTTTAGTTGCGCAAGATAAAATAAGTTTTATTGGGGCAGTAGTCGCCGGTACAATTGGCGGTACATTAGCACAAATCTTTTTATACTGGTTAGGATATTACGGAGGGCGTCCAGTAGTTGAAAAATATGGTAAATATTTATTGATTAACAAGCATCATTTAGATGTAGCCGAAAGTTGGTTTAAACGTTATGGTGCGGGGGTAATCTTCTCTGCCCGTTTCATCCCGATTGTACGTCATGCAATTTCAATACCAGCAGGATTAGCGAAAATGCCTTTAAAACTTTTTACACTATATACAGTAGTTGCGATTATCCCGTGGTCAATTCTCTTTATTTATTTAGGAGAAAAACTAGGTGGGAATTGGCGCCATATTAAAGAATATGCAGCTGATTATACGCATTACATAATTATTGGGGCAGTGCTCTTTATTGCTCTTTATTTCGGTTTAAAGGTATTGAAAAAAAGAAAAACAGTTCGTTAAAGCCAATGATTTCATTGGCTTTTTTTTATACGTTTCAGTTCTAAAATAAAGAAGTTGTCCATAATGTGTAGTAATAAAGCGTAGCGGGGGAATGAAATGAAAGGATCACCGTTTTTACGTGGAACATTATTTTTAACGATGGCAACGATGATATCTAAAATGCTTGGATTTATATATGTTATCCCATTTACAGCGATGGTTGGTACTAGTGGATACGTATTATATACATATGCATATCGGCCATATACAATTATGCTGAGCATTGCAACGATGGGATTGCCACTTGCTGTTTCTAAAATGGTTTCAAAATACGACGAGTTAAATGATTATCATACAGTAAAACGAGTGCTAAAAAGTGGACTGTTTTTTATGGTTTTTATGGGAATTGTTTCATTTCTAGTTCTTTATATGTTAGCTCCATATCTTGCAAAGCTAGTGATCGTCGGAAGTGATCAAACTGGTAATAGTATGACTGCTGTGACGTATAATATTCAAATTGTTAGTTTTGCATTATTAATTGTACCAGTAATGAGTTTATTGCGCGGTTTTTTTCAAGGATTTCAATCTATGGGACCGTCAGCATCTAGTGTAGTTGTGGAACAGTTTTTTCGTGTCTTAACAATCTTAATAGGAAGCTTTGTTGTTTTGCATATTTTGAAAGCGTCTGTTTCGTTAGCGGTTGGAGTTTCAACTTTTGGTGCATTTATGGGGGCGGCGGCAGGATTGACTGTTTTGATAGGGTTTTATATGAGAAGGCGGAAATATTTAAAACGGAAAGAGATTGCCAGTATCCCGCAGACAACGAAGCCCTTTTTTGCTTTATACAAAGAGCTATTTACGTATTCAATTCCATTTGTTGCTGTTGGGTTAGCGATTCCGTTGTATCAAACAATTGATACATTTACAATCAATAAACTTTTAATAGAGATAGGTTACGTACAAGGTGAAGCAGAAAAAATAAATGCAATAATTGGGCTTGTCCAAATGGTTGTACTTATTCCTGTATCCGTTGCAACAGCTTTTAGTATGTCTCTCGTTCCTGAAATGACGAAAGCTTATACAGCTGGAAATGAACAATTATTATATAGGCATTTCACGAAAACCAATTTACTTGTTGTAGGGATTACAATTCCCGCAGCAATTGGAATGATTATATTAGCCCAACCTATATACACTCTTTTATTTGGAGTAGGAAATGATCCAAGTTTAGGAAGTGTTATTTTACGGTACTATGCACCAGCGTGTATATTATTTTCACTGTTTACAGTTACTGCTGCGATGTTACAAGGGATTGATCAGCAACAAAAAACAGTTTTAGGTTTAACCTTAGGAATTATAATAAAGGTCGTACTAAATATTATATTATTGCCGTACTTTGACTACACCAGTTTTATTATCTCAACATATGCAGGCTACACAGTTTCAGTTTCATTTAACTTGTGGATGCTGTCTAAATATGTTATAAAGGCAACATGAGCTTTTGAAAAGACAGAGCAATCTCTGTCTTTTTCTATTTTGAAAGAAATTATGAAGAAAAGCGTTTTCAAAATAATTTTCTATTGAAATTTAAACGTTTGTTTCATATGCTGAAAATAGCGGTTCAAAAACTGTTGTTTAAGTGAGGTAGATTCCCACATGTAAAAAGAATCGGGGTGATAGTATGTTAAATATTTATTTAACAGACCGAAACGGAAAACTACAAGAAATAGAGGAAATTCAAAAAGGTTGTTGGATTAATGTACTTCATCCAACAGAGGAAGAAATTCAATTTCTAGTGCAAACATTGAATGTAGAATTGGATTTTATTAAAGACCCTTTGGATGATGAAGAACGATCCCGGATTGAAAAAGAAGATGACAATGCATTAATTATCGTTGATATTCCAACAGTAAGGCATGATGAAGAAGGAAATTCAATATACGACACGATTCCAATTGGTATGATTGTAATGCCGGAATGTTTCGTTACAATCTGTTTAGAAGAAAATCCGATTTTCGAGCGATTTATTAATCAGCGTATTAAAGAATTTTATACTTTTAAAAAGACTCGTTTTGCATTGCAGCTCTTATATACGATTTCTACTTATTATTTACGATACTTAAAACAAATTAACCGAAAAACAATCGACTTAGAGCACGAGTTAAATAAGTCGATGAAAAATAAAGAAATCTTTACATTATTAGGTCTTGAAAAGAGTTTAGTGTATTTTACAACATCTTTAAAAGCAAACAAAATTGTTATTCAAAAGTTAATGCGCAATAATACGTTTATTAAAATGTATGAAGATGATCAAGATTTACTAGAAGATGTATTAATTGAAAATAAACAGGCCATTGAAATGGCTGAAATATATAGTCATATTTTAAGTGGTATGATGAATACGTTTAGTTCGGTTATTTCTAATAATTTAAACAGTGTTATGAAGTTTTTAACTTCTATGACAATCATATTATCAGTGCCAACAATGGTTTCCAGTTTTTTTGGAATGAATGTTCCAGTTCCTTTAAGTGAAAATCCGCATGGTTTTTTAATGGCTATGATTATATCCGCAATATTATCTTGCGTAATGGCCTTTATTTTTTGGAAGAAACGTTATTTTTAAATTATATGAAAGCTGTTCTAGCATAGTTATCAAACTGCGCTAGAGCAGCTTTTTTGTCGTAATAAAACGTTTCTTATATACGATATGTGTATTGATGAAAAACTTTTTTCCATGATTTGCAGATTTGAAAAGGGCTTGTTCAAATAATAAATTGAGGTTAAAATTACATATTGTTAATGAAAAAATGGAGGAAATACATCATGGAATTGTTTCAGTTACCGAAAGCATTCCTGCAAATGAATACAATCTTTATCTCAATTTTAATTGAAGCACTACCATTTGTGCTAATTGGTGTATTTATTTCAGGATTCATTCAAATGTTTGTGACAGAAGATATGGTGGCGAAATGGATGCCGAAAAATCGATTTCTGTCTGTATTATTAGCTACTTTTCTTGGCATGATGTTTCCAGGTTGTGAATGTGGCATCGTTCCAATTGTAAGACGTTTAATTGGGAAAGGTGTCCCGCCGTATGCTGGAATTGCATTTATGTTAACGGGGCCAATTATTAACCCGGTTGTATTATTTGCAACGTATGTTGCATTTGGAAGTAGTATGCATATGGTGTGGTATCGTTCCATTGTAGCCATTATTGTAGCTATTATCGTTGGACTTATATTATCGTTTATGTTTAAAGATCATCAACTACGTGATGAACATTTCCCAGAGGTGGATCATAAGCGTCCTTTGCGCAAAAAGATGTGGGACGTATGTACACATGCGGTTGAAGAGTTTTTCTCAATGGGGAAATACTTAGTAATGGGAGCATTAATTGCTGCTGCAGTTCAAACATTTGTACAAACTTCAACACTACTTTCTATAGGCCAAGGACCGTTCTCTTCATCAGCTGTTATGATGGGACTTGCGTATATTTTATCACTATGTTCAGAAGCGGATGCTTTTATTGCATCTTCGTTCCAAAGTACATTTTCAACAGCATCACTTGTCGCGTTCCTTGTTTATGGACCGATGGTGGATATTAAAAATATGTTTATGATGCTTGCGACATTTAAAACAAAATTTGTAATTGTTGTGATAGCTGCAGTTACACTTGTGGTTTATGCAAGCTCACTACTCATTTATGCGATGGGGTGGTAGGTTATGTTTCGAGCATATATTTTACTCGGGTTTACAATCTTAATTGCGCAGCTTCATATTTCAGGTAATATAACAAAGTATATAAATATGAAGTACGCATATTTATCAAAAACAGCTGCAATTATTTTAGGGTTTTTAACACTTATTCAAATCATTGTTGTTTTCCAAAAGGAACACAAAAAGGAAAAAGATCAGCACAGTTGTGGTTGTGATCATAGTCATTGTGGACATGATCATTCAAAAGATGAAAACACATGGTGGAAACGAACTTTTGCGTATACATTATTTTGTTTCCCTATTATTTCAGGACTATTCTTTCCAATTGCAACATTAGATTCGGATATTGTTAAAACAAAAGGTTTTCATTTTCCTGTTGCGCAGGCAGAAAGCACAGATCCATTTATGACAAGGCAGTTTCTAAGACCCGATACGAGTATTTATTACGGGAAAGAAGGCTATCGTGGTGTAATGGAAAAAGGGAAAAAAGAATACGTCACAAAAGATAATATTGCCTTGAAGGATGAAGACTTCTTAAAAGGTATGGAAACAATTTATAATTATCCTGGTGAATTTACAGGTAAGACACTTTCGTTTAAAGGGTTTGTTTTCCGCGATGATTCTTCAAAGAAAGAACAATATTTCTTATTCCGATTTGGTATTATTCATTGCGTAGCCGATTCAGGTGTATATGGTATGTTAGTGAAAAAACCAGAGGGAGTAGAGTGGAAAAATGATGATTGGATTCAAGTAGAAGGAACAATTTCAACTGAATTTTATCAACCATTCCATGCAAATATTCCTGTTTTGGAAGTAACAAAATGGAATAAAGTTGAACAGCCGAAAGAACAATATGTATTTAGAGGAGCCGATTGATTGAAAAAATCGGTTCTTTTTTATAGACATAAATTTATGAAAATTGCTAATATATAATATATAGTTCACCTAGTGTAATTTTTATATAGAAGATGAACAAAAAAGCATAGGGTAGTTCCAATGTTCTCATATTAATTAATATATAGGATGTATGGGACTAGGAGAATTTAGGGAGTATTTATTTCGTTTTCATGTTATGAAAGGTTTATGAATGAATTAAAGAGGTGAAGGAAATGGAAGAAACAAATGGGAAAACAGTTAATGAATCAAGAGTTTTTAAAACAAGTCGTGTCTTTCCAACAGATTTAAATGATCATAACACATTATTTGGAGGTAAAATATTAGCTGAAATGGATATGATTGCATCTATCTCAGCAACGAGACATTCACAAATGGAATGTGTAACGGCATCGATGGACTGGGTAGATTTTTTACATCCAGTTCGTTCAACTGATTGTGTGAGCTATGAATCGTTTGTCATTTGGACAGGGAGAACGTCGATGGAAGTGTTTGTAAAGGTAGTAGCGGAAGATTTAATTTCTGGTAAAAAACGAATTGCAGCAACATCTTTTGTTACATTTGTGGCCCTTGGAAAAGAAAATAATCCAGTTCCTGTTCCACGTGTGATTGCGGAAACAGAAGGAGAGAAAAAATTACATGAGATTGCTGTTTTACGTGCGCAGCAACGTCATATTCGAAAAGCAGAAAGTAAGAAAATTGCAACGTTATTAACTTTATAAGTGACCTGAAATGAAAAGCGGACACCTAAATTTAGGTGTCCGCTTTTATAGTTTTTTCATCTGCATATCGCCTTGGGAGAGCTAACTAGCAAAAGCAAGCAGCACCGACGATAATTAAGAGGATAAATAGTACGACAAGTAACGCAAATCCATTTCCATGTGCGAAGCCCATTGTTATTTCCTCCTTTTATTTTAAGATACAACATACAATATGCAAATTCACTCTTGTTTGACAGGGACATATATCACGAAAATATAGATTTTTCTTGTATGTTAACGTGAAAAAAAGGAAAGATATAGGAATAACTGTTTTTGAAGAAAGGATTTTATCCATGAAAAAATGTGTATCCATTTTGTTATGGATCATAGGGATATTCATATGGATGAACATCGATTTAGAGATGGGGAAGAAAATGACTAGTGGGCTTGAAATATCACAAATTCGATATGGAAATTTCCAATTATATACAAATGGAACAGATTTGTATCAAAATTTGTTTGATGATATAAATCGTTCAGAAAAGTATGTCTATATTCATTTTTATATTGTTGGTAAAGATGAAGTGAGTCGTAATTTTTTACAACTATTAGAGAAGAAAGCATCGAGCGGTGTGGATGTGAAATTATCAGTAGACCGTATAGGTGGCTATAAAATGAAGAAACAAGTGATTCAGCAGTTAAAAGAAAAGGGTGTTAAGTTTACTTTTAGTAAAAAGCCTAAATTAAAGAATTTGTTTTATTCATTGCATCAACGTAACCACCGGCGTATTGCGGTGATAGATGGAAAGATATCTTACATTGGTGGTTTTAATATTGGAAAGGAGTATCTCGGTAAGGATCCTAAATTTGGAAAATGGCGTGATTATCAGTTGCGTATTGCAGGAGATGGAGCGACTGATATGGAACAGAAATTTGCAGAAGATTGGCATGCGGATACTGGTGAAAAACTTTCTTTGTACAAAGGACCATCTCAGCAAGGAAATGCAAAGTATCAATATGTATTTTCAGATGGGAAAGGGTTATGGCAGGAATACGGTGCATTATTAAAAGGGGCTAAAAAATCATTAATCATTGCAACGCCGTATTTTGTACCAAGTAAGGAAATGATGGATGGTTTACAAGAAGCATTGCGGCGTGGCGTGACGGTAAAGATTCTTGTTCCTTTTAAAAGTGATGCTCTGTTACTAAAACAAGCTGCTTATCCGCATTTAAAAAAGATGCTGGATGCCGGTGCGGAAGTCTATCAATACCGGAATGGTTTTTTTCATGGAAAGGTGACAATAATTGATGATATAAGTGTGGATGTAGGAACAGCTAATTTTGATAATCGTAGTTTTTACATAAATACAGAGTCGGACTGTTTTATATATGATAAAGCAGTTGTAGCTGAGGTATGGAAACGACTACAAGAGGATTTTCATAATTCTAAACGCTTAACTGATAAAGATTTTGACAAAATAAATAGCTGGGATTGGTTTCTAGCAAAGGTAGCAAATGTTCTGGCATCCTATTTATAGGCATATATTTAGAGGGAAGGGGGAGCTATGATATGAGATGTATGGAAGAATTAATGAAGTGTAGTTATGAAATGATTCATATGATTGGTGAGTATATGAATAGGGTGGAAGGTGAAGAGTTAAAGGATATATTAAAACAACATTTGCCCTATATTTTACAAGCTTACAATGAACAAGTGAACTTTCAAGAAGGTGAAAATGTACAGCATATGATTTGTGAACAACTGAAGTCCCCCCTTATACAAAATGATATACCGATGAAGAATACAAGTCAGGGTGACATTGAACTTGCTATTTCCTATATTTCGAATTTAAAAAGATTAGCACTCAGATTCGCCCAAGTTGCTGTAGAAGTTGCAAATCCGGAATTCCGATCATTTTTAGAAAACTGCTTTGTTAAAATGAATCGTTATGCATATAGTGTATGGCAATATGTTGTGAAAAAAGAATATACAATAGAGAATATATATGAAGACGAAAGATTTGCATAGAATAAAAAAACAAGACGGCATATGAGCTGTCTTGTTTTTTTGAAAAGAATTATAAGCTTTTTACCATTCCACCATCAACAAGGAATGATTGCCCAGTCATATAAGTATTTGCATCGGATGCAAGGAATGTAGCAAATTTAGCGAATTCACTAGGACGACCATATCTTCCAAGTGGGATAATTGCTTCATATTGTTTTTGAACGTCTTCTACTGCAATTCCGCGCTTTTCGGCAGCTGTTTCATCGAGAGAAGCGATGCGGTCCGTAGCAATACGTCCAGGAGCAATCGTATTAATCAAAATGTTATATGGAGCAAGCTCAGATGCTAACGTTTTTGCTAAGCCTGTAATGCCGACGCGGAATGTATTCGATAATAGTAATCCGGGAATGGGCTCTTTAATAGAAGACGAAGCAATGTTAATAATTTTGCCGCCTTGCTCTTTCATATATGGAAGTACTTCACGAATCATACGAACGTAACTTAATAAATTGAGCTCAAATGAATTGTACCAATCTTCGTCTGTTAATTGTTCAAATGTACCAGGCTTAGGGCCGCCGGCATTGTTTACTAAAATATCAATTGTGCCAAAGGTTTGTACAGTATATTCTACCGCTTGTTTCATGTTTTCTTTGTTTGTAACATCACAAACTGTATACATGGCAGTACCTTTATTAAGAGCGATCAATTCTTTTTGTAAAGATGCTAGCTTTTCTTCATTACGACTAAGTAGCATAACATTTGTTCCTTCTTTTACAAGTTCCGTAGCAATTGCTTTTCCTAAACCTTGACTAGAAGCAACAACTAGAGCAGTTTTTCCAGCTAATCCAAGTTCCATATATATCAACCTTTCTTTGTTATATTATTTTTATTATAAGTGAAAACGATTCAAAATAAAAAACAACTGGCTCTCTTATCAGAAAATTTACAGAAATTTACCGTATCTTTACTCTTTTCTTATATTACCTTCAAAAAAGAGAAGTAATATGAGATTGTACATATTCTATCAAAAGGGGGATAAGCAAATGAATAAATGGGTTAAATCTTTAACTGCTATGGCACTTGCGAGCTCTTTATTTATGGTAGGTTGTAGTAAAGGTGAGGACAAAAAGAAGGATGAGGACAAAACATCGCAGCAAGATGAAAAGAAAGATCAAGAAACGAGCAAGGATAGTAATTCTTCAGATTCAAAGGAAAAAAAATAATATTTTGAATGGTAGGGCTTCCTCAAGTGTTGAGGAAGCTTTTATATATATCCATTTTGCTTTTCCAACATATAAGTCGCTGCTAGGAAGAACAAAAGGTGACCTGCACTCGTTTTTTCTCTTTGTTTTCACTTGGCATGGGACAGGAAGAGGGTCTAACCGCTTTTATGGCGTGGTCGGATGCTCTCTTCCGCCTAAAAAATAGATTTTATGTCGGTTTTTCAATTTGTATTTATATAGTTGCATATTTATCGTTTTTGAGAAAGAATAGAGAGAAATAGTAAGTAAGGAGTACGAAGATGAAAATATGTATATTTGGTGCAACTGGAAGAGTTGGGTCACAGTTAATGAAACTAGCATTACAAGATTCACATGATATCACAGTATTAGTTCGTGATCAAAATAAGCTTATGATGAGACATAATAAGCTACATATCGTAGAAGGGGATGTATTACAGGGAAATGATGTGAAGAAAGCTTTAAAGGGCGCTGAGCTCGTTTTAAGCGCTCTTGGAACAGATGGAAATAGAACATTATCGAATAGTATACCTAGCATTATAAAACATATGGGGAAAGAGGGAGTAAAAAGGATTATTACGATAGGAACAGCAGGCATTTTACAGGCGCGAACAAATCAGAAGATATATCGATTTCAATCGGAAGAATCAAAAAGAAAAACCACAACGGCTGCAGAAGATCATTTAGCTGCTTATGTAGCTTTAAAAAATAGTGAGCTATGCTGGACAATTGTTTGCCCTACACATTTAATTGATGGTGAAGAAACGGGTATATACCGGACGGAGACGGATATGTTACCACTGGATGGATCAAAAATTACGGTAGGAGATACAGCTCGTTTTACGTGGTCGCTAATAAATGAAAAAGTATATGAAAATAGCCGTGTAGGCATTGCTTATTAAAAAAACCATCCCTGAAAAGGGATGGTTAAAAAAGAATGTAACATACAAAAATGATAATCATAATAATTTGTAAAATTGCTTTTGCTACTGTACTGCTTAAGAAGCCGACGACTGTAGCAATTCCGACCATAAACGCTTCTTGTGGTGTCTTTTTATGCATTATTTCTGTCACGAAAACAGACAGAAATGGAATGATAATGAGACCAAATGGTGGGAAGAAAAAGGAGCCGATAATAATAGAAACCATTCCCACACGTTCACCCCATTTGGTACTTCCATATTTCTTTAAGAAGTATCCATTTGCGATAAAATCAGCAACGAAAATAATGATGGTAAAAATGATTTGAAGGATCCAAAAACTTATTGTTAGCTCCCCACCATTTATGCCAAAATGATAAATGAGATATCCAGCCCACAGTGCGAGTATGCCAGGGATAATCGGATAGATAAACGCAATAAACGATACGATAAAACAAGCAATTATACAAAGTGTTAATAAAACGGTCACTTTATATCTCCTTTTTACTATCTAGTTTATGTACAGCAACTTTCTTAATTTGATGCCCGTCAAGTTCTAATGCTTTGAATTGGAAACCAGCATATTCAATTGAATAGCCAACTTCAATATTTAAATCAATTGCCTGAGATAGAAGCCAGCCCCCAATTGTATCTAAATCACTATCATCGATATGTAAACCAAATATATCATTTACTTCTGAAATGAGTACTTTTCCATCCAGTACAGTGAGTTTTGGTGTGCGTTTTTCAATCATTGGCGATTCATCTGCATCAAATTCATCTTGAATTTCACCAATAATTTCTTCAATAATATCTTCCATTGTTAATAGGCCAGCTGTCCCACCGTATTCATCCATTACAATCGCCATTTGCACATGATTCTTTTGAAGATGAATTAATGTTTTACGGATTGGTACTGTTTCAAATACAGTTAAGACCGGATGTATATATGCTTCTAAAGGTTTTTGAATCCCCTTCGTTTGATCGTGAAAAATTTCTTTTGTGTTTAGCATCCCGATAATATCATCTTTATCTTTTTCAATAATCGGATAACGTGTATATTTTTCAGATGCCACGATATCCATATTTTCTTCTAATGTATTTTCGGTAGATAAACAGACCATTTCTGTGCGAGGTACCATAATTTCTTTGGCAACACGATCATCAAATTCGAAAATATTGTTTACATATTTGTATTCAGTCTGATTAATTTCACCACTTTTAAAGCTTTCACCTAAAATAAGTCGTAATTCTTCTTCTGAGTGAGCAAGTTCATTTTCTTTTGCTGGTTCTAAGCCGAATAGTTTTGTAAAGAATACGGCTGTACTATTAAGTAACCAAATGAAAGGATACATGATTTTATCAAACCAAATGAGTGGTTTGGCAAATTTTAATGTAATAGCCTCGGCTTTTTGAATTGCAAAAGATTTTGGAACAAGTTCCCCCAATACAACATGGAAAAAAGTGATGACACTAAATGCAATGATAAACGATAGCGTATTAGCCATTGCTCCAGTAATATTTATTTTTTCAAATAGTGGTCGTAGTAAGTGTTCAACAGTTGGTTCACCAAGCCAACCAAGCCCTAAAGACGTGATAGTAATACCAAGCTGACAGGCTGATAAGTATACATCTAAGTTAGAAACAACGCTTCTGGCAGCTAGTGCTTGCTTATTTCCTTCATTTGCAAGCTGATCAATTCGGCTTTTTCGTACTTTTACAACCGCAAATTCAGATGCGACGAAAAAGCCAGAAATGAGAATAAGTACAAAAATGAGAAAAATATTTAATATGTCCAAGTGTGTTCTCTACTCCGAAGTTGGAATAAAGATGTCACCTCCTGCAAGTATGTTATACTTTTATAATAAATCGAAATGAAAATAATAGTCAAAGGAAATGAGTAAATATTGGAATGTTTTTCTAACCATACATGAATTTGTTGGTATTTTACCCTGAATGAAAGGGGAATAACCCTCCATTTTTAAAAGGAGGGAGATAGCATGAAGCTTAATTACTTTATCAGTGTTTTTGTGATAGTGTAAGTTTGATGTTTAGACTGGTTTGTTGTCCACACGGATTGAAGAAAGGAAAGAATGATGTATGGAATATAAATGAGTAGCAGTCCAATTGTGACAACGGTTGGGGAACTTCCTCCAAATTGAATAATAAATTGTAGTAATCCTTTCGTATGAAAAATACATTCCATATAAAAAAATGACAGAATAATGGAGCTTAAAATAGATTTATGATTTGAAACAATTGCCATAAATAATGTATTAATGAGAAAAGATGAATCACGTAAATCATGTTCTGCAGTTTTATTTAAAAACGGAATCCATTTTTTAATTGCCTGTATAACAATAATCATTGATGTACTACCTATGATGATGAGAGAGGAGAGGAATGGAATTGTTATGTACTTTGCGATGTATAAAGAAATTAAAACAATAGAACATTGTAATAAAGCAGTACTGAATGAGTATGGAATCCAGTGCAATATTGAAGTGTATTTTTTTAGTTGTTTTGGTACCTTTAAGAATAAACGTCCCATTGTTAAGCTAATTGAAAAACCAATTGCGAGTGTGAATGTAAAACGCACGATTGATAAAAAGTATACTTCCCACATATAAGGGAATAGAAGTGTAGATTGTCCTGGAGCATGTACAGTTGTGGTTGAATTTATAATAGGTTGTGATGAAAAAAGAATGGATTCATGCATCCAATCAATCATCGGGATGAAAATGGATGGAAAATGAGCGAGATTATGAAAAATCCCAAGTAAACCTTTCAAATAAGAAGACTCATGAGTTAATAATAAAGAAGGAATAGGGCTTATGATAAGAATAACAAGGAATCCTACAAAAAAGCGATATGTGTAAGAACGAAATAAAGAAGACATAAAGGCTCACCTGCTCTTTGAAAATTCAGAAAATTCTTATTCTTATTTTAGCGCTTTTTTGTGAAAGTTACAATATCTTTTTCTTTACATATGGGTATAAGCTAGGATTATAAGTGATTGTCTTTATTTTCAGCCATAGTCAGTAACTAGCTTAAGTATGATAAGTTGCTTATATTATTTGTTGTACAGAATGATAATCTACTAAATTTCTCAAAAATGAATCATTCATGAACAAATAATGACAATAATATGAAAAGCTTTCAGAAAAATAAAATAAATCATTTATTTTTTTCTGAAAATATAATATAGTTATGGCACAGAAAGTATTTTAACATAAGGAGGCTTTTTATGAGGATTAAAGGAAATTATGTGCCAAAAAGAGAAGTTTTATATTGCTCCATTTCATTTACAATAGGTGAAGCATTGGATCATTTAAATAAAACGGGTTATCGTTGTGTGCCAGTTTTAGATGAAAAGAAAGAGAAATTTTTAGGGAATGTATATAAAGTAGATATTTTAGAATATAAAGGTTCATTAGAAGATGATTTATCAGAATTATTAAATGATAAAGAGGGCTATGTGAGAGAAGACTCTTCTTTCTTTAAAGTGTTCTTTACAATTAAGAAGCTACCATATTTGTCCGTTATCGATGAGAAAGGGACATTTCTTGGAATCTTAACTCATAAAAAGGTATTTGAGTTATTAGAGGATGCATGGGGTGTTCATTCTAGCAGGTATTCTGTTATGGTGGGAACCCAAGATTATAATGGAGCGATTCAAAAACTATCTACAGTTTTGAAAAAATATAGTGGCATTCAAAGTTTAATGACATTTGATAATGATGCGTTATTAGTACGCAGAATTATGTTTACACTAGGCGAAGAATTTAAACCAGAAGAATTAGATTCATTGCTTAAGGATTTAGAAGACCATGGATTTCGCGTTGTATATGTAGAAGAAATGAATAATCCACGTGAAGTGGAGACAATAGAATAGAAGATACAAAGCCATCTGTATAATTTAGATGGCTTTTCGTTATACATAAAAAAGGAAATAGTAATGTTATTTTGAGATAACAAAATGAATCGTTGCATATTTGTTTCTAAAATATTTTCCTAAAAGAATAATAGACGAGGAAGGAGAACTTATTATTTTGTTTTTCGAAAAATTCTATATAAAAAATATGTTTTTATTTTTCAACTAAATATGTTACTATATGTGTGACAAAAGCAAAGAAGTCTGACAAGTTTACTCCATGGTTTAACACTCTAATGATTTAAATATTCAAAAAAATCAAAATTTATAAATTAGAGTAATAAAAAGGGGAAGTGGAGAAATTATGGAGAAAGGCATTGCCTTTTAAGGGGCGATATATTAATCAACATGAGCAGAGAGGAGGATGCATAGCATATTGTGAAAAAAGATAAAAACAATAGGGAACATGCTATGCAAGAAAAAGATGAAGGGACGATTAAGGCCAGGAGATACGATAGCAATTGGTTTGATGTTGTTTGCATTATTTTTAGGAGCAGGAAATTTAATTTTCCCACCAGTATTAGGTCAACAAGCAGGAGAAAATGTTTGGATTGCCACAATTGGATTCCTTGTGACAGGAGTCGGACTTCCTCTATTAGCTGTAACCGCTGTAGCTTTTGTAGAGGGAGACTTGAAAGCGTTATCCTCTAGAGTACATCCTATATTTGCGTTTATTTTCCCACTGATTAGTTATTTAGCGATTGGACCATTCTTTGCAATCCCGCGTACAGGGGCAGTTTCATTTGAAATGGGAATGAAGCCGTTTCTATCAGAAGCGTTTGTGTCAGAGTGGTATATGCTGTTTCTATACACAGTAGTTTTCTTTGGGGTTACTTGGTATTTATCATTAAATCCATCAAAACTAATTGATTGGTTTGGAAAGTTCCTTACCCCATTATTAGTATTAATTGTTGCTGTAATTGTTGGAAAAGCGATTATTGATCCAATTGGGGCGCCTGCTGCACCATTAGATGCATACAAAGAAAATGCATTTTTTGGCGGATTTATTCAAGGATATTTAACGATGGATGCTATTAGTGCACTTGTATTTGGGATCGTTGTTGTACAAGTTATTCGTTCAAAAGGGATAAAAGAGAGTGGACAAATTGCAAAAATAACAATTATATCAGGAATTATTGCTGTGGTAGGCTTAACATTAATTTATTTATCACTTGCTTATCTTGGTTCGACAAGTACATCACTTGGCGTTTCTGATAATGGAGGTCTTATTTTAACGAAAGTTGTAAATGAGCTATATGGAACAAGTGGAAAAGTATTGTTAGGCCTTGTTATTACACTCGCATGTTTAACAACTTCAGTTGGACTTACATCGGCGTGTGCGGGATTCTTTACAAACTTATTCCCAAGATTATCGCATAAAATGATTGTCACATTGGTATGTGCGTTTAGTTTATTTGTATCAAACTTAGGGTTAACACAGCTTATTGCTGTAACATTGCCTGTGTTACTGATTATTTATCCTGTTGCGATTGTACTAATTGTTCTGTCTTATTTCCATAAATGGATTGGGCAACGAAATACAATATATATCGGTGCAATTTTAGGGGCACTAGTTATTAGTCTATTTAACGGTTTAGAAAGTGCAAATATTAAGTTTGATGCTATAATAAATGTGTTGCAAATGCTTCCTTTATATAAGGAAGGAATTGGATGGTTATTGCCATCATGTGTTGGTGGAGTTATGGGTTACTTCCTATATAGACCAAATGAATCAAGGGAGTTACAAAAGAAAGGTGCTTAGGCATCTTTCTTTTTTTAGAGGGAATTTGCATGTTTTGTCTAAATGATAATTTGGGAGGGAGAATAAAATGGCTAATTTTGAAGACTTTTTACAGTTAGATTTACGTATTGGAACGATAAAAAAAGCAGAAGAGTTTAAAGAAGCGCGTGTACCTGCAATTAAGCTGGAAATTGACTTTGGTGAACTTGGTATGAAGCAATCCAGTGCTCAAATTACAAAGCGGTATACACCAGAAGCGTTAATTGGAAAACAAGTTGTTGCCGTAGTGAATTTTCCACCAAAACGTGTTGCAGGCTTTAAATCAGAGGTGCTTGTGTTAGGAGGAGTCCCAGAACATGGTGATGTAATCTTATTGCAACCTGATATAGAAATTCCAAATGGAACGCCAATTAGTTAATATGGGAGAGGATTGGAAATGGAAGTTAGAAAAGCTTATTTAGAATGTGTTTTTTCAAACTTTAAGGTGATTCAAAAGCAAGGAGAACAATCGCTTTCACAGTTATCATATGAACAACTATGCTGGACACCTCATGAAGAAGCAAACAGTGTTGCGATTATAATTAAACATTTGCATGGGAATATGCGCTCAAGATGGACAGATTTCTTAACGACAGACGGTGAAAAGCTAGATCGGAATCGTGATGGTGAATTTGAAGGCGGTTATGCTTCAAAAGAAGAAGTGCTAGCAGCATGGGGGGAAGGATGGGGGTATGTTTTTCAAGCGCTGCAATCATTAACTCCGCAAGATCTTTTAAAGATAATTCATATTCGTGGTGAAGCGCATAGTGTTATGCAAGCAATTGAAAGGCAGATTGCTCATTATGCATCACATATTGGACAAATTATTTATGTTGGGAAATTGCTGAAAGAAAAAGATTGGGAGTGTTTAAGTATTCCTAAAGGACAGTCTAATCGCTATCTTCAAAAGTGACGTTCGATATAATAATAAGAAATGAAGCGATATAGAGCTGGTAGTAAAAAAAAGATCCAAATAATTGAGGGTTCAGTTATGGTTAAAACACTCCCTATAGCGAGAGTATACCAAATGAAATATGCTCCAAATAACGTGTTAATAGGAATGAAACTAGAAAAGAAAAATTGTTGGCTAAAACAAGTATTGTGAAATAAGTAGATACGTATGTAAAATATTGTGGTGATAAGATCTTGTTTTCTGACAATTTTTTTCTGGCATTTATGACATATAAAAGGTGGTTTCATCTTTACACTCCATGTCAACTACCCACCACTTAAACGCTAGCGCGTTTTGAAGTGGGGGCTTGTAAAAGTTCTGGTTGTCTAGCCACGGTCCTTTGTGGACTCCGTTCGTAGGTTGCATACCCAAGAATGATTCCCTAGTTCTTGGCTCTATGGTGGCTCTGTAAAAGTTCTGGTTGGGAAGGAACGGTCAACCACAAGTCTTCTTGCACAAGAAGTTGCCAACACCTACAAACATTGGCGAAGGGAAACAAACTCTTAGGAGGGACAAATCATGCGTGTATTTGTCAAGAATTTAAGAGGAGAACCGCTCATGCCTTGCAGCAATCGCAAAGCTAGGCTTCTTCTCAAACAAGGAAAAGCCAAGATTATTGGGTATACTCCGTTTACAATTCAATTGCAGTATGCTACTGGTGAAACGGTGCAATCCGTTGCAATTGGTGTTGATAGCGGTTCGAAGTATGTAGGCATTGCGATCACCACAGAAGACAAAGTGCTAGCAAAGGGAACAATCGAGTTACGTCAAGACGTTAAAGAGAATCTTACACTGAGAGCTACATTACGCAGAAGTAGAAGACAACGAAAAACAAGATATCGAAAAGCACGTTTTCTCAATCGAAAAAAGAGAGAAGGCTGGTTGCCTCCATCGATTCAAAGTAGGATGCATAACCAAATTCATTGGATTGAAATATTCCGCTCGTTATTACCATCCCCAAAAGTAATTGTTGAAGTAGGAAAGTTTGATGCGCAAAAACTAAAAAACTCCGACATACAAGGAAAAGAATATCAACAAGGTGATGCCTTTGGCTTTTGGAATACAAGGTATTACGTGTTTACGAGAGATCATTATACTTGTCAAATTTGTAAGAAAAAAGGCGGTATTTTGCATACGCATCATATCATTGAACGATGTAGTGGCGGTTCAGATATGGCAGATAACCTTGTAACCGTACATGAAGAGTGCCATCAGAAATTTCACCAAGGAACTATCAAACACATTTTCAAGAAACCAAAACAATATAAAGAGACCGCTTTTATGAATATATTACGTCTGCAAATCATGAATCGTTTAGGTTGTGAGATTACGTATGGCAGCTACACCACACCGAAACGAAAAGAATTACGTTTATCGAAAACACATTATAATGATGCCATTGCGATTACAACCCCAACAAAACTACAAGAATATGAGCAAAGTGGTGAATTTCGCATCAAACAATTTAGAAAGAAAAAACGATCCCTTCATGAATCGACTGCAAGAAAAGGAAGAAAAACAAAAAATACAACTGCAAAACGAAACAATAAAAATACACCAAAGGTACATGGAATCTATTTGGGTGATAAAGTAAAAGTGTTTGGACAAGTAGGATTTGTGACAGGATTTACAGGGAAGATGATGTATGTACAAGATATAGATGGTCATTATCTACAAAATCCTTCTAAGTCTTACAAGCAAGTGAAGATATCGGATATAGAATGCATACACCATAATAACAATTGGTTGTTCTTACAAATCAGTTAGGCTGTGCCTAAACGAAATTCATCCCAACCTTATCGCTGGGCTATTGCCCGTCACGGGCTTGAAGATGGGGACTTCTTTCGGAAATACGTTAAAGGTAAGTATTAAGTTTTTCTTACATTTGTTACTAGTTTATAAATAAGGAGATATAAAGAATATACTCCTACATAAGCCCCGGTAAGGAGAAATAATGGATTCAATAAAATACTGTGAATGGTTGTCATAAATACTAAGCCGTGCAGTACAACATCATATATGTTAAAAGCAATTAGTATACCCAGTATATATAATGAAAGGTACGCGCAAATATCTAAGAAAGCACGGATTTTAGGGTGTGCTGCAAATAATAAAAAAACACATGATAAAACAATAGGAATTATACCTATAATTAGCTTCAATTCACTTCACCTCTATGACAATATAGCCGAAATTTAGGCGGTCTATTCTCTATAGCTTGTACATAAGTTGGAACAGAGAGGGTGATGTTATGAATCGAGGCTTTTTTTATGTAAAATTAACGAGTGTACGAAAGCTCATTTTATTTGTTGTCATTATGATGTTAGCAACTTTTTTTCTTATTAGTATGATGGTGACTTCATTAAAAGAAACAAAGTCAGCATATTTATATAATTGGTTGAATGAGTTGTCAATAAATGGTTATATGTATGTGATTGGAAAGGAAAATCACTATTTTACACAAGAATATCGGAATTTAAATCAAGATTTTTCGATTTCATCTTTTCTTTTTTCAACAGTAACGAATATTCGATTTGATGATGTACGTAGCTTTGTTGGAAAGGAGCTTCCGGGTTTTGGGAAATACGATACGGAAATCGTCATTGCTGGTGAAGGAACAGATTATTCTAACTTACCAATAGAATCGAGTGTTCCACTTGAGGAAGTAGTGAAAGAGCGGACTGGAGAAGCAGGACAAGTTCCGAAAACGGATACAAATAAAGACAAGAAACAACCATCTCAAACAACTGGGAAAAGACAAGTGGCCTTTATTTATCATACGCATAGCTGGGAGTCTTATTTACCGTTATTAAATTTGACAAATAATCCAAATCCAAATAAAGCGACAAGCTCTGTGACGAATATTTCTATTTTGGGAGACAGATTCCGTGAGCAATTAGAAAATGAAGGGATAGGGGCAGTTAATGATAAAACAGATGTTGGGGAGAGGTTGATTAGTAAGGGTTTAAATGATACAAGTTCTTATAAAATGTCTCGTGAAGTTGTACAGGAAGCAATGGCTAGTAACAGAGAATTGCAATACTTCTTTGATTTGCACCGAGATAGCGCTCGTAAAAATGTCACAACAAAAGCGATTGGAGATAAATCATATGCGAAGCTTGCTTTTGTCATTGGAAAAGGAAATAAAAATTATGCAAAAAACTTACAATTAGCAACTGCGCTACATGAAGCGATTAATAAAAAATATCCTGGAGTAAGCCGCGGTGTTATTCAAAAGGGATTTCAAACAGGGAACGGTGTTTATAATCAGGACTTATCAGGACA
Organism: Bacillus sp. IT-79MI2; assembly: GCF_949768135.1. Lineage (NCBI taxonomy): Bacteria > Bacillati > Bacillota > Bacilli > Caryophanales > Bacillaceae > Bacillus > Bacillus sp. IT-79MI2. The sequence continues at coordinate 171,673 of NZ_CATKPV010000073.1, read as the reverse complement.
AGCGATTTTAATTGAAGTGGGAGGTGTAGATAATACATCTGAAGAATTAAATCGTTCCATTGATGTATTGGCGAAAGCATTTAGTGAATATTTTTGGCAAGCAGAAAAGGTAAATGGATGAACGTAAGTGAGATACTTACGTTTTTTTGTGTGTTCAAAAAATAAAAAGATGGAAGCTAAGCTTTTATCTCGCTATCCACGGGTAGTAAGCCCCAACTTTAAAATGTAGCAAATGTAAAAAATTTAAGTGAGGTAAGAAGAAAACGCCCACTGATTAAAGTTTCACTTTATTGTCACAATTTTTTCTTCATTATATTGATATCGAAAATTGTCTATTTCTCCTGGGGAAAATAGAAAGGAATTTCATAAAAAAATAGCGAAAATCTCTTTATAAAGAAAATTTTTATATTATAAACTTGGTAGGGTGATAGAAATGATTCGAGAAATTCGAGTAGAGGACGCAGCAGCATTTTTGCAATTAGGAAAACAATTGGATGAAGAAACTACTTTTATGCTATTAGAACCAGGTGAACGGAATACAACAGTAGAGCAGCAAACACAAATGATTCAACGTTTTGTAGAAGATTATAATTCTACTATATTTGTAGCAGTAGAAGGGGAGCAATTAGTTGGATTTATTTTAGCTAATGGTGGTAATGTGCAAAGAAACAAGCATGCAGCAGCAATTGTAATTGGAATCTTACAAGAATATGGCGGAAAAGGAATTGGGACGACATTGTTTAAAGAAGTAGAAAAGTGGGCAAGATTACATGATATATGGCGTTTGGAATTAACAGTAATGGCCCACAATACAAGAGCGCAGGCACTATATAAAAAAGCAGGATTTGAACAAGAAGGTGTCAAAAAAGATTCTCTTATTGTCGAGGGTGAGCGTGTCGATGAGTATTATATGGCCAAATTATTAAAATAAGAGGTCGTTGTATGAAAAAAAGATGGACACTACTGGGTGTCGTAGTAGTTGTAATTATTATTGGAGTGGCAAGCATTAATTATAAAATGTATAAAGATAAACAGGCACAAGAGGTGAATAGTAGCGTTGTATTTCCAAAAGCACAAGAAACTATTGCCAAAATGGAAGGAGATCTTGCGGTTGTCAATAATCCTGATTCCGTACTTGTACTTGTAAATAAAAGCAGACGGCTACCAGATCGTTATAAGCCACAAGATTTAGTTATTCCAAAAGTGCGTTATTCGAGTGAAGGTGATCAAGAGAAAAAGAAGATGAGGAAAGAAGCAGCGCAGGCACTTGAAAAAATGTTCGAGCAAGGAGATCAGGAGCGGATTTTTCTTTTTGCAGTTTCTGGATACCGGTCTTTTGATCGGCAAAAAGCATTAAATACAATGTATAAGATTCAAGATGGAGAAGCAAAAACAGCAATGTCTAGTGCTGTTCCAGGAACGAGTGAACATCAAACGGGACTCGCAATGGATATTACATCACAATCAGCTAAATTCCAATTAGAGTCTGTTTTTGGAGATACAAAAGAAGGGAAATGGCTATCTCAAAATGCGCATCGATTTGGTTTTGTCATTCGGTATACAAAAGAGAAGGAGTCCATTACGGGTTATCGGTATGAACCGTGGCACGTACGTTATGTAGGGAATCCACAAGCGACATATCTATATGAAAATCAACTCACCTTAGAGGAAGCGATGAAGTAATGAATTGAGGGGAGACGGATTAGATGACGATGTTATATAAGAAAAAAGTATATGCATACATTACAAGGGAGAAAGCAGGAGTTATGCAGTTGCTTGTTTTTACTCATCGTGATATACCAGAAGCAGGTATACAGGTCCCAGGTGGCACAGTTGACGAAGGAGAAAAATTAGAAGCAGCAGTACTGCGTGAAGTAATAGAAGAGTCTGGACTTCGTCATTTATGTATAGAACGTTTCATTGATGATTATATCATCTATATGAAAGAAAAACAGGAGTATCAAAAGCGTCACTTCTTTCACATTTCATTATTAACAGATGTAAAAGATATGTGGGAACATATAGTAAGTGCAGGAGAGGAAGATGAGGGCCTAACATTTTGTTATGAATGGGTTGATATAGCAAAGTGTCCTGTATTAGCAGGGAATCAAGGTGAATTTGTACATTTATTAGAGGACGTGTATGTGAAATAAAAGAGAGTTTGAAAATAGGAAGAGAATATATGTGATTGTTAACAACGTTTTAGATAGTTTTATTCGTCTAAGGCGTTTTTTATTTTGTTTGAAGGTTTTTATGTATGGTAGACGAAATGTTTAAACAGATGTGAATTTGTCGAAATGAGGAGACAAGGCAATGATTAAAGTTAATAAGTAATAAGATAAGATCTGAAACTAGGAAACAACTTGTAAGGGGAGAAATCAGATGGAGATTCAATTCAATAAACTACTAAGAAAAGAATTAACAATTCATGGTATACAAACAGCGATGGAAAATGGGGAACTTACTTCGAAAGAGTTAGTTATGTATTACCTTCATAGAATAGCGAAGTATGACCAAGACGGTCCGAAAATAAATTCTATTTTAGAAATAAATCCAGATGCAATTTTTATCGCAGAAGGATTAGATCATGAAAGAAAAATAAAGGGTGTCAGAGGTCCTTTGCACGGTATTCCTATTCTCTTAAAAGATAATATTGAAACAAATGATTCAATGCATACAAGTGCAGGAACAATTGCGCTTGAAAACTATAGGAGTAATCATGATGCATTTCTTGTTGAAAAGCTTCGTGAAGCAGGTGCAGTCATATTAGGTAAGACGAATATGACAGAATTAGCGAATGGAATGTCTTTTGAAATGTGGGCTGGATATAGTTCAAGAGGTGGACAAGTCATTAATCCATATGGATCAGGTGATGATGACCTTTTTGTTGGTGGTTCAAGTACAGGATCGGCCGTAGCGGTTGCTGCCAACTTAACCGTTTTATCTGTTGGAACAGAAACAGATGCCTCTATTTTAAGTCCAGCAGTTCAGAACTCTGTAGTTGGTATTAAGCCTACTGTTGGCTTAGTAAGTCGCAAGGGGATTATACCTTTTACATATTCGCAAGATACAGCGGGATCTTTTGCTAGAACAGTAACTGACGCGGCAATTTTATTGGGGAGTCTAACAGGAATAGACCAGCTTGATCCTGCAACTTATAAAAGTGAAGGAAGAGCTCAACAAGATTATATGGTTTATTTAGATTCTAATGGTTTAAGGAGTGCTAAAATTGGAGTATTTAACAAAGCCTCTGAAAGCTATTACGAATCTGGAGAGTATGATGAGGAACTATTTCAGAATGCTATACAAGTACTGCGTAATGAAGGAGCAACAGTATTAGAAGATATCGAAATTCCATCTTTTCATAGGGAGTGGAGTTGGAGAGTCTCATCGTATGAATTAAAACATAGTCTAGATAATTATCTTTCCAAGTTACCTTCCAATATTCCAGTCCATTCTATCTCTGAATTAATTGCATTTAATAAAAATATAGAAGAGAAAGCATTAAAATATGGACAAAGTAGGTTGGAGTTTGGAAAGGATTTTTCTAATACGTTAAGAAACCCTGAATACTTAAATGCAAAATTAGAAGATTTATATTTTTCCCAGGAACAAGGAATTGATTTTGCGTTAAAGAAATATGATCTTGATGCAATTCTCTTCCCTTCATATATAGGATCAACAATATGTGCCAAAGCTGGTTATCCTTCCATAGCAGTACCGGCTGGATATATGAAAAGCGGAAGACCGTTTGGAATCACTTTTGCAAGTACTGCTTTTAGTGAAGGGACTTTAATTAAGCTTGCATATGCATTTGAACAAGCTACAAAACATAGACGCATTCCAAATTTATCGTAAATAGAATGCAAAAAGGATAGGGTAACCTATCCTTTTTGCATTCTGTGAACTTAAAGAGAAATGTCTTTTTCTTGCTGTTTTGTATGTTTTAACAAAATAAAAGATAAACAAGCAGAACAAAAAATTAGAAAAGCAGCAATGATATATATAGTACGGACACCGAACATATCGGTAATAATGCCAACGCATAGCATAGAAAGTCCTGAAACAGCCGAAGTAAGTGTACCGTGAGCTGTATACATTCTTGATAATAGAGATGGTGGTACGCTTGATTGTAAAACGGTTGTTTGGGAAATATCTCGAATTTGATAGGAAGGTCCCATTAGAACACAAAGAAACAGTGCAATAAATCCGTTGCTTGTTATGCCATATAAGAAGGTAAGCACGCTAAATAGAAGTGATCCTAAGGCCATTGAGCGTATTAAGTTATTTTGAATATATGTACTCATTCGCCATGCTAATAGCCCACCAATTAATGTTCCGAAATAATAGCTTGTGTTGATATAACCCCACCATTCTGCTCCTCTATGAAGAACAGTCGTTACGTAAGCCATAGTAATACCACCAATCCATATCGTTCCAGCAAAAGTTTCAATTAAGTCCATATATGTAACTATACGGAGGGAGGGATGCTGAAATAAAAGTTTCCATCCTTCTATTAATACAGCTGATTTGGAAGAGGATTTCTCTATTGTTTGTTCAGTTTGTATAGCGCGCAATGAAACATATAATGCAATACACCCCAAAATCATTAATACGTTGTTTATCATAAGTGTAGAAGTGGCACCAATCAATAAGACCACTACACTTGTGAATGAATAAGCAGCTGCTTGAACAATTTGTGTTGAAAAGGAAAAGACACTATTTACTTTTACTAACTTTTCTTGTGATGTTAGACGTGGAATAACAGCGTATAATAAAGGAGAACTCCAACCTTCGCATAATGAAATGAGAATAATAAAAGCAAGAAGGGCAATGATGTTAGATGATAGTAAGGGAAATAATGCAGTTAAAAGAATAAAAAAGAAAGTCTTAACGCCTTGCAATGTAAAGAGCAATGAATAAGATGGAAAACGGTTCATTAAAAGTGGTGCGGATGTACTCGCAATAAAACTTGTAATAACTCGTAATAATGGAAAAAGAGCTGTGATAGTAGCTGATTTGGTTGTTATATAAATATGAGTAGTAAGAATCATTATGTAAACAACTTCAGCAAGAGTGATGCACATTTTAGAAAACCAATAAAAGGATAGCGATTGTTGGTGCAATATTGGTACCTCCACTCAAAGAATAATACATATTTCTTTATAGTAATCATAATTCGTGGAATAAATTTTTGAAAGAATTTTATTTTTTGTAACTTTTATACAGGGATTTTCATGTATAATAAAGAATATATTAATATACTATTTTAATAATACTCATTATAACAGTGAATATGTATAGTAGCTTCCGATGAAACGTCTCGCCTTAATTAGGAGGACGTGATAAACAATTCTTTTTTTTCATATACATATAGAAAATAAAAAAGAAAGTGAGGGTTGCATATGGCTGGATGGGTAGTTTGGTTTATTATAGCCGGTATTTTATTTATAGCAGAAATGTTATCGATTACCTTTTACATGTTATGGCTTGGAATTGGAGCGGTTGTCGGAGGTCTTATTGCATTGTTTGCTCCAGATGCACTATTTTTACAAGTTGTTGTAGGAGCAATTGTAAGTTTAACATTGACTTTCTTTACGAAACGAATCTCTAAAAATTTTCGAGAGGCAAAAGGATTTATCGATACTGTCGATAAATTAGCTGGTAAAAAAGGAATTATCCTGCAAGCGATTACAAGTGAAGGGAATGGGATCGTGAAAGTGGATGGCGATACTTGGACTGCTATTTCGGATGTTCCTATTTCTACTGGGGAAAGAGTCATTGTTATAAAGAGGAGCAGCACTGTTTTATATGTGAAAAGGGAGAGTGAATAAAAATGGTAGCATTAACATTAACGATTATTTTTGCATTAATTGTCATTGTATTTATCGCGTTAACAATTAAAATCATGCCCCAACAAAAGGTAGGTGTGGTTGAAAGATTTGGTAAATTCCAACGCATCATGCAGCCAGGGTTAAATCTAATAATCCCAATTGTAGATCGTATACGTGTATACCATGATTTACGTATTCAACAAACAAATGTGCCACCACAAAAGGTAATTACGAAAGATAACGTACAGGTAGAAATTGATACAATAATTTTCTATCAAATCGTTGAACCGGAACTTGCGACATATGGTATTTCTAACTATGAATATGGTGTTCGTAATATTACATCTGCAACAATGCGTCAAATCATTGGTAAAATGGAGCTGGATGAAACATTATCAGGGCGTGAAAAGATTTCAACAGAAATTCGTCTAGCTCTTGACGAAGCAACAGAGAAGTGGGGCGTTCGTATTGAACGTGTGGAAGTTGTTGATATTAATCCACCAAAAGATGTGCAGGTATCCATGGAAAAACAAATGAAAGCAGAGCGTAATAAGCGTGCGATTATTCTAGAAGCAGAAGCGGCTAAACAAGATAAAGTTCTTCGTGCTGAAGGGGAAAAACAAAGTAAAATCTTGATGGCTGAAGGGGATAAAGAAGCGCGTATTCGCGAAGCAGAAGGTATACGAGAAGCGAAAGAATTAGAAGCACAAGGGGAAGCAAGAGCAATTGAAACGATTGCGAAAGCAGAACAAAACCGAATCGAATTAATACGTGCAGCGGACTTAGATGAACGCGTTCTTGCTTATAAATCATTTGAATCGTTAGCTGAAGTAGCAAAAGGACCAGCAAATAAGATCTTCATCCCATCTAATGCAATTGAAACACTTGGCACACTTGGTGCAATCGGTGAAATTTTTAAAGAAAAACAAGCGAAGAAATCACCTTCGTCGGATACATCGAAAGAACAATAACTAATGAGAGAGAAATGGGCTGCCATTTCTCTTTTTTTATCATTTTAACCGAGAAGACCCCCTCCTCTAAACGAAGTGAAGGTGGGGGTAGTTCAATTAGGGAGGATTGTACAAAACGGGCTGTAGATATTTTGAAGATTTGTATATCATTTATATTTGTTCTAAGTGGGCTAGGTAAGAAAAGACATTATTTTTAACTTACACTTAAACTTGGGTGCAACACAAATTGAAAATGGAATTCTAGTATGTAAGGTCTAATTTAAAAGTCTAGTAAATATATATTACATAAAGCTTGTACATATCCATGTTTGAACTACCACCACTTACTCATTGGTCTGTGCCCTTCACGTTCCTTGAGGTGGGGGCTTCTCACCTAAAATGATAAAGAAGGTGATACATTGAAAAAGTATGCAACTCGTATACATGGAAAGAAATTTCTATTTTTAATTTTATCATATGTATTTGTAGTGATAGTGGCGGCGTCTATTGTGACCTCGCTTTTACATACTATGAAATCTTATTATGCGAGTCAGTGGTTTGGAAAAGTATCAATGCAAGGATTTATTCAAATGTTTGAGAGTGAAAATCGTTATTTTGCATCGGATTATTTTAAAACAAATAAACGAGAGTCTGTTGGGAATTTATTGTTTTCTATCACAACAGATCTGAAAATACATGATTTACGAACGTTCGTTGGCAAAGAAGTACCGGGGATGTCAAAGTACTATTCTAATATTATCGTAGCTGGAGAAGGAACGGACTATACGAATATTCCGAATGAATCTAGTGTACCGATTGAAGAGGTAACGAAAGAACGGGAAGTAGCGAAAGATAAAGTCACAGAAGCAGACAAAAAGAATCCTGTACAAAAAAATAAAAACGATGCAAAAGGTGAAAAAGCTGTATATATTTATCACACGCATAGTTGGGAGTCCTTTTATCCATTGTTACCTGGGGCGAAGAGTCCATCAAGTCCGGATGTAAATGTCTCGCTTTTGGGAGAGCGTCTAAAAGAACAGTTGGAAGGGCAGGGAATACCGGTTCTTCATGACAAAACAAACATGGGTGATTTATTGGCGAATAAGAAATGGAAATGGTATCAAGCATATACCGCATCTCATGGATATGTGAAAGAAGCCTTGGCACAAAATGATAAGATTATGTTTCCAATTGATATTCACAGGGACGATCAGCGGAAGAATGTTACGACAAAAGTGATTAATGGCAAATCCTATGCGAGGTTATATTTTATAATAGGGATGGAAAATGCAGGGCGTTCTGATAATGAAAAGATTGCAAGAGCGATAAATTCGTATTTAGATGAAAACTATTATGGGTTAAGTAGAGGGATTTTTCCAAAGTATAAAAAGGATGGAAATGGAGTCTATAATCAAGATTTATCGAAAAATGCCATGCTTATCGAAGTTGGTGGCGTTGATAATACTTTAGAAGAGCTATATAACACAATTGATGTGTTAACTGAAGCATTTAGTAAATATTATTGGGATGCGGAGAAGGTGAATGAATGATGTGAAAGGAACAGGGAACTGTTCCTTTTTTACATGTCCCTTAAAAATTTTACTAGAATTTCATAATGTGAAATAAGGCAGTAGTTTTGAGCTGAGATTGGTTTATAATAATTTAAAATTCTGTTAATTTAAAAAGGTGACAGAATTTCTAAACTTATTTGTATAGTAAACTTCAAAATGTATATATTGGAGGGGTAAAAATGGCGATTCGAACAGGGGCTCAGTATATTGAAGGATTAAAGGCAAGAAATCCTGAAATTTGGATTGGTGGAAGAAGAATAACCGATGTTGTGAATGAAGATGTTTTTCGGGAACCGATTTTACAAATTGCTAAATTATATGATATGCAGCACGATCCAGAGTATCAGGACAAGATTACCCATATATGCGAAGAGACAGGAGAGCGGGTTTCGAATGCATTTTTAGTGCCCAAAAATTATGAGGCCTTAAAAGCACGCCGCGAATTGTTTGAAGTATGGGCAAAGGCTACATTTGGTTTAATGGGCAGAACACCAGATTTTTTAAATGTTACAGTTACTTCAATGGCGAGCAATGCATGGTTTTTTGAAAAATTTGATTCCTCATGGGGGACTAATATAAAAAATTATTATAAACATATACGTGATCAAGATTTGTTTTTAACACATGCGATTATCAATCCACAAAATGATCGAAGTAAAGCCTCACATCAGCAAGAAGATGCAACGATGCATTTAGGTGTAGTGAACGAAACAGAAGAGGGAATGTATGTAAGCGGAGCTAAGATGTTAGCGACACTTGCACCAATTACAGATGAGGTAATCATTTATTCTTATCCAAGTTTTAAGCCGGGTGATGAACGTCATGCAATTTCTTTTGCAGTTCCTATTGATGCACCGGGTTTAAGGATTCTTTGTCGCGAGCCAATGCAAGATGGAAAACGATCCTTGTTTGATCATCCACTTGCATCAAGGTTTGAAGAAATGGATGCACTCCTTGTATTTCATAATGTGTTTATTCCGTGGGATAAAGTGTTTATCTATCAAAGTGTAGAGGCTGGAAATCAGCTGTATCCAAAAACAGGAATTGGTCATCAACCAGCACATCAATCAGGAGTAAGAGGATTAGTGAAACTTTCTTTTGCAGCAGAAGTGGCTATAAAACTAGCAGATTCAATTGGAGTAGACGGCTTTTTAAATGTACAAAATCAGTTAGCAGAATTAATACAAGATGTAGAAACAATCCGTGCACTCTTGCAAGTAGCAGAATATGAGTATGAAACGAATGCATATGGTGAAGCTGTTCCTGCGAGACTACCGCTTGATACAATACGTAGCTTATTACCTAAAATGTATCCACGTGCTATTGAAATTATTCAAACCATTGGGGCTGGTGGCCTACTAATGTCGCCAACAGGTGCCGACTTTATGAATCCAGAGATTCAAGAGGATATGTATAAATATTATATCGGGCGTGAAGGGGTATCTTCTGAGGAACGCGTTCGATTATTTAAATTAGCTTGGGACTTATGCGGTGAAGCGTTTGGACAACGCCTATTACAATATGAGCGTTATTATTCTGGTGATCCAGTGAGAAAAATGGGCATGTTTTATAATGCGTACAAAAAACAACAATCGCTGTCACTTGTGGACAGTGCCTTGCGAACGGAATTATCTGGAAATCCATTAAGGTGACAATAAAATGATCACGCTTACATTTTGAAATAAAAAAGGAAGGAGTGGCAAATAGATAACAAGAATTTTACTGTTAGGATGTAAATCTTCTTACATGTTTTAGCTATATATGAACCGGAAAATATGTAACTGGAATAGAGGAGGTAAGTTATTGTGATAGCATCTATCAGTAAAATTTGTAAAATTCTAAATTGTTTTACGAGTGGTGAGCCGGTGTTAGGAAATTCTGAAATTGCTGCAAAATTAAATATGAACCCGAGTACAGTTCACCATCTTGTCCGTACATTGTGTGAAGAAGGAATGTTAATTCGAGATGAGCAGAGAAAATATCGACTGGGATGGAAATTGTTGGAGTGGGGCAATCAAGTGATGTTTCAACAAGAGATTTATAGCGGGGCAATTCCAATCGTTGAAGAACTTGTAAGGAAATTTAATGGGACGGTACATATCGGTATGTTTGACCGTGGAGATGTTGTATTTATTTTGAAAATTTCATCAAAGGATTCTGTTCAAATATCAACTCATGTCGGATCAAGAAAACCTGCATACTGCACAAGTACAGGAAAAGTTCTTCTTTCATTTAACCCTTCTTCTTTAGAGTATACTTCAGAAAATGGGCTGCTGCCTCGAGCACCAAATACAATTACTTGTATGAAGAGATTTCAAGAAGAGTTACAGACAATTCGTAAGCAAGGTTATTCCATAAGTGATAACGAAAATGAACATGGATTATATGGCATTGCGGCTCCTATTCGTTCTTACACCGGGAGAACCATTGCTGCTCTTAATATTGTTGGTCCGAAAACGTATATGCAAGGAAGCAATCGTCAAGTCATGATTCGAAGTGTGATGAATACTGCAAATTTAATTTCAAAGGAATTTGGTTATTTAGACATTTAATCATAACTGTAAAAGAGAGGTGAGAATCATTTATATACATGATTATAGTGTACCTGAATTGGAAAAATCGATTGTTTCTATTGGTGCTTTTGATGGTGTGCATAAAGGACATCAGACCGTTATTAGAAACGCGGTGGAGAAAGGGAAAGAGTTACAGATTCCAAATGTCGTGTATACATTTGATCCATCACCACGTTCTTATTTTCAGGGAGCACAAGTGCTAACGCCAATTAATGAGAAGTTAAATCGATTTCAGGAGCTCGGTGTTGAACATGTAATTGTTATTCGTTTTGATGAGTTGTATGTAACGAGAAGGGCTAGTTACTTTATTCAAGAATTACAAAGATTATGCCCAATTGAAATTTATGTCGGAGAAGATTTTCGATTTGGAAAAAATCGCGAGGGTGATATAGAGCTACTGATGAAATACTTTGATGTTTCTATCGTCGAAGAGGTTTGCTGCGAAGAAGGTGAACGAATTTCATCAACGAGGATACGGAATCACTTATTTCAAGGAGAATTACAAAGGCCTCAATCCTTATTAGGATGGCCTCTTAAAACAATATAAGCGAATGAATTATAAGGAGGAAAAAACATGTCAAAAACATTACAATCTTTTAATTTACTAAAATGGATTGATGAAAATAAAGAGTTATTGAAACCACCGGTAAATAACAAGGTAATTTGGCAAGACTCAGAGTTTATTGCCATGATTTTAGGAGGGCCAAATAGAAGACGTGATTTTCATGTTGATCCTTCAGATGAATTCTTTTATCAAATAAAAGGCGAATGTTATGTGGAATGTATTACGGAAGAAGGGAAACGTGAAGTTGTTACAGTGAAAGAAGGAGATGTGTTTATGTTACCAGCCATGGTGCCACATTCACCGCACCGCGTTGCAAACACATATGGATTAGTAATTGAAAGGAAACGTAACCAAGGAGAACTTGAAGATTTTGTTTGGTTCTGTGATGAGTGTAATCATGAAATGCATCGCGTACGGGTTCAATTAACCGATATTGAAAAACAAGTGAAAGAAGCGATTCATAGTTTTAATTCAAATAAAGAAATTCGTGCGTGTAAAAACTGCGGACATATTATGCCAGAGGAAGTGGAGGAATGGAAGTGCGAATAGATTTTCATACACATATTATTCCTGAAACATTTCCGGATTTTGAGGAGAAGTTTGGTGGTGGACGTTGGCCGATATTAAATCGCACTTGTACATGTGGTGCTGCGATTATGGTTGGTGGGAAAAACTTTCGCGATGTGACAGATCAAGTATGGTGCCCGGAGAAAAGAATTGAAGATATGAACCGTGAAGGTGTTGATATACAAGTATTATCACCAATTCCTGTTACATTTTCCTATTGGGCAAAACCAGAAGAAGCTGAAGCAATGGCGCGTATTCAAAATGATTTTATTGCGGAAACCGTCTTGGCATATCCAGATCGTTTTGTTGGATTAGGAACAGTGCCAATGCAAGATGGAGAAACGGCAGTTCGTGAGATGGAGCGATGCATAACAGAATTAAACTTACATGGAATCGAAATTGGAACGAATGTAAATGGGAAAAATTTAGATGATCCTTCATTTATTGAGTTTTTCCGGATGGCTGAAAAATGGCAGGTTCCAATTTTTATTCATCCGTGGGAAACATTAGGGCGAGATAGAATGCCGCATCATAATTTTATGTATACAGTTGGGATGCCAAGTGAAACGGCTCTTGCCGCAGCTACACTTATATGGGGCGGGATAATGGAGAAGTTTCCTAGGTTAAAAATTTGCTTTGCTCATGGTGGAGGTTCTTTTCCATATATTTTGCCGCGATTAGATCAAGGGTGGCAAGTATGGCCACATCTGAGATTAACTACATATCCTCCGAGCCATTACGCAAAGAAATTTTACTTCGATTCTTTAAACTATGATCCTATCAACCTTAAATATATGATAGAGCGATTTGGACATGAAAAGATTTTTATGGGGTCGGATTATCCGTTTTTACTACGAGAAATTCAGCCAGGTAAAGTAATTGACGAGACACTTGATTTATCAGAGGAGCAAAAGGAAGCTATGCTTGGCGGAAATGCAGCGAGTTTCTTAAATGTTGATATGAAAAAAAGAGGTGTAGTATATGCAGAAAGCACAAACACCAGAGAGTAAATTAAATGAAATGGGACTCACACTACCAGCTATTCGTCCAGCGGTAGGTAATTATGTAAGTTGTGTAAGGGTCGGAAACTTATTGTTTACTGCTGGACAAGGTGTTGACCAGTACCATGGGAAATTAGGTAAAGATGTATCAATAGAAGATGGATATAAGGCAGCTAGGCGGTCTATGTTGAACTTATTAAGCGTTGTAAAGAATGAACTCGGTGATTTAAATAAGGTGAAACGAGTTGTGAAGTTACTTGGATTTGTAAATAGTACAGAAGATTTTATTGATCAGCCAAAAGTGATGAACGGTGCATCCGATTTATTAGTAGATGTTTTTGGTGAAAAGGGAAAGCATGCTCGTTCCGCTGTTGGAATGGCTCAACTACCGAATAATACAACAATTGAAATCGAGATGGTTTTAGAAATTGTAGAGTAGGAGGTAAAGAGTGTGAATAAAGAACTATTAGCTGAAAAAATGAAAGTAAAAGATGCGAAGTTATTTATTGATGGTCAATATGTCGATGCGATGTCCGGCGAAACATTCGATACGTTCAATCCATCGACAAATAGAAAACTTGCCTCTGTTGCACAAGCAAATGAAGAGGATACTAAGCGAGCAATAGACATAGCGGGGCGTACATTCACAAGTGGTATCTGGAGTAAAATGCCTGTGGAAGAGCGCTCAGCTATTTTATGCAAAATGTCCGATTTGATTATGCAAAAAGTAGATGAATTAGCGTATATAGAGACACTTGATGTCGGAAAGCCAATAAAAGAAAGTCGTGGTTTTGATATTCCGCGTTCTGCACATAATCTTCGTTTCTTTGCCGAGATGGCAAAGTATATAGTACATGAACATTATGATAAGCATAACTTTATGTCATATGCAAAATACGCACCAGCAGGAGTAACGAGCTTAATTATTCCTTGGAATTTGCCATTTATGCAGATGACGTGGAAGGCGTCAGCTGCACTAGCCGCTGGTAATACAGTAGTTGTGAAACCAGCATCTTACACGCCGCTAAGTGCAGTCATGCTTGGTGAAATTGCGAATGAGGCCGGGCTACCTCCAGGTGTACTGAATATTATTACAGGGCCAGGAAGTACGGTAGGAACGAAAATGACGACGCACCCGTCTGTAAGACGTATTTCATTTGTGGGGGAAAGTAATACAGGGAAAACAATTATGCGGAATGCTTCAGAAAACTTAATACCAGTTTCATTAGAATTAGGCGGAAAATCAGCAAACATTGTATTTGAAGATGCTGACTTAGATGAAGCAGTACAAGGATCGATTGAAGCAATTTATCGGAATCAAGGAGAAATTTGTTTAGCTGGTTCAAGATTACTTGTACAGGAAAGCGTATATGAACAGTTTCTAGAGAAATTTGTAACAGCGGTGAAAAACATAAAAGTGGGAGATCCTCTTGATGAAGATACAGATATGGGAGCGCTTGTTTCGAAATCACATCTAGAAACAGTTGATCAGTACGTGGAAATAGGTCTTTCAGAAGGAGCAAAATTAGCCCACGGCGGAAAAAGAATCGAGAGTTTAGCACAAGGGAACTTTTATGAACCGACTATATTATATGATGTCGATAATCGTATGCGTGTAGCTCAAGAAGAGATTTTTGGTCCAGTTTTAGTTGTTATACCATTTAAAACAGAAGAAGATGCAATTCGTATCGCAAATGATTCTATTTATGGTTTAGCGGGAGTTGTTTGGACAAATGATCTTAGAAGAGCACAACGAGTTGTTTCGCAAATTGATTCGGGATTATTATGGATTAATTGTTGGTATGTGCGAGATTTACGTACTCCATTTGGTGGTTCTAAGGCAAGTGGTATTGGCCGAGAAGGTGGACGCCATAGTTTTGAATTTTATACAGAAGCAAAGACAGTTACGATGAAATTATAAAGTGAAACTTCCATCAGTGGGGGCTTCACCAATCGGGCTTTTACGAGCAGTTATCCCCCGCCTATCTTTTTTGCTTCTCTCTGAAACCTGAGGTGGGGGTCTTACTGCCTGCGAATAGCGGGGGAAAATGAATGTTCCATCAGTGGAATGGTATTTCCACTGATGTGTTCTAAATATAGATTTTAAAAATGAGGTGAGATAAATGCAAGTGTTAATAAAGGAATTAGCAGATGAACTTATACAGGCAGAACAAACGTGTAGGCCAATTTCGCCTTTCACGGAAAGGTATTCAAATCTATCAGTTTTAGATTCGTATAACATTCAGCTCGAAGTAGTGGGACGAAAGTTAAGACAAGGCCGCAAAGTGATTGGGAAGAAAGTTGGACTTACGAGTAGTGCAATGCAACAAATGCTTGGGGTAGATGAACCAGATTACGGACATTTACTAGATGATATGAAAGTAGAAAGTGGAAGTGTAATCTCGATAGATTCGTTTGTATCTCCAAAAGTAGAAGCGGAAATCGGATTTGTTTTAGCTGAGGATTTGAATGGACCTAATATTACATATGTAGATGTGCTAATGGCAACGAAATATATTGTACCTACACTTGAAATTATTGATAGTCGTATTGCAGACTGGAAGATTAAGCTTGTCGATACAGTAGCAGATAATGGCTCTTCTGCAAAAGTAGTTGTTGGTGAAAAGATGTCCAATGTATCTGAAGTAGATTTGCGTACGGCTGGAATGGCGCTCTATAAAAATAATAGTTTAATTGCTACTGGAGCAGGAGCAGCGGCATTAGGACATCCTGCACAAGCGATTGCTTGGCTAGCGAATAAACTTAGTGGATTTCATATTTCATTGAAGGCAGGGGAATTAATTTTGCCAGGTGCATTATCGGGCGCTGTTTCAGTTCAATGTAATGATGTAATTCAAGCTGATTTCGGATCTCTTGGTTCGGTTTCTATTAAATTTGTATAGTTTTATAGTTGTGTGAAAAGGAGGGGATATATGTGGGGAAAGTGAAGGCGGCTATTATAGGTTCCGGAAATATTGGTACGGATTTAATGTATAAATTAAGAAGAAGTGAAGTAATTGAAATGACTGCTATGATAGGGATAGATTCTGAATCAGACGGATTAAAGCGAGCGAAGGAAGAAGGATATGAGATTTTTGATAATGGTATACAAGCAATTATTGAGAATCCTAGCATAGCAGATATTGTATTTGATGCAACTTCAGCCAAAGCTCATATTCGTCACGCGGAAGTCTTAAGAGAGTTTGGGAAGCTAGTGATTGACTTGACTCCTGCAGCATGTGGCCCATTTGTTTGTCCAGCTATACAAGATGGTACTCATGTAGAAATGCGAAATGTCAATATGATTACATGTGGTGGGCAGGCAACAATTCCAATTGTTCATGCAATCAATGAAGTAGCGGACGTTACGTATGCGGAGATAGTTGCTACGATTTCTAGTTTAAGTGCAGGTCCAGGTACACGGGCAAATATTGATGAGTTTACGATTACGACAAGACGTGGGATTGAAGAGCTTGGTGGAGCAGATTGCGGGAAAGCACTTATTATATTAAATCCTGCGGATCCTCCTATTTTAATGAGAGATACAGTATATTGCGAAGTTAAGCATATGGATGAATTCATTATTGGGCAAGCAATTTGTAAGATGGTTGAAGTAGTTAGGTCATACGTTCCAGGATATTCTTTAAAACAAGAGCCAATGTTTGATGGAAACCGTGTGACTGTATTTTTAGAGGTAGAAGGAGCCGGGGATTACTTTCCTCCTTACGCTGGGAATTTAGATATTATGACAGCAGCGGCATTAAAAGTTGGTGAAGGATTTGCATCTCGAATAATTGGAGAGCAGAAGCGAGGTATGATGAGTGAAAAGAAATAGTGATATGCCAATCAAAATAACTGAGGTTTGTTTGCGTGATGGAAGTCATGTAATGAGGCATCAATTTACAGAGGAACAAGTTCGGTCTGTAACTAGGTCGTTAGATGAGGCTGGTATGCATTATGTTGAAGTTAGTCATGGGGATGGATTAGGTGGTTCCACTTTGCAATATGGAAAATCGTTAGTAGATGAAATGAAACTCATTGAAGCGGCAGTGGAAGAATGTAGACAGTCAAAGGTAGCTGTGTTACTTATTCCTGGTATTGGCACTGTCCATGAATTAAAACAAGCAGAAAGCATTGGAGCAAGACTTGTTCGTATAGCAACCCACGTAACGGAAGCGGATGTTTCCGCTCAACATATTCATTTTGCACGAGAATTGGGTATGGAAGTGTGTGGTTTTTTAATGATGGCACATTCGGCACCGATACAGAAATTGGTAGAACAAGCAAAACTTATGGAAAGTTACGGGGCACAAGCTGTCTATGTAACAGATTCAGCTGGAGCTTTATTGCCTCATGAAGTACGTGAACGTATCCAGGCATTACGTCAATCCCTAAATATTGAAATCGGCTTTCATGGCCACAATAACCTTTCTGTTGCAGTAGCGAATACGATTACTGCAATTGAAGAAGGAGCAACCCGTATTGATGGAAGTGTCCGCTGCCTTGGAGCTGGAGCTGGGAACGCGCAAACAGAGGTATTGTTAGCTGTATTGGATCGGATGGGATATACGCTAGATGTAGATTTGTATAAAATGATGGATTTGGCAGAGGATATTGTTGCACCGCTGTTACCAGGACCACAAGAAATTCAAAAAGGTAGTCTTGTCATGGGATACGCTGGTGTATATTCAAGCTTTTTACTACATGCTGAGAGAGCTGCTCATAGATTTGGTGTAGATGCTCGTGATATTTTAATAGAACTTGGCAAGAGAAAAGTAGTTGGTGGGCAAGAAGATATGATTTTAGATGTAGCAGCTGAATTAGCAAAGATAAAAACGGGGGTGTAAAATATGGCTTTAGTTAAAGGAGCGGATTCAGAGATTATTGAATATTTACTTCAGGCGGAGAGGGAACGAAAAGAAGTAGTAAAGGTAACAGATCAGCATCCGGATTTAACAGTAGAAGATGCTTACATATTGCAAAAACAATTAGTTGAACAAAAGATGAAAGAAGGATCCAAACGAGTTGGTGTAAAGCTTGGGTTAACGAGTAAAGCGAAACAACAAATGATGGGGATTGAGGAAGCAATTTACGGTTATTTATTACATGATATGTTAGCGTTTGAATGGGAACCTGTGCAGTATGAAACGTTGATTCATCCAAAAGTAGAACCAGAGATTGCCTTTTTAATGGGAGATGATTTACAGGGTACTAGCGTTACAGCGGATGATGTATTAAAGGCAACAAAATATGTTACGCCAGCTTTGGAAATTATTGATAGTCGTTATTTGAATTTTAAATTTACATTGCCTGATGTAATTGCAGATAATTGTTCATCCTCAAAATTTCTATTAGGAAGCAAATGGATTAACGCTCAGGAAATAGACTTAGCTAATGTTGGAATGGTTATGTCGAAAAACGGTAAAACGGCGACAACTGGCACAGGGGCAGCTGTACTTGGACATCCGGCAACGGCAATTGCTTGGGCGGTAAATAAACTTGGATTACAAAATGAAGGGTTGAAAAAAGGTGATATTGTGCTAAGTGGGGCATTATCTGAAGCGGTTGCTTTCAAAACTGGTGACGCTATTATTGCGCAGTTTGAAGGGTTGGGTAGTGTATTGATGTTTTGTGAATAAAGAGTAAAGCGAGAGATGGGTATGCCAATTGTACAAATTCAAGTTATTGAGGGTCGAAAACAGGAGCAGATTCAAAATCTCATTTCAAATGTTACAGATGCAGTTGCAAAAAGTTTGGACGTGGAGACTGAACGTGTACGTGTACTAGTAAATGAGATTCCGGGTTCGCATTGGGGTGTCGGAGGAAAGGTAAAAGGTAATGTAGAAGAAAAATAGTGTTGTTGAGTAAAAGTAATTCTTATTAAAAATAAGAATTACTTTTTTCAGAGTGTTGGGAAACCCTTTAGGGTTTCCGACACTCTGAAGTTTTTTAGTATTTTAGTGAACGAAAACAGTAAAAAATGATAGAAATACAAAAAATAGCCCTTCACCTGACCCTTTTTGGTCAGATGAAGGGCTATTTTTTTCATATTTTGGCAGGCTGCAGTGAGATAAGCCTGCATTTGGACAGACTTTAGCCCCCTGAACCGAGCGTATCGATAGCCATGTAATTCTTTGGCATCCGCAAAGCTTCGTCCAATCGTAGAACACCGTACTTTATATAATTTTTTTCCTGTACGGGTTAACTTATTTTTTCTGGCGATATCTTTATACTCTTCCCAAATATGATGAGTAAGAACTTTCTGCTTTTGTTTCACTGAACAACATTTGTCACGCAACGGACAAACTACACAGTCTGTTGGATTAGACTTATATTGGCGATATCCTTCTCGATCAGTTGTCGCATATTCTAAAATACATCCCATTGGACAGGCAAATACATCTGTTTCTTTTTCATATTTAAACTGGCTTTTTGGTACGTCTTTATTTCGTTTTCCAAATCGGCGATACCCCATCACCATAAATATATTCTGTTCCGATAATTTTTTACAAATGTAGCTTGTAAAATATCCTGCATCAAGCGCTACCGCTTCTACTTCAAATCCAAATTTATCAATTTGCACTTGCAGGCGTGCTAAATACGGCTCGGAATCCACTACATTTCCAGCCGTAATAAAAGTGTCTGTAATAATATTATATTTTGCGTCAGTTGTTCTATGGTCTAAGAAATGAAAACCATTTGGTTTTCCATCTCTCATTAAAAAGCCACTATCAGGATCCGTTGTACTTACACGTGTTTCTTTGATTGGGGTATCACGTTCCTTTCTAGGTTTTAATCCTTTTTTCCATGTTTTTCTCGATCTTCCGTTATTGCTGCTTCTAACTCTTCTATATAAGCTTTCGGGCGTTCTTCTTTTACTTTTTTTACAAATTTGTTTTTATTTGCGTTTGCTTTTACGTGTGTGGAATCTGTCATCAACGCACGTCCTCCTACCATGCGATGTTCCATCGCTTGACGTACAATTCCCTCGAAGATTTCTTCAAAAATATTTGTATGAAGAAAACGAGTACGACGATTCCAGCTAATTGTTGAATGATCAGGAACAGGATCTGATAAAGAAAACCCTAAAAACCACCGGTATGCAATATTCATCTTAATCTCTTTTTCTAATTGACGCTCAGAACGAATACCGTAAAAATAGCCAATAAACATCATTTTGAATAAAACGATAGGATGAATAGAAGGACGTCCATTATTTTCACAATAATAGGGACGTAACTTTTCCTCAATAAAATCAAAATTAATTGTTGCCTCAATTGCACGAAGAAAATGATCTTGAGGAACTAACTCTTCAACAGAAACTGATACGCACTCATTGCGATGATTTTTCAATGCACCCATCATAATAAAATCGCTCCTTTTCCTCTTTTTATCAGTGTTGACAGATTAAAAGAGGCTCAGACACAAAAAAAGGCCGTGGAGAAGACTTTCTCCACAGCCTGTAAAAGTAATTCTTATTAAAAATAAGAATTACTTTTTTGTTTGTAGAGCGAAAGTAAGAGAGTTAGATGGTGATACGCTCCATCTAACTTTTATTTTAATAGGCTTAATACTCTTTGTAGGACTGATTTCTTCTCTTTTCATTAACAATGAATCTATTTTTGATGAGGCTTAAAGTCGATTAATGTAGCTTGAGCAAACATTGTAATTCTCCTCATCTCCGTATATAATAGTGTCTTAGGAGTATTAAATCATATTCAAAATTCCGAAAATTCTAGTAGTTTGACTAGGAAAATGAAAAGTATTATATTGTAAAAGGTCATAATTAAACGAGAAATAGAATGGAAAGCAATTATTGAGTTAGGAGTTTAGACCCATGAGTTCGAGATATGGAAGAGATACAATTGTTGAAATTAACTTAGATGCTGTAAAACATAATGTAAGAGAATTTAAAAAACGTGTGAATGATAAAAATATTGCAATGATGGCAGCGGTAAAAGCAAATGGGTATGGACACGGGGCGGTTGAAGTTGCAAAAGCGGCAATTGAGGCAGGAGTGAATCAACTTGCAGTTGCTTTTGTAGATGAAGGAATCGAACTACGCGAAGCAGGAGTTACGGTGCCGATTTTAGTTTTAGGTTATACACCAGTGGAAGCTGCTAAAGATGCTATTGGGTATGATATTATGATGACGGTATATAGAATAGAGGATCTAAAAGGTATCAATGAAATTGCTAAGCAACTTGAAAAGAAAGCGCATATTCAAGTGAAAATAGATACAGGAATGAGTCGCATTGGTTTACAAGAAGAAGAGGTTGCGCCATTTTTAGAAGAACTAAAAAATATGAAATATATAGAAGTAGAAGGTATGTTTACACATTACTCTACAGCTGATGAAATTAATAAAACATACACAAATATGCAAACCAGTTTATTTGAGAAAGCTGTAAATACAGCGAAGGAAATGGGTATTCATCTTCCGTATATCCATAGTTCAAACAGTGCTGGATCAATGGAGCTAAGCAATACATTTCAAAATATGGTTCGTGTTGGAATCGGGATTTATGGTATGTATCCTTCGAAAGAAGTAGATCATACAGTTGTTTCTTTACAGCCAGCACTATCATTGAAGTCGAAAGTGGCTCATATTAAGCACGCGAAAAAAAATCGTGGTGTAAGTTATGGGAATACGTATGTAACAACAGGAGAAGAATGGATTGCGACTGTTCCAATTGGTTATGCAGATGGGTATAACCGTCAGCTGTCGAATAAGGGGCATGCGTTAATTAATGGAATTCGTGTACCAGTTCTTGGGCGCGTTTGTATGGACCAGTTAATGTTAGATGTTACAAAAGCAATGCCTGTACAAGTAGGAGATGAAGTTGTTTTCTACGGTAGACAAGGTGAGGAAGAAATTTCTGTAGAAGAAATCGCGGATATATTAGGTACCATTAATTATGAAGTGACTTGTATGCTAGATCGAAGAATCCCACGTGTATATAAAGAAAATGATGAAACGACTACTGTTGTGAATATATTAAGAAACAAATGAAATAGAAAAGGACTGAATCGCTAAGATTCAGTCCTTTTCTATTTTAGTAAATTATAATAATCATACCTTGTTGTAATCTCAAAACCACACTGTTTATAAAGTTTTAGAGCACTATCGTTTTTAGTTTCAACTTCTAATTCAATCTTCGTTCTTCCCTCAGTTAATAGCTGATGTATGATGTACTGCAAAATGCTTTTTCCATATCCTTTTCCTTGATAAGAAGGATGAACAGCAAATCCGGATAAGGAAGTAAATCCGTTTTGTTTATTTACTGTAATGGTCCCGATTGGCTGTTTATGAATGAGAGAAATATATACTTGGTGAGTAGGTGAAGACATTATTTTTTGTAACCAGGAGGATGTGTTTGTCAATGAATCACCAAAAGCTCTGCTAGAGATTTCTAAAAGAGTAGGAAATAGTTCAGTAGATGCTGGGATAAGCTCAATCGTATTTTTTTGTATAGTTGTTTGTTGTGTGTCTAACTGAAACTCCATACCGTACTCGCTGTATAAGTATGGTAAGTGGGCCTGTTTGGCAAAATCTTTTCCAGAGGTTGATGCCCCGTTTATAATGAGTAAGACTTCATCAACATCTCGTTGTTGTATTTCTTCCATGGCCGTTTGCAAAAGAGTAGTTCCTACTTTATGTTTTCTGAAATGAGGGTGGACAAATCCTGTTAATTCAAGTTTCGTCGGTCTTTCAAATTCATACATACTTAACACACCGATTAATTGTTCATTGTTATAAAAAAGAAAATCGTTTAGCTGGTTTTCTTTTCGATTCTTAAGAATATTGACGTGCAAGTCTGATGGATAATCGACGCCATCTTTTCGTTTACAAATATGAGCTAAATCTATAATGTGCTGAATTTCAGTCATTGATAACCGTTTCTTTTTTCGAATCTGCATATTGTAATCTCCTTAAGAGTATTTTAGAAAAAGGCGGGGTGTTGTAGCCATTCCTCTAAATCCACATTTCCTTGAACGGATAATAATCGATATAAATTAAATATCGGTACGGTGCCCTACATTGTTCTAAATTAGGAAGAGGCATAATTGTTTCGTAACCTTTTCGGAAAGCATGATCTTCATAACCTGGGTGTAATGTGTCTATAGATAGGATAGGGGAGGTAAATAGGGCTTGTAACATAAGAAAACTCCTTTTCTCTAAAAATTCAATAAAATCATTATATATTATTTAGACATAGAATATATAAAAATTTCCAAATTAGTGTCGAATTTGTGTAAATAAAGCCATTTCTTTGAAAAAATAGAGAATTTTCGGTATGATAATACTAAGAAAATATATCTGTTTTGGGGGTAATCAATGAAAAAAATATTTGAATATGTTTTATTAACAATTGGATCGATTATTGTAGCTGGCTCATTGGAGTTGATTTTGGCACCAAATGGACTGGTAGATGGTGGGGTAACAGCCATTTCTATTATGGCGAATAAAGTTGCTGGATTACCGCTTTATGGTGTGTTTTTAGGACTTAACATTCCTATCTTATTATTTACTGCAAAAGTAATGGGGAAAAAGTTCTTTATTCGTACGTCCTATGCAAATGTTGTAACAACTCTCGGTTTAATTTATTTGAAGCCATTTCCGGCTATCACAACGTCTGAATTACTAATTGTATTGTATGGTGGAGTATTATTTGGAATTGGTGTTGGAATTGTTGTGAAGATGGGCGGTGCAATTGACGGGTCAGAAATGTTAGCGGTCTGGATGAACAAACATTTTAAAGTGCCGATTAGTACATTTTTACTTGCTGTAAATGCTGTTATTTTTGTATTTGTCGCTATTTTGTTTTCAATCGAGCAAGCGATGTTCTCACTTGCAATTTTCTATATTGTTACGAAGATGATTGATTTCATATTAGATGGCATTAATCAAGGCAAGAGTGTCATGATTATTTCGAGTAAGAATAAAGAAATTGGTGAACTTCTTATGAAGGAGTTACAACTTTCAGTTACGTATCTACATGGAGAAGGTGGTTTTTTAGGAGAGCACCAGAGAATTATCTACTGTATTACAAACCGTTTTATTTATCCGAAGATGAAAGATCTCGTTCTCTCTGTAGATTCAAGTGCCATCATTGAAGCTTCTTATTCAACGGAAACAACTGGCGTAAAACGCCCAGGTATCTCATCACGTTCAGGGCAAACATCAAATGATTAGGCATGTGAAAAAGCTGTTCCTTGCAATTATTTTTGCAGGGAACAGCTTTTTTTTGTAAACCAAGCTTCTTTTAATAATGTTACAACAGTTTCGATTGCATCAATCGGTATCCCTCCGAAACCTAATAATACATGAGCTTCTTTTTGTAAGTTATTTACTGAATCGTATATGGATAACGGGTAAAGTTTTACATGTTTTTCAGCAGCTGATTGAATGAGTTCTTGTTCATTCATGCCGTTATGAACATGTAGTACAATGTGAAGTCCAGATTGATCCCCAAGTATATTAACACCAGTGCCCATTTGATTCACAAGTGATTTGACTAGTTTATGATGTTTTTTCTTATATAATGTACGAACGCGGTTTAAGTGCCGATCCCAATCTCCTTTTTGGATGAAGTTAGCAAGAGCAAGCTGTTGTATTTTAGAAACAGTTTGTTTGAAGATACCACCTAAGTTTTTATAAGCATCCAAAAGATGATTTGGAAGAACAATATAACCCATTCTTAAGGAAGGTAAAAATGATTTTGAAAAAGTTCCCATGTAAATAACACGTTCATTTGTATCAAGCCCTTGCAGTGAGGGAATAGGTTTTCCAACGTAGCGAAATTCCCCGTCATAATCGTCTTCAATAATATAACCAGAGCGATCATTAGCCCATTTTAATAACTCAAGCCGCCTTGATAAAGGCATAATCATGCCATATGGAAATTGATGAGAAGGTGTAACATAAGCAACGTCCGCATTGCAATTATTGAGAGATGAAATGTTCATTCCTTGCTCATCTAATGGAACAGGATGAAAAGGAATGCCGCAGCTTTGAATAATAGCTTTTACGCGGTGAAATCCAGGATTTTCGATTGCGTATGATTTTTGCTTCCCAAGTAATTGAACAAGTAACCAAAGAAGCGGCTGTGTACCAGCTCCAATAATAATTTGGTTAGGTGTGCAATGAACCCCGCGAGCATGATACAAATATTTTGCAATGTGAGTACGAAGTATATATTCTCCTTGTGGATCTTCTTTTGTAAATAATTCGTTTTCATATTGGAGTAAACATTCTTGTAGTGCTCTTTTCCAATTTGAGAGTGGAAAGGCTGTTTGATCGATGTTTCCTTGACTACAATCAAAAAAGAGCGGTTCTGTTTGTTTTTTTTCAAATTGGTAAGATGGAGCATGTTGTTTATTTGGTATAACATCTACATCTACTTCCGTAACAAATATGCCACGCTTCGGTTTACTGTCCACATAGCCTTCCGCGGATAATTGCTGATAAGCTGATTCGACTGTAATGCGGCTAACACCAAGTTGTAATGCTAAATTTCGGTGAGAAGGGAGACGTGTTCTGGCAGGGAGCGTTCCCTTTAAGATTTCTTGTTTTATGTAGTCGTAAATTTGTATATAGATGGGTGTTTTACTTTCTAATTGTAAAGGAATGGTTAAATCCATTGCATGCGCTCTCCTTTAAAGCTGACCTTATAAAAAAGAAATGAACTGCCACTTAAGGAAAGGGCAGTCTCTATTTATACTAATAATATAACATTTAGAAAATTTTATAAATAGTTAGGGGAGATTCGTGATGAATGTTAAGGAAATAAAAACAGAAGAGCAATTAGATGAGGTATTACCCGTTTTACACCAATTACGAACTGCACTTACAAAAGAGGAAGCACAGTCTTTATTTCATCAGATGAAAGAGGAACGTTATCAATTATTTTCTTTGTATAATGAAGAGAATGAGGTGGTAAGCCTTGCAGGGGTAGCGGTATGTACGAATTTCTATAATAAGAAACATGTTTTTGTATATGATCTTGTAACGGCAGAGGTTCATCGATCAGAAGGATATGGAAAGGTTCTTCTGTCGTATATAGAGGAATGGGGGATAGAAAAGGGCTGCAGTTCTATCGTTCTTACATCAGCGTTTCCAAGAAGTGATGCACATAGATTTTATGAAAGAGAAGGATATGATAAGGTAAGTTATTCTTTTCGTAAAGAGTTACAATAGAGAAGAAAAATAGTAGATTCTAAATGTGATAAGAAGATTAAGACATTTAGCTAATGAAAGAAAATAGGGGGAACTTATCCCCCTATTTTTTATCCCGCATTAACGAGCAGTAATACCCCCACCTCAAAATTCAGAAAAAGCAAAGAAGTTAGGTGGGGGATAAACTGCCCGTAAAAGCCCGATTCGTTCAACTAATAATCAGTGGGGGATGAAGAAAACCCCCACTGATTAAAGTTTCACTTTATGTTGTAGGCTTTGAGAGCGAATTTGTATTTCGGTTAATTATTTGTGAAGCTCATCTTTTAAGTTGAACTCAAAAAAATTAGCTAGTTTGCATAGATAAGCTAAACAATCTGCAAACTCTTTACCGAGATTTTCGCGTATTTCTGTTTTTGCTTGAAGGTAGGCTTCAAATTTAGGAACCTTGTCTTTTTTAGCCGTTCAGTTTTAGAAAAAAGCGTGGGAAATTCCTTGATCACATTCGCTACATCTGTTGTCAATAATAGATGGGTGTATAAGAGACATTATTAGCTTGCTTGAA
This sequence comes from Bacillus sp. IT-79MI2, assembly GCF_949768135.1. Taxonomy (NCBI): domain Bacteria; kingdom Bacillati; phylum Bacillota; class Bacilli; order Caryophanales; family Bacillaceae; genus Bacillus; species Bacillus sp. IT-79MI2. Next base: position 144,870 of record NZ_CATKPV010000073.1, on the reverse strand, counting down.
ATACGTCTCTCTTATCGTTACGACTCCAGCCTATTTCTTCTTGGAACTATTGATGCATTAATATAAAAGGCATAGATTAACAAATAGTTTTTCTCTTGTATAAGTTCAATCATTTTTTACAAATGTAACGAAGAACGTTTTCTTTCCTCTAAAGAAGCAAATGAAAAAGAATCCTTCTTTTTTACATATATTTTTTGGTCTTGAACAGGTTGCACCATTACTGCTTGTGAACTTCTTGTTTTTAGGGCATCTTGAATTCCAATAGTCATGAGTTTAATGAAAAGTATAGTAATAAAGAATGTGACGAGTGTATAAAAGATAATCCATAATGAAAGATTCATTTCATAACGATTTAATCCAATAAGGCCTGCCCAATCATTTGAGAGTGAAACAGGTTTGAACTCACCTAGATCCATTTCTTTCAGTTGTATTCCACCGATTATAATGTTAAGTAATGCTAGATGGATCATAAGTATAAGTGTTTGGACAATATGCTCCATAAATAAAACAAATGCTCGGTCTAATAATAAGACACGCAAATGTTTCTTTATAATATGAAAACGGCTTGCCCCCATTAATTGTGAGCTCATTATATAATCTTGCTTCATAAACTCATCAACTTCTGATGAAATATATAAAGAAATTGTAGGTAGAGCAATGAAAATGAGTATGATAGCTTGATAAAGTGTAAATGGAATATTTGGACTTAGCCGATCCGCATTTGATGTGATTACAATATTAGCCGGTGTGATGAGTATAAATGCGATAAATAAAGTGGGAATATAATAAAATACTTCTGAACATGCTTGGAAAAATCTTTTGCATTTTGCAGCGTATAAACTTAATAGGATACCTACACATGTTCCAAATAAAATACGTAATAAGCTAATTCCGACAGCAAATAAAATTGTGAATTTTGCCCCGTCTAAAATTTGTAAGAAAATAGATTCTCCAAAACGGTCAGAGCCAAAAGGTGGCATTAAAGATGGTGAAAAGGGTGCCTTGCCAATTAATTCATTCTTGTCATTGTAAAGCAATAGAGGTGCTTCTGGTATGCTATCTTTAAAGAACCAACTATAAATAAAGCTAGCTGTAAGTAGTACAAAAAGATAAATGAATCCGATTAAAAAGCGTTTTGATTTCCAAATAGACCTCATAGAGTTTCTCCTTTCATTTGTTTTTGCCACCTATTTATCATAAAAGAAGTGATTTGAAAAATAATATAAAACGGTAAGATAATCATGATAAGTATGATAAATGTAGAGGGAGGTGAAATAAAAGCCTTCTTAAATAAAAATTGAATGATACCTTGCATATTAAAAATAAATTCTAAAATGAACAAGTTAGAAAGTAAGAAAACAAAAATTGTTTTTAAATGGTGGAAGAAGTGAATGGATATATTTTTGAATAAATGGATACATAGTATATAACTTGATGAAAGGCCCTTTCCGTAAGCAACCTCTACATATTGTTTTCCATGTTCTTCTTTTATATATAAAATCATCATGCGAAACATTTGTAATGTAGGTAAGACTGCTAAAGATAAAATAGGGAGTAAATAAGCTCGATTTTCATTAAAAGAAATAATTGTGACAGGAGATTCCCCGAATTTCTGAAGGAACCAAATGAAAAACATTTGTAAACAAATCATCATCATCATATCAGGGATAGCTTCTAATACAAAAATAAATCTGTTAATCCACTTTTTGATAGAATCCTTTGCTAAAAAATAGAAAAACGCCATGCTAGATGAAATAAAGAGTGCAAGAACGAAAGCTACAAACAAAACAGTAAATGAATATATGTAAGGTTCTAATACGGTTGGAAATAATGGTGTTTTTTTGAAATTACCGAACTTCGCTTCTGATGATAGAACTACAAGAGACTCGGGAGAGAAAACCTGTTTTAACATAGTAAAGATCTGTTTGAAAAATTGAATTGGTTGAAAGGTGAATCCACCTTGAGTGATAAATAAATAAGGTAGATTTAATAGTAGTAAAAGTGATAAAACAATTGATGAAAGTTTTATCATAAATTGAGATGTTTTGTGTAACATCAAATCCCTCCGTCATCTTTTTACAATATTATACAACAAAGTGGGATTTATTGTTTGATTTTTCAGAAGAATGTATATTATTTTTATTATTAGTGATACATTAAATTCTAATATTCTACTTGATAGCATAGGAGGCAATATGGAACAGATATATTTACAAGGTAAAAAAGTGATAGGAAGAAAAATAGAAGAGAAAGATATACATTCTTTATATTCACAAATATATAAGGAAGAAAATCCTGAGTGGAAAAGGTGGGATGCACCATACTTTCCATTTTCTATTCAGGAATACCCGGTGTACAAGGAGAATTTACAATCTAAGTTAAGAGAGGAACCCTTGTCTCAACTTATTATTGAGGTTGATGGCGAAATAATTGGAACAGTTGGTTTCTATTGGGAATATAAGGCGTCACGCTGGTTAGAAATAGGGATCACCATTTATGACCCAGCATATTGGAATGGCGGTTATGGAACAGAAGCTTTGCAACTATATAGAGATTTATTATTCGAAAATATGGAGATTGGTAGGGTTGGATTAACGACTTGGTCTGGAAATGAACGAATGATGAAAGTTGCAGAAAAAATTGGGATGAAGTTAGAAGGTAGAATGCGAAACTGTCGTTACTATAATGGGACATATTATGATTCTATTCGAATGGGAATGATTCGTGAAGAGTGGGAAACATTAAGAGAAGCGAAGGAGTGAAGAAAGATGTATGCCGTTATTGCTACATTTGATAAGAAGTTTTCAAAGCACGTGAAAGAGATTCGGGAAGGACTAACGGACATTGTACATAATGAGGGCTTAGAGCTTCATATTACATTAGCTGATTATCATACTTTGGATTTGGAAACATATAGACATGAATTTAAAAAGTTTACAGAGAGTGTAGAGTGTTTTCTAGTTGAATTCTCTTCTGTTGGTACCTTCCCTACAAATGGAACAATCTTTTTGGCACCAACAATAACAAGAAGATTACTAGAGTTGCATCAATCGTTTCATAATCATTTTACGGATTTTCATGATCAGCCACAGTCGTATTATGTACCTGAGAAGTGGGTACCACATTGTACAATTACCAATCGTTTAGAGCAGGAGCAATTTGTTCGTGTAATGGATTTTGTATATAAAGGTTTTCGTGCACAAACGGCAGTTGTAGAAAGTTTAAAGTTAATTAAAGTGAACTATGAAAATCGGAATTCAGCTTCTTGTAGCATAGTAGCAGAATACAATTTAAAAGGAGTGGAGACATCGATATGACGTATGTAGTTAGAGAAATGAATGTAGAGGACATTACAGCTGTACAAGAAGTGGCAAAAATAGCTTGGCATGATACATATAAAGGAATCATTCCACAGGAAATTCAAGATAAATTTTTAAAGCAAGCATATTCAAATGAAATGATGAAACGACGTTTAGAACATTCATACTTACTCGTAGCAGAAGTAGAAGACCAAATTGTTGGATTTGCTAATTTTTCACCTGTAAAACATCAAAACGAAGCAGAATTAGGGGCTATTTATTTATTACCGGAGCATCAAGGAAAAGGAATTGGGACAGCTTTATTGCAAAGAGGTATCGCAATTTTAGATGGTGTTAAGAAGATTTATATTTGTGTAGAAGCGGCAAACGAAAAAGGAAAAACGTTTTATAAAGCGAAAGGTTTTGCCGTTTTAGAACAGTTTGAAGAAGACTTTGAGGGGTGCATGATGCAAACGGTAAGAATGGTGTTACATGTGTAGGGAATGTTTTAGGAGGAGAAAAGATGAAAATATTCGATTTCAGTGAAAAGGTAGGGAATCACATATCAGTGGTTCATTCTAACTTTATTATGTCAAAAATAGTAAAACATCAAGAAGATATACATATTGGTTGTATGCATTTACAACCAAAAGGAATAATCGGGTATCATGAAGCAGTTGTTTCTCAGTTGCTTCTTATTGTGCAAGGGGATGGTTTTGTTTGTGGCGCAGATAAAAAGAAAAAGAAAGTGCAACCTGGTCAAGCTGTTTTCTGGAGTAGAGGGGAATTCCATGAAACAACTACTGAAACTGGACTTATGGCAATTGTAATTGAGTCAGAGAATCTAGAAAGTAATATCCGAATGCCGATTGTAGAAAGAGAAGACGAAGGAATAGGAGGATGAAGGGATGATTCAAAAGGCGAATGAAGAGGAAGTTCAGCAAATATTAAATTTTGCAGCACAATCACTCTTTGAAGGAACAAAAGAAACGTGCCAGTTAAGCCAAGAAAAAGCGATTGAGATTACACAGCCTCTATTAGAAAAAGGAGCGTATTATTTAGTTGTAAAACAAGAGAATGTGCTAGCAGGATGGATTTTAATTGGAGAGAATACAGATTATTTTTCAGGAGAAAAAATGGGATTCATTTATGAATTATATATTTTTCCAACGTATAGAGAAAAAGGATTATCCCGAAAACTAATGAAAGTAGGAATTGATAGATTGCAAGAAAAGTATAAAGAAATACGTTTAAATGTATTCGCTGGGAATTTCGCCAAAGAGATGTATAAAGAATTTGGATTTGTTGAGAGGCAAGTAGTTATGACCTTGAAGCAAGAAAAGTAGCTTGAAGGGGGAAGAAAAGGAATATGTTGTTTATAAGAAGTATATTCTGAATTACAGTTCCAATCCGATTATTTGAATGAAATTGGTCAGAATAATGATGTATTAATCGTAAATGAAAATATGGTAAAGAGGTTGGAAAGCTCCGTATAGAAACGCAGTTGTTAGAGAGAATACGAGAGTTCAATACACTCTTCCTTCTCCGTTTAAATAACTTTGAACAGCTGATAACTTTAATTCTTCTGAATATGTATTAAAAGTTGAGCCTTTTTTAGTCATGAAAAATCCCCTCCAAGTAATAGTGTAACATCCATGTGTGCACATGGTCTTTTTTACACTGTCTACCTAAAGGGGATAATACCATTCTTTTGAAAGAATCGGTCCCTTTTTTATTTAGCTATTCGAGGGTAGTAAGACACCCACTTCAAAATTCAGCAAAAAAAGAAGTAAGATGGGGAAAGAAGAAAATTCCCGCTGATTAAAGTTTCACTTTATTGAAATAGTTGAGGAAATTGCTTTATTATTCCTTCAGTAAGTGCATCCGCCATTTCTAAAGCTTCTTTCTCAATTTTGTCATACAATTGAACACCTGCTTGATAATCTTTACTTAGAATGGCTACTGCTTCCGCTTTAGTCAATGCTAGGTGTTCATAAAACATTTTCCTAAATTCTTCTTTAGGTATATGCGGATTTACACTACTTAAAAATTCAACAATGTCGTCTGCATTGGCGTACCATTTTTTCTCTGCAATTGATGCGGCGTTTTGATTACCAGTTTTTGCTACTTTGACAAGATCGGCAGCAATCACTAAGTGATCTTTTATCAAATCACTGTATTTTTTTGCTGCATTGTCACCGTAGAAAGGTTTAAGAGAATTTCCCATATCTGGAGCGTTTTGAAGGAGGCGTGTAATCGTAAAGTTAACATCAGGTAAATTGAAAATAATGCTAATGATAGCCAATCTGGTCCAAGCAACATGTTGTTCCCATAGTGAACGCATATAACTTTTTAAATCAACTTCATTTTTACTGACACGGTAATTCCGTACGGGTGAAAATGTAGCTGTTGGATTCCAATTTAAATAAGGGGCATCGTGTGTGAAATAATAGGATTGCCAATAAGGGTACATAATGAATACACTCCTTTTTTGAACACATATATATCACGGTATGAGAACATCTATTACTATGTGCTCATGTCCAAATCATTTTTTTTCATACGTTTAGAGGGGATTGATAAGCTTTACATTCGAATTTTTGAATATAAAATGAAGTTTGACTCAGATGAAAATCATCAATTGAGAGTCAGCGCTTTTTTGTTTTAACCAATATTTTCTTAAAAAAGACTTCTAAAAGAACGATTATCTTGTATGATTATTCTCTTTTACCTAATCGAATTATTTTGTGTGTAGATCTTCGTAGTTTTTATGCAGGTGTATCATGTATCAAAATGGGTCTGGACCCTTTGCGTACGAAGCTAGCGGTAGTAGAGGACGTAAATCGTAATGGTTCAATTGTTCTGGCAGCGACGCCACTACTTAAGAAATTTCTCTTTTTGATAATGTAATATAGCGCGAAAAAGAAATGAAACTAACAAAAGTGATGGATGAAATACGCAATCGTTTCGGTAAAAATAGTATTTTGCGTGACGTATCTTATACAAGTATCGCGACAGCAAGATATAGAAATACTTTATTATAGGGGGACATAAATCATGAATAACGCAAACATGTCAAAAGGAAGAGGGATGGTAAAGTGGACACCATTTGTATCTATGCCGGAACAATTTGCTGGTATACGAAAGATTATTGAAGAAAAAACGAAAGTACCACGACCAATACTGACTCAAGATGCGAAAGAAATGAACGAGAATAAGTTATTATTCTCGTTGTTATCCGAAGAGGAAATATTAATTACATATTATGAAGATGGTTATGTCCTTACTAGTTATATGACGGTTATTGATATCGATCCTAAAAGAAAGAATGTAATATGTACGGATGCATTTTATCACAAGAGCACTTTTAATTTTATCGATATAATTGCTGTTGAATAGAATGGAATAACAGGATAAATTTCATTATGTAGTCCAATTGGTGAGAGCTAATAATCAGTGGGGGATCCCACTGATTAAAGTTTCACTTTATTAATAAATATCCAAATTTACCGATACATCGTCCACATTCCAATATCCTTAAAACCTAACCGCTTATAAATCCATCCAGCAGCTGGGTTGTTATAAAATAAGCAAAGAGTTCTTCCTTCTTTAATAAAATCCTGAATCATTTTTTGTAATATGAGTGAAGCATATCCCTTGACACGATAATTTGAATGAGTACATACTCCAACGACCATTGCAGATAAGGAATTTTCAGCTGATGTGGAAGCGGAAGAGATGATTTCTCCTTTCTTTTCAATGTAGTAAGTGCGTCCTGTATTTGCTTCGAGTGATTGCCGCAAAATCTTTTCTGATTGTCCTGTTTGAGGGAATTCTTCAATGTTGCTTCGGAGCTTCATAATTTGCTCAACATCATCTATGGTTGCTAGTGTGATTGCAGTATGAAGCATTGTTTTAGGTAGTGCAGTATCATCTTTACATTCACAAAAGTACATTTTATTTTTTGTGCCAAGTTGTATGTCTTGTATGTCTTCAAATTTTTCTACAATATAAGACTGATTATATCAGAGCGAAAATAAAAATAATAGCAAGTACTTTTTGGCTAACGCCAAACCGAAAGTCATCTCCCACCTACCGTTGAGCTATCGCCCTGCACACGCTTGAGGAAGGAGAATTCTTTCGGATAAAGCGTTAAAAAGGCCAGTACTTGTTCATGATCACTCTTTGTTAGCTTCCGTATCATTATAATCCCCTCTTTAGTTTGTTTTTTCTAAATATTATTACTTATCATTTTTGAAATCAATATAAAATTTTATGTTTAGTTCACAAGGTTTCGGAAAAACTAGGAAAGATATGACAAAGGAGGTTATGAACGGTGGATCATCCAATTCAAGGATTAATGAAAGCAGCAATGGAAAATTTAAAGGAAATGGTCGATGTTAATACGATTGTTGGAGAGCCTGTTCAGACGGCTGACGGCGGTGTAGTGTTAACTGTTTCCAAAGTAGCGTTTGGATTTGGAGCAGGTGGATCGGATTTTCAAACAAATGATGGTCAAAGAGCACAAGGTAATCCGGCATTTGGCGGAGGGAGCGCAGGTGGTGTTTCCATTACTCCAGTAGCCTTTCTTGTAGTGAATAAAGATGGAGTAAATATTCTTCACTTACAAAATGCCACACACCTAGCTGAAAAAATGATTGAGTTAGCGCCACAAACAATTGATAAGATTCAATCCATTTTTCAAAAAAACGAAAAGCATACTGAAAATCATCATCCGCAAAATCCAGACGAAATCGCGTAAAAAAGCCTGTTTTTCAACAGGCTTTTTTTCTTGTAATCAGTATGTAATAAAACTCATGAAATTGTAAATAGTTTTTGAAGTTTTTTCTATGTTTCTAAAATTTTTCATGTTAAAATATGCTATAGAATTGAAACATATAAAACGAAGGTGGCTAGGTGCTTTGTCTGGAGGATCTGACCAAGTAAAAAATATGATATATATTAATGGTAATCGTCGGGGTCATTGTTTTATTACATCTGGAATTACATTTGAAGAGTTTGCAAGTAATATCCCATCACCGCTTCATCAAGTGTTGCTTTTGAAACATAATTTTGAGTGGACTGATTTTCACTATCATACTTTATTTGAATATGTCGAAGAAGAAAACATACATAAATTAATTAAAGCAGAGATTGATGAATTTGATGAGTTTTGTTGGGTGGATTTTGATGACGCAAGCGATTTAGATGAATTGGAGCCAAAGGAAATTGCAGAATTGTTATATTTGGCTCACAAAAAAGAACCACTTGGGAGAGCGTTTTTCCCACTTTTGAAAAATAGATTTGTCTATTTTTCACATGATGACGGTTGGTACAACAAAGTGTATTACCGTAGAATCGCTGATTTTGTAGGAATGCTTAGCAAAGTAATTCCGTACAAACTAGGTTCATTTGGAAAAAAACGATTTTCTTTCTTTCAAAAATCGAAAATATTCCCAGCAATTTCAAAAGAAGTTATTCTTGGGCTTGTTCCATTAATGGAAGACGGGCTGTATATTGATTTAGCGGGGAAAATTGAGTCAAGAAGAGGTTTAGAGATTCCTGTATATGTAGTTGGTTCGTATGAAAGTACGGATGAAGTACTAGATAACATAGAGGAATTAAAAGAAGGTGCAACCGAAACTGGCTGGCTTATTTTTGATAAGAAAGAACAAGAGTGGCAATGGGTTGTGGACTAAGAGAACTTGACGATTTAGGTCAAGTTTTCTTGTTTTTTGAAAGGAGAAAAAATGAAGAAATATTATATAGCGGTAGGTATTGTCAGCATTATCCTTGTTGCAGTACTACTTTTAACTTGTCCGAAAGAATCTGATTTCAGGTCTTACTTAGAGGATAAGTATGCATTGATTTGTAATCAAGATAGCTTTGAATGTACACAAAATGTAGATGAGAAAGAACAAAAGATGAAGTTTGTAAGTACGAATACACGAAACGGTGTATTTTTTATAACAGTGAAACAAACTTTTGAAATGGAAAATGGTAAACAGAAAGAGTATAGCGGAATAGGCATATTTGGTACATTTCTTTTTGTTACGGAAAAGACTTTCTAATTATAGAAGGTCTTTTTTTTATGCATATGTTCATATAGATGAAGTAAGACAAGCATAGGAGGGATGAGAATGAAAAAAATATGTGTAGTTTGTGGTGGAGAAGAATTTTTTTCATCTACATTATATGCACGTACGAAACAAGACTGGGCATATGCACCTAACATGTATCGTTTTGAAAAGGTATTTATTGAACATCGGAATGAAGAGAATTATCCAGTGTTTCAAGAAATTACAGCAAAACATTGCTGCGGATGTGGACATATTATGTTGTATCATGAGTGAACACACCAAGTAATACTTGGTGTGTTTTTATAATGCTGATAAAGCAAGTGGATACAATAATGTAAATAAAACAGAAAAACTACCAAACCCAATGGCTGTATATCCGAGTGTTTTTGCTCCAAAATTAACAGCCAATAAGCCAATTAAAATGGAAAGGGAACCAAGGGTAACTGGATAAAAGGCAATCGAGAATAAAGAAAGAAACAGTGCTACATAACCGATAAGTGTACCAGTGTTTGTACCTTCTATTTCATGTGCAATTTCTTTCCGTCTATGTCTAATTGGAAGACGCCCTGGCGAGATTTCAGCTGCATATTCTTCGTTTTTTTCACCACTCTTAAAATGATGTGTTCGCTTTTTAGGCATGTACATCCCTCTCTTTCAATTGGGTGTATCTTTATTATTTTTCATAAAGAAGAGAATATGAGTATGAGTTATATCCAAGTTAAGCAAAATTTGGAGAATGCATGAGTCTGTTGCTATCTTATCCATCTCTCCATGAGAATAAACAGGAATATAGGAAAATGATGTAGAATGAAATGAATGAAAACAAGTGAAAGTAGGGGGAAACATGACAAAGTTTAATTGGCATAAATCAGCAGAAAAAAAGTGGGACAACAATGCGGAATCTTGGAATCAAAATAGTCAAGAAATGTGGGATCATGGGAGTCGGAGTACAATCATCCCGTTTTTTGAAAAGTATGTAGAAAATGGTGTGGCAGTTTTAGATGTCGGATGTGGTGATGGATATGGTACATATAAATTAAGTCTCGCAGGATATAAGGCGTGTGGTATAGATTTATCCGAACAAATGATTCAAAAGGGAAAGGAACGCGGAGAAGGGCCTAATTTGTCATTTGTAAAGGGAGATCTTTCTTCATTGCCCTTTGAAAATGAGCAATTTCCAGCCATATTAGCAGTGAACTCGTTAGAATGGACAGAACAGCCACTACAGGCGTTAAACGAGATAAAGCGTGTTTTGAAACCAGATGGATATGCGTGTATTGCTATTTTAGGACCGACAGCAAAACCGCGTGAAAATAGCTATCCTCGTTTATATGGAAAAGATGTCGTTTGTAATACGATGATGCCTTGGGAATTTGAAAAGCTTGCAGAGGAGCAAGGGTTCCAAGTAGTGAATGGTATAGGCGTATATAAACGAGGAGTAAATGAAAAGATGCTTGGACAATTATCGGTAGAACTGCAGCAAGCACTAACATTTTTATGGGTATTTATGTTGAAAAAATAAAGTACAACGAAATGCGCAAATTTAGGAGGTAAATAAGTGCAGAAAATACAAAAAACTGATACAATATGGGCAGAACCAATTAAAGGGGGACTAGGGTATATGACAACTACTACAACAGTTAAATCCGATATTGAAATTGCACAAGAAGCAAGTATGAAGAAAATTCAAGAGATTGCAGCGGAGTTAAACATTTTAGAAGAAGAACTAGAGCCTTATGGTCATTATAAAGGAAAATTATCTCTTGATATTTTTAAGCGCTTACAAACTGAGAAAGACGGAAAAGTTGTTTTAGTAACAGCGATTAACCCGACTCCAGCAGGAGAAGGTAAATCAACAGTAACAGTTGGTCTAGGTCAAGCTTTTAATAAAATTGGTAAAAAAGCAGTAATTGCACTTCGTGAACCATCACTTGGACCAACAATGGGACTAAAGGGTGGTGCAGCAGGTGGAGGTTATTCACAAGTTGTACCAATGGAAGATATCAATCTTCACTTTACTGGTGATATTCATGCCATTACAACTGCAAATAACGCATTAGCAGCGTTTATCGATAACCATATTCAACAAGGAAATACACTTAAGATTGATACGCGAAAAATCGTATGGAAGCGTTGTGTCGATTTAAATGACCGTGCACTGCGTAATGTAGTAATTGGTCTTGGTGGGCCGGTTCAAGGTGTACCGCGTGAAGACGGTTTTGATATTACAGTAGCATCTGAAATTATGGCTGTATTCTGCCTTGCGACAGATATTCAAGATTTAAAAGCACGTTTATCTCGCATTGTCGTTGCTTATAATATGGACAACGAGCCTGTAACAGTTAAAGATTTAGGCGTAGAAGGAGCGTTAACACTTCTATTAAAAGATGCGTTAAAACCAAACTTAGTACAAACATTAGAAAATACACCAGCAATCATTCATGGCGGACCATTCGCTAATATCGCTCACGGTTGTAACAGTGTTATCGCTACAACAATGGCAGCAAAATTAGGCGATTATGTAATCACGGAAGCTGGTTTCGGTGCGGACTTAGGTGCTGAAAAATTCTTAGATATTAAAGCGCGTGCAGCTGGTATTAAACCAGAAGCAGTCGTTATCGTTGCGACAATTCGTGCGCTTAAAATGCACGGCGGTGTGGCGAGAGATCAGCTGAAAGAAGAAAATATAGATGCGCTAGCAAAAGGAATGGAAAACTTACAAAAACATGTTGAAACAATTCAAGCGTTCGGTGTTCCATTCGTAATCGCAATTAATAAATTCATTACAGATACAGATGCGGAAGTTGCATACTTACAAGAATGGTGCAATGAGCGTGGCTACGAAGTATCCTTAACAGAAGTTTGGGAAAAAGGCGGCCAAGGTGGTGTAGACCTTGCTGAGAAAGTATTAAAAGTAATTGAAAAAGGTGACAACAAATACGCACCACTTTACGAATTAGAATTGCCATTAGAAGAAAAAATCCGTACAATTGCTCAAAAAGTATACGGTGCAAAAGATATCGAATTTGCTCCAAAAGCTCGTAAGCAATTGGCTCAATTTGCAGGAGAAGGTTGGAGCAACCTGCCAGTATGTATGGCGAAAACACAATATTCTCTTTCTGATGATGCAACAAAATTAGGTCGACCATCTGACTTTATTGTTACAATTCGTGAATTGAAACCATCGATTGGTGCAGGGTTTATTGTAGCGTTAACAGGAACAATGTTAACAATGCCAGGTCTTCCAAAACAGCCTGCGGCACTTCAAATGGACGTAAATGCAGATGGAAAAGCAGTAGGTTTATTCTAAAAGGTTGTAATTCATCACGTTTATCTGTAAACTATATATACATCAAGTGGCGCCTTTCCATCGAAAGGCGCCTGTTTTTTGGAGGAAATTATGTTTGATCCAACTGCTTTTGAAAATTTAAAAGTAATCGTTGAAGGAGCTGTCTATGATTTTGATTTACATGGTGATATTCTTGTAACGGATCGAAAAGATATGATGGACCTTGCATCGCTAAGCCGTATATATCATATTTCATTTCAATTAACTGAACAGTTTAAACCGTTAGTAGAAGCGACATTCTCACTGTCAGTAGATGCGAAAAATTTATCAGGTGAGATTTTAGAAGTGCCGCAGTTTATACCAGGTTGTGAACTGAAACTGCAATTTGCATTTCCGTTACAGCACCCAGAAACAGATTGTCAAGAGATCGAATCGTTAGTACAATCTATTTGGGGAAAAGAGCGAATGATTACGCAGGAAATTTCATACGAATATAATAAGCAAGCGATTTCATATCATAATAAGGTAGAGGTTCTATTTCAAAAAGCGATTACAGAAGACCATGTTGATGATTTAATAACTGTTATTTCTCACATGATAGAAACAGTGCGAACAATACAACATTTTCTTCAAAAATAGAGATAAAGGAGAAAAACAAATGATAAAAGATATGCAACCATTTTTGCAACAAGCTTGGGAGAAGGCTGGTTTTAAAGAGTTTACTGAAGTTCAAAAACAAGCGATTCCAACCATTTTAGAAGGACAAGACGTTATAGCTGAATCACCAACTGGGACAGGGAAAACATTAGCGTACTTATTACCACTTTTACATAAAATTAATCCTGAAGTGAAACAACCACAAGTTGTAATTCTAGCGCCAACGCGTGAACTTGTTATGCAAATTCATGAAGAAGTTCAAAAGTTTACAATCGGAACTGACATTTCAGGTGCATCTTTAATTGGTGGTGCGGATATTAAGCGCCAAGTCGAAAAGTTAAAGAAGCATCCAAGAGTCATTGTTGGTTCACCAGGACGTATTTTAGAATTAATTCGTATGAAAAAGTTAAAAATGCATGAAGTGAAGACAATTGTATTTGATGAATTTGATCAAATTGTAAAACAAAAGATGATGGAAGCTGTGTTTGATGTAATTAAATCAACAATGCGTGATCGTCAATTAGTATTCTTCTCGGCAACAATGACAAAAGCTGCAGAAGAAGTAGCACGCGATTTTGCAGTTGATCCACAATTAGTTCGCATCACACGTACAGAAACAAAGAGTTTAGTTGAGCATACGTATATCGTTTGTGAACGCCGTGAAAAAAATGATTATATTAGAAGAATTATGCATATGGGGAATGTAAAAGCAGTTGCCTTTTTAAATGATCCCTTCCGCTTAGATGAAATTACTGAGAAACTGAAATTCCGTAAAATGAAAGCAGCAGCTCTTCATGCGGAAGCGAATAAGCAAGAACGTGAAGCAACGATGCGCGCATTCCGTCATGGGAATTTAGAAATCTTATTAGCGACAGATATCGCTGCGCGTGGGTTAGATATCGATGATTTAACACATGTAATTCACCTAGAGTTACCAGATACATTAGATCAATACATTCACCGTTCAGGCCGTACAGGACGTATGGGGAAAGAGGGGACAGTTGTTTCCCTTGTTACTCCGCAAGAAGAGCGTAAACTACTTCAATTTGCGAAAAAGTTAGGCATTCAGTTCAAGAAACACGAGATGTTTAAAGGAACATTTGTAGAGTCTAAACCGAAAGCACCAAAGAAAACGAAACCTGCATTTACTGGGAAGAAGAAGCCTAGATAATAGGAGACTTCCCTTAATGGGAGAATAATGAAAGTGAGAAGGCGTGTCTACATGTATAAAGTAGTCACGCCTTTTTAGTGTTTAAAAGGTTAAATAACTATGTTAGAGCCTTTCTAAAAAGAAAACACCTTTCTCAATAGCAGTTTCTACATAACCGACAATTTGGTTAAACGTAAACACTTGTAATTCAGCATGCAGATCTTGCTGTGGAAATACCATATCATTAAAAATAAGCTTTTTAAAAGCTAGAACGTTTTCTTCTGTTACTTCCTCAACATTTGGTATGTTTGCTTCTTGATTAAGAATAGAAAGGAATTCCTGCTCTTTATCGTAATGATGTAATAGTTTTGCATTCAATAATTTAAAATCGTTATGATACATAGATAAAATTGTTTGATCATGCTCGATTCTATTTTTGAGCCAAGGAAGAAAAAAACCGTTGAGCCAATTATCATCAGCAATAAGGTGTGTATAATACCCTAAAATGAAAGAGGAATCTATGTGCTTTTTATATTTTTGAAGAAATGTACCGTAATCAATTCTTCTGGTATAGTTCTTTGTTGTACCAGCATAAAAATGTGATACGTTTTTTTCCTCTTTTGAACGAACTGCATCAGGAGCTACTCCCCCAAGCAAGAAAGATGTTTTATCAGGGATGGATAATTTCTCTGCAATACCATTTGCGATAATCAAATGCATAACTCGTGACCCCATGAATGACACCTCTATTTAACAGTCAGAATGATTTTTCCTGTACTCTGTCTACTTTCGATCCATTCATGCGCTTTCCCTGCATCTTGAAGTGTAAAACGTTTACCAATTGCAATTTGTAGGCTTCCATCACGTAAATACTGAAAAACTTGGTTAGCGGTATGACGAAGTAAGTAAGGACGTTTCTTACGAGTCGTTCCAAAGCTAAAGCCAAGAATAGAACGACAGCTTGCATGTAAATCCTTTGTCCGAAATGTTCCAATTTCCCCGCTAGCATTACCAAAATGGACAAGGCGACCATAGTAAGCCAAACACTCCAAGCTTTTTTCTGACACTGCTCCGGAAATGGAATCCAAAATAACATCGGCACCTTTACCACCCGTAAGTTCATTTGCCTTTTTACTAAAATCCTCATCTTGATAACAAATAACATGATCAGCCCCAGCTTCTAAAGCAACTTTCTTTTTCGCTTTATTTCCGACTGTTCCAATAATTTTTCCAGCCCCTAATATTTTTGCTAATTGAATCGATGTTGTTCCGATACCACCAGCCGCAGCATGAATAAGAACGGTTTCACCTTGTTGTAATCTTGCGACATTTGCAAGCAAGTTATAACTCGTAAAAGATACGATAGGACAAGCGGCTGCAGTTGTGAAGTCAATTTCATCAGGTAATACAAAGGTAAGGTTTTCATTTGCGACAACATATTCAGCATACGAACCAGTAAGAGGAAAGGCGATTACACGCTGTCCAGCGCGAATATTTCTCACATCTGAACCTACTTGTTCTACAATTCCTGCCGCATCTATACCTGGAATAAATGGGAGTTTTCCATTCCCTTTTTTGCCATAGCGCGATTTAATATCGGCAAAATTGACGCTTGTCGCGATAACGCGAATTAACACTTGTTTCTCATTAAAAGTTGGCATATCGACTTCTGTATACTTCATTGTTTCAGGTCCGCCAAATGCAGTTACAACAATTGCTTTCATTTAGATGTCCTCCTAAAAATATATTATATATATTATTTTAAACACCTATCATAAAATGGAAAATTATATAATTGTTATAGCGGATTATAAGTTAATGTTATAAAGTTATAAGTTTTAAATCATTATATTAATTTATATCGAAAATAATTTTAAAAAACGAACGAAATGTTTTTAACTTGCCAATATATAGTGTAAGACAATTGAATGGGGATAAATCTAGTAAAGAAGTATTAACATCTAAAGAGTACGAGCAGTATATAGAAGCATTAATGACATATGAGAAAGTGCTGGTGAACATTAAATCAAGCGGACATGTAACGGTAGAAGAAGTCCCCGAAGCGTATAAAGAAGAATTTGTACAAGAATTTGTACAAGCGGATCGGTTTATGGAGTATGTAAATGGAAAAGTACAACAAATAAATTAAATATATGAAAAGAAGAGCCGATGTTTATAAAAAGGCTCTTCTTTGTAGTGTATGCAAGTTATTATTTGAATTTTCTTACCGCATGTATAGCCACTCTCACAAGGAGAATTGCACTAATAAATAAGCCACCGTAACCAACTACGCTTAAAAATTGATCGTTTGGTTCTTTTGCATTGTTTGCTAAATATAAGACATCAATTGAAATACCGCCAAATGCTGTTCCTATAAGAGCGATAAGGAGTTGAGAGATAAATGTGGTGACAAAAGAAGCATTTGTTGGATCTGAGAAAAATCCGACTTTTAGGGATAGTTCACCGTTCTCTAATTTTGAACTTAAATCGTCAAGTTTCCTTTATATGTTTAAAGTCACAGGAGTAGAGGTATACCGATAGGGTTTTTTATTGGTGTGAGGTTCGTATCATGTTAGTTTTCTTTTCGTATGAAACTATCTAATAATGAGTAACCAGCTATTATATTTATTATTACGGGAAATGTTGTATTTAAAAGAGTTAGGATAGCTAAGTAAGCTAAGTAAGGAAAAAATTGTCCGATAGGTGAGAATAATAGAATAGGTGAAAAGCCAATCAATGCTGAAGGTAACGCAATGCCTATAAATTTCTCTAGTTGAAATTTCCATACATGTTGATTTTTCTTGTTATTGATAAGTTGACAGAAGCGCAGTACGCCACCAATGAAAAAGGGGAAAAATACAAAGGAAAATATTCGAGGATACATATGAAAGGATAGTTCAGCTTGTTGATCTAAATAAAATTGAATTTTCCCTCCTGTAAATAGCAATATAACAATGAATAAAGTGAAACATAAGTATTTGCTAACCTTTTTCATTGTATCACTCCTTTTTTTGTATGTTTATTATTGAAAAAACATATTCAAAAAAAGAGGATATATGCTTGAAATGTAGCATAATATCCTCGAATTGTCTTTCTATTTAGTTAGTAGTTGCTTCCGCCTTTTCTTGCTTTGTAAGATAATCAATAATTCCCATCGCACTGATCTCCATATCGAGTTTGATAACATCGTAAATAGAATGGGTCGGTGTTACACCTTGTTTTGTAAGATGTGAGGATACTGTTTCCAATAATAAACTATACAATTCATGACTTGATGTTTCAAAATCTTGATTTTTTTCAAATACTTGTTTTCCAGCTTCAACAAAGATAGGGAGCCAATATTCAAGCTGTTTATATACTTCAGAAACATGGGAAGATGCACCATAATGTCCAAAGTAGATTGAGTCAACATTCATATTTCGAATGCGGTCTTTTGCAGCAATCATCGCATTTGGTTGAAACTGTGAAGGAGATGTGGTCGGTAAATATAGTTCAACACCAAGTTCAGCTAGTTCTCGATAATAAATACCAATTGTGTCACCCGTGAAAATGCCATTTGTTAAGGAGTCATGGATACTTATATGATGTTTGGCGTGCCCTGGTGTATCGTAAAATGTTAGTACCCGCTTTTCTGAGATTTGCAATGTCTCACCATCTTGTACGATATGGACTTGTTTCTCTGGAATAGGAAGAATTGGATTGAAGAGTTCATCAAAAGAATCACCATATACAGCTTTGGCACCTTGAATTAATTTCGTAGGATTAATCATATGACGAGCACCACGCGAATGGACGAATAAAGTTGCATTTGGACATTTTTCCATCATTAAACCAGCACCGCCAGCGTGATCAAGATGAACATGTGTAACAATGATATTTTTAACATCTGCTAAGTTAATCCGTAATTGTTGTAAGCCATTTAGAAGATGTGGAAGGGAAGGAGCAGCGCAAGTTTCAATTAAAGTAATTTCATCACCAAGTAAGACATATGTACCAGTTCGCTCTTCATGTTGTAAATCGTAATCATCAATGATATATAACTGAGAGGATAATTGTTCTACCTTTTTCATACTAATCACTCCTTGTAGTCTTATATTCTTTTATTATAAAAGAAAAGGCAGAAAACGAAAAATCGTTTTCTGCCTTTATGTAATGTTATTATTTTGTTTGTTCTTTACTAATTGACATAATAAAGAATCCGACAAGACCACCAACTAGTGGAAGAGAAATCATTCCTGCAAGTGTAAAGTACTTGCTTAAAAATAGTCCATTTACATCCATAAACCAACCAGCAACAAATAGTAACATCATGTATAATACGAAGTAAAACTCGCGATTTGAAATCATTTCACGTTGTGCAGTTTTCATTATCAACACCATCCTTTATTCATTATAATGGAATTGAAAATGTCACAATTTAGAAGATAAACTGTCACATTTTGTTCACAATTTAATTGTAAAACTTTCCAAGCTATTTGTCTAGTAGTTTGTGTCGAATTTTTGAACAAAAATAAAGCGCTCTCATTAGACGAGGAAGTTAAATACATATATGATGAGAATAAGTATGAAATAATAGAGAGGGGCAGATATATATGAAAGTTTATGATTTTTCTGCAAAAACAATTACAGGGGAAGAAAAATCGTTACGAGAGTATGAAGGTAAAGTTCTTCTCATTGTAAATGTTGCAAGTAAATGTGGATTTACACCGCAATATAAAGGGTTACAAGCCATTTATGAAAAGTATAAAGAGCAAGGATTCGAAATCTTAGGTTTCCCATGTAACCAATTTGGAGGACAAGAACCAGGTACAGAAGAGGAGATTACAAGTTTTTGTGAATTAAATTACGGTGTATCCTTTCCGATGTTCACTAAAGTTGATGTAAAAGGTGATAACACGCATCCACTATATACATATATGACGGAGCAGGCACCGGGCATACTTGGTATGAAGGCAGTAAAGTGGAACTTTACGAAATTTTTAATAGGGCGTGATGGGAAAGTAATTGATCGTTTTGCGCCGCAGACGAAGCCGGAAGAGTTAGAGAAGGAGATTGAAAAGGTATTATAAGTTACTATTTTCTATAAAGAGTGGGAAGGAGTTTGTTCGAAAATAGCATGTTTTGTTTTTTCACCTTCCTAGAAAAAGTATTTGAAATAAAGAAAAACGTTTACTTTTTTGATTTTACATAACCAGCTGCTTGAGCATCAGCTTCTGAACAGAACCAAACGATATTATCTTTTGTAGAATCATAATATTGACCTCCAGGAACATGATATTTTTTAGAATTAGCATTTCCTTTAATTTGACCTTTACAAGAAGTATTTGTTTCTTTATCATCACTAGGATTGTTTTGGAAAGGTTGACCATTAGATCCACCATGATTGCTAGTAGCTGAGGACGCTACAGTACTTTTCTTTTGTGAAGCTTGCTCAGCAGCTTGACGTTGTTGCTCTTCCTGCTGTTTACGAGCTTGTTCCTCAGCTTGACGCTTTTGCTCTTCCTGTTGCTTTTGAGCTTGTTCCTCAGCTTGACGCTTTTGTTCTTCCTGTTGCTTTTGAGCTTGTTCCTCAGCTTGGCGCTTTTGCTCTTCTTGTTGCTTTTGAGCTTGTTCCTCAGCTTGGCGCTTTTGCTCTTCTTGTTGTTTTAGAGCTTGTTCTTCAGCTTGACGCTTTTGTTCTTCCTGTTGCTTTTGAGCTTGTTCCTCAGCTTGACGCTTTTCACCTTCTTGCTTACGAGTCTTCTCGTCTGCTTCTTTCTTTTCTGCATCTTTTTTATCTTCTTTTTCAGTTGCAATTTTTTTATCTTTTGCTGTTACTTTCTCAGCAGAAGGAGTTGCGATACTTGTAAATACCCCAAAAGCTATAAATAAAACAGCTGTAATTAAAAACTGTTTCTTCGCCATACCAGTTTTCTTAATGATAGATAAGATTGCTAAGACAAGAAAGAAAATAAATAGGATTAAACATACATTAGCGAAAAAGTTAATAATAGGATGATCTGTTTTTTCAGTGCTTGTTATCATGACTAAAAATGAAATAATAAAACAAATAACCGCAGGTCTACCATATGTCATTGCTTTACCATCTTTCTTAAAGAATGAAATAATGCATAAGGTCAGTAGAATAAGAGCTATTAAAAATAAAATTGTACCGATATTACTCCAAAATGTCATTTTTATCCCTCCGTTTGTAAGATTTTCTTTATTGATTATATAGGAACTTAGTAGAAATTATATGATTTTCATTTAAAATAAGAAAATTAAATTAATTTCCAGGGATGTGTAGTAAATTCGTAGATTATCTAAAGGGAGGATAAATGAAATTACAATTGTAAGGTGATAATAAAGTCATTTAATAATAGACACTAAAGGATTTAGTATCGGTCTTTCTAACTCATTTATAATAATGAGTTAGAATATTCGGTAATCAAATATGTAACTAATATGCAGGTGAGTGATAAATTTGATAAAATTAGAGTATTTTACAACCTAGAAGAATTTCCGTGGGCCCCAGCAGATATACCAAATGTAGAAAAGAGAAAAGTTAGTATAAGGATATTGTTTCATATAGAGAAATAAAAAGTGCCACCTCGTACTTGATAAAGGGTGGCACTTTTGTATGTTTTATCAAACACCTTTAAAACTGTTCATTCTTCTCCCAAGATTCCACAATATAATGAGCAATTGTCGGATTAAATCCTTTTCCAACTAAGAACATAATTGCAGCAACCTCTGTCATAGCATGTTTTGCTGATGTATGTTTCGCCTCATTCATTCCATACTCTACCCATGGTTTTACGAAGTCTAACACAGGTTTCTTTAAAGATAAAAATTGTGTACCGACAACTTGTTGGATTTGTTGTTGTGTTGGCTCAGTAGGAATAGCTGTAGTAGGAGCTGGTGGCAAGATTTGTGGTTGGGTTGGATCTAATGTTGGTGTTGGTGGTGAAACGCGTGTATCCTGGTATGGTTGATACATTTGTGGTTGCTGATATGGAGCTTGTGGAGCTACGTAAGGATTCTGTTGGTACTGAGTTTCCTGACCTGGTTGTGTTACGTATGGATTTTGATGGTGTTGAGTTTCATGAGGTTGCTGAGCTGTATATGGATTTTGATGGTATTGAGCTTCTTGAGTTTGTTGTGCTAAGTATGAATTCTGTTGATATTGAAATTCTTGTTGTTGTGGTTCTTGTTCTTCAAAATGCTGCTCTTGATATCGTTGTTCTTGATTTTGAGGATAGTATGGTTGCTCTGGATAAGAGTATTTATTATTGTAGAACATTTTTATTTCCTCCTTCATGATCGTACGTACAAAACAGTCTATGGGCGGACAAGAAAATATGTGATGAAAAAATGAGAGCGTGTTACAATAAGAAATTGGGTGAAGATAAATGAAAAAACAAGAAAAAATACAAAAAACAGTTGCTTTTGTAAGGAATATTTTAGAAACAGATGCTAGTGGACATGATTGGTATCATATTGAACGTGTACATAAATTGGCGATTTCTTTGTCTGAAAAAGAAGGTGGGGATCGTTTTGTAATTGAGATGGCAGCTTTACTTCATGATGTAGCGGATGAGAAGTTAAATGAAAGTGAAGAAGCTGGTATGAAAAAAGTTTCTGATTGGCTAGAAGGATTGAATGTTACTGAAGAAGAAAATGAACATATCCTTCATATTATTACGAATATGTCATATAAAGGTGGACATGGTGGTAATATAGAAACTTTGGAAGGAAAGGTTGTTCAAGATGCGGATCGATTAGATGCACTTGGTGCAATTGGTATTGCTCGTACGTTTGCTTACGGCGGTGCAAAAGGTCGTTTAATGTATGACCCAAATATTCCACCCCGTGAAGTAATGACGAAAGAAGAGTATCGAAAAAATAATGATCCATCGTTAAATCATTTCTATGAAAAGCTTTTGAAGTTGAAAGATTTGATGAATACAGAGGCTGCAAAAAAAGAGGCTGAAGTTCGTCATCGCTATATGGAAGAGTTTATCGAACAATTTATGAAAGAGTGGAATGCACAAATATGAAAATGCTAACAGTAGAAAACGTATCAAAATCATATGGGGATAAACCATTATTTGATGGATTATCATTTAGTATTGCAGAGGGACAACGTGCAGGGATTATTGGTGTAAACGGTACAGGGAAATCTACATTATTAAAAATTATTGCGGGGATAGAGATTCCTGATACAGGTGATATGACGCATACGCGTGGGTATACAATTAGCTATTTATCACAGCAACCGGATTTTAATGAAAATTTAACAGTGCTTGAGCAAATATTCCACGGTGATACGCCGCTAATTCGCCTTCTTCGTGAATACGAACAAGCGTTATTAAACATAGAAAAAGACCCGAGTAATGAAAAAGTGCAAGAACAATTATTTGCAGTGCAGCAACGTATGGATGCGATGAATGCATGGGAAGCAAATGCGAATGCGAAGTCGCTTTTAACGAAACTCGGAATTACAGATTTCACTGCAACTGTGGGGAACTTATCTGGTGGACAAAAAAAACGTATTGCAATGGCACAGTGCTTTATTGAAACACCTGATTTATTAATTTTAGATGAGCCAACAAACCATCTTGATCATGAAACAGTCGAATGGTTAGAAGAATATTTAGCACGGTATACTGGAGCAGTTTTACTTGTAACACATGATCGTTATTTTTTAGACCGTGTTACAAATCGTATTTTTGAGCTAGATAATGGTAATTTGTATAGCTATGAAGGAAACTATAGTACATTTTTAGAAGCGAAGGCACTTCGTGAGGAACAAGAGTTAGCACAAGAATCAAAGCGCCAAAATCTATATCGCCGTGAACTTGCTTGGATTCGCCGCGGTGCGAAAGCTCGTTCTACAAAACAAAAAGCACGTATTCAGCGGTTCGAAGAGTTGAAAGAACAAGAAGGTCCAGCAGCGAAGCAATCTGTTGATATTTCACTCAGCGGGAGTCGCTTAGGAAAGAAAGTGCTTGAGTTAAAAGATGTAACGAAGAAATTTGGTGAAAAAACGGTATTACATAATTTTAATCATATTGTGAAACCAGGCGATCGAATTGGTATTATTGGGGCTAATGGTAGCGGGAAATCATCTTTATTAAATATGCTTGCAGGCAAATTATCACCTGACAGTGGTGAAATTGAAGTTGGACAAACTGTGAAAGTTGCTTATTATACGCAAGAAAATGAAGAGATGAATTTAAATCAACGTATGATTGAATATATTAAAGAAATTGCAGAAGTCATTCATACAACAGATGGTAAAGTCATTGGAGTATCCCAAATGCTTGAGCGTTTCTTATTCCAACCGCATTCACATGGAACACCACTTGGTAAACTATCTGGTGGTGAAAGAAGACGTCTGTATTTATTACGTCTTTTAATGGGAGAGCCGAATGTACTTCTATTAGATGAGCCGACCAACGATTTAGATACACAAACGTTAACAGTACTAGAAGACTATTTAGAAGATTTCCCAGGTGTCGTTCTTACGGTATCGCATGATCGCTACTTCTTAGATAAAGTAGTAGATGAATTATTTATCTTTACTGGTGGCGGAGAAGTTCGTGAATTCCTAGGAAGCTATAGTGATTACCTAGATATACAAAAGGCGCAAGAACTATTAGAAAAAGTAGAAGTACAGAAAGAAAAGAAAGTGGAAGAAGCTCCAAAGCAACAACGTAAACGTAAACTTTCCTATCACGAACAACGTGAATGGGAAACCATTGAAGATACGATTGCAGGGCTTGAAGAGAAGCTTGAAACGATTGGAGAAGAACTTGCGAATGTAGGTTCTGATTTTACAAAAGCACAGGAGCTTTCTGAAGCGCAGCAGCAAACAGAAGAAGAACTGGAAAAAGCAATGGAACGCTGGAGCGAACTGTCTGACATCGTTGAAGGTTTAAAATAAAAACAAGCTGCATATATTGAAATGTAAAGAGAAAAACTTTACACTATTGGTAGAACATATTTTAGGAGGGAAAAAATGAGAACATCTAATCCAATGTTGAAAAAAGAAAACTTTCGTAAACAAGGAGCAAGTACGTCTGCGATGACAATTGGCGGAGCTGTAGGCAAAACATTTATTATGCTTGTCTTGCTTCTTGCAACGTCTGTCTATTCATACATACAGATGTATACGGGGAAAATGCAAATGCCAGTTTTAATTGGAGCATTAATTGTGGCTGCAATTATCGCATTTGCGGCTATCTTCTTCCCGAAAATGGCACCTATTACAGCACCTATTTATGCAGCTGTTGAAGGGATTGTCTTGGGAAGCATTTCAGCGGTATATGCGATTCGTTTTGACAACTCTATTATTTTAAATGCTGTATTACTAACAATTTCAATTTTATTTGCAATGTTAGTTTTATACGCAACTCGTGTTGTAAAGGTAACGGATAAGTTCCGTACAGGCATAATGGCCGCAACGCTTGGGATTTTGGTTATGTACTTGATCGTTTTTCTATTAAACATGTTTGGTGTTACTGTTCCGTATATTCACCAAGGTGGAACAATTGGCATCATCATTAGTGCAGTTGTGATTATCGTTGCTGCATTAAATCTATTACTAGACTTCGATTTAATCGAAAATGGCGCACGTAGTGGAGCTCCAAAATATATGGAGTGGTACAGTGCGATGGGTCTAATGATGACATTAGTATGGTTGTACTTAGAAATTCTTCGTTTCGTTTCTTACTTTGCGAAAAATGACTAATTGAAAGAAATCCTGCATGATTGAAACATGCAGGATTTCTTTTTGTATTTTTTTAGATTTAAAGTGATGATTTCTTTTTAGAAATATATTATTTTGCATTTTTTACCTATCTTCTATTTTTTTCTACAATAAAGAAAAAATGTGAGGTGGTATAAATATGATGAATCGAGTTGTATTAATCGGAAGATTGACAAAAGATCCAGAACTATACTACACAAAGCAAGGGATTGCTTATGCACGTATATGCGTTGCGGTAAATAGAGGGTTTCGAAATAGCCTAGGAGAGCAGCAAGCAGATTACATTTACTGCGTCGTCTGGAGAAAATCGGCTGAGAATGTATCAGATTATTGTCAAAAGGGATCGCTAGTTGGGATTACAGGCCGTATTCACACGAGTAATTACGATAATGAACAGGGGAAGAGAGTGTATAAAACAGAAGTTGTGATTGAAAGAATTACGTTTTTGGAGCGGAAGAAAGAGGAAGCTTCACGGTAGAGAAAGGAGGTATAAACAAAAACTTGGTGTAATTACCAGATAACTATTATTTTTCATTAATCCCTTCCTATAAGTAACTGTCGAGAGATAAAAATATCGTTTTTGGGATGCTTCAAAACCTGAGATTAGTGGGCATATGAGATGATTCCTAGTAGAGAAAATCTAACCCCCTTGTTCAATATGGACAAGGGGGTTTTTGTTTAAAGAAAGTATAACTTTTCGATTGCTTTTGCAAGATGTACTGGCGGAAAAAATGACATACGTAGCCAAAACTTTAATTGTTCATTTTTTTGAAAAAAATCGACTTTCAATTGTAGTAGCCTGTATAAATCTTTTTCAGGATTTTGTGAATCAATTTTACTTAAGTATTGAAGTTTTGAAGCTAGTTCAGTTTCTTTTGTATCACGTAACACATGAAGAAAAAGGTCATCTTTTCCTTTAAAATGTGTGTAAATGGATTGCTTTTTCATGCCGGCTTTTTCAGCTATTAAAGAAAGGGGTGTTCCTTCATAACCATGAATTGTGAAATATTTTAGAGCTGCACCCTTAATTTTATTACTGTTCAATAAAATCACCTCAAATTTTACGGACATTCGTCAGTTATGTTAGCGAATTAAATAAATGTATGTAAGCGGAAATTCTATTTTGATATCTAAACAAATAATTTTAAAGATTTATATTCAATCTAATTAGGAAAAACTTTAAAAGAAGGGGAAAGGATGTTAGGAGGCGAATGGCATCTGCCCGTATTGTTGTTATTTATATGGTGTCGAAGGGTACGGTTTCTTAAATATAAAAAGAGTGCATTCTAAGAAGAAACAATATTGCATTAAAATTTTAGCTCTTCACTTCGTTTTATATACATCGTAATGTGGGTCTAACCTGGAATAGGTCTTAAGTCTGATTTGAAAACGGTTCTTAAGCTCGTTATGGAAAACTAAAAAAATAGTTAAGATAAGAGTATCAAATCGAAGGGAGGCAAGCACAAGATGAAACAATTTCTAACGTTTATCGCAGCCGGTATTTTGGCTTTAATTGCTCTTGGTAGTCTTGCTGGTATTGTAGGATTCGCAATTGGAGCAGGGATTGCGTACTGGAGCTATAAATCATTTGTGCGAGCACAATCATTTTTTGGAAAGTTAGCTTGGGGTATTTTCGGTTTAATCGGCTTGTCAATCGCCCTTTCTCATTCCCCAGCATTGATCGGTATTGTAGCAGTAGTAGTACTATACTACGGATACCGTGAGTGGAAAAAAGAAAAAGATGTAGTAGTTGATTCTGCTTCAGAAAGTTCTAAACGATATAGCAACTTTGAAGATGAGTGGAACAAGTTAATGAAAAACTAATATAAAATAACTGAAATCATAAAGTAGAAGAGAGGAAGATTAGAATGAAACAATCTTTATTCAGACGTGTACGCGATGCAATTTTAGCAGATTTTCATAATGTATTAGATGAGAAGGGAAGAAAAAATCCAATCGCTATGTTAAACCAATATTTACGCGATAGCGAGCGTGAAGTAACAAAAATTGAGAAATTAATCGAGCGTCATAAAACATTAAAATCTAACTTTGCTCGTGAACTTGAGCAGGCTCGTTATTTCGTAAATAAGCGATCAAAGCAGGCGATCATTGCACAAGAAGCAGGAGAAATGCAATTGCATGAACGTGCATTAGAAGAAGTAGCATACTATGAAGGGCAAGTATCACGTTTAGAAGAGATGTATGCAGGTGTAGTGGAGCAAATTGATGAGTTAGAACGCCGTCTTTCTGAAATGAAAAATAAGCTAAAAGAAATGAATGCAAAGCGTATGGAATTGATGGCACGTGAAAATATGGCCCATGTGAACCGTCGTATGAATACGGCTCTTCATAAAATGGATGAGAATAATCCGTTCTTACGATTTGAAGAAATTGAAGATCACATTCGTGATTTAGAGCTTCGCATGAATGAAGATCATGAACGTGATACATTTGATATGAAAATTGCAAAACTTGAGCGCGACATGAAAGAAAAGGATGAAGTATCTTTAACAAAATAATTGTAGTACATCATAAAATGAGTTTATGGTGGTAGAAAAAAGGTGTTGCAAAGCAATACCTTTTTTTATTTATCCCGTATTAACGGGCAGTAAGACCCTCATCCTAAAATTCAGCGAAAGCAAGAAAGGTAGGGGCTGATTAAAGTTATTATCAATCTACCTTTTTTGAGCGGAAGAGAGAAGGAACATGATACTAAAAAGGGGTATATCAATAGGGGCAGTTGTTACATGATATTCACCAATTCTATTAAGACTATAATTGTGATTAGAAAAAGCAAGCGTCTCAGTAGGAGTATAGCGATAGAACATGTTACAATACAGCTAAGAACAAGCAATAAAGGAGAGTTTATTTACGTGAAGATTAAAGCAATTGAACCGACGCCAAGTCCAAATACGATGAAAGTTATCTTAAATGAAGTGTTACCATCAGGAGCACGTAATAATTATACAAACGAAAATGCAGAACAAGCACCAGAGCAAGTGCAACACATTTTAAAAATCGAAGGTATTAAAGGTGTATACCATGTTGCGGACTTTTTAGCGGTAGAGCGAAATGCGAAGTATGACTGGAAAGTACTTTTGCAACAAGTTCGCGCTGTATTTGGAGAAGAAGTTACTGAAGAAGATGAGAGGGAACAACTTTCGCATTTTGGTGAAGTGAAAGTATTCATTCAAATGTTCTTTACAATTCCAATGCAGGTGAAATTAACAGATGGAATAACGGAAGAACGAGTGGGATTACCAGACCATTTTAAAGAAGCGATTATGAAAGTACAAATGTCTGCACCTAACGTTGTCAAAGAGCGTAAATGGGTGGAACAAAGTACACGTTATGGCAATTTTGAAGAAATCGGAAAAGAAGTTGTGGAAGAAATTGTAGCTGCTTATCCAGAGGAACGCGTTGAAAAAACTGTAAAAGAATTATTAGATCAAGCGGGCGCTAAAGAAGTAACGATTGCAAAGCGTGAACCATATAAAGTAACGGAGGAAATGATGGTGGATCCTGATTGGAAAAATCGTTATGCAGCGCTTGAGCAAATGGATCCAACAGAAGAAGATATTCCTGTATTGAAGAAAGCGCTAGAAGATGAGAAAGTATCTATCCGTCGTTTAGCAACAGCGTACTTAGGTATGGTAAAAGGTGATGAAGTATTACCATTACTGTATAAAGCTTTACTAGATCGTTCTGTAA
This sequence comes from Bacillus sp. IT-79MI2, assembly GCF_949768135.1. NCBI lineage: Bacteria > Bacillati > Bacillota > Bacilli > Caryophanales > Bacillaceae > Bacillus > Bacillus sp. IT-79MI2. Next base: position 115,931 of record NZ_CATKPV010000073.1, on the reverse strand, counting down.
GTGTACGCCGCACTGCGGGTGATTGCTTATCAGATGTAGGAGATCCAGCAGCGATGTTTGTTATGATTAAAGCACTTAAAGATCCAAGTAAATTGGTGCGTTGGCGTGCGGCGATGTTCTTATTTGAACTTGGTGATGAAAGTGCAATTCCAGCACTACGCGTAGCGCAAGATGATCCAGAGTTCGAAGTAGCAATGCAATCTCGTCTAGCATTAGAACGTATTGAAGGCGGAGAAGAAGCGAAAGGATCTGTTTGGAAACAAATGACGGAGTCTCGCAAAGGAGAATAATCATATGATCGTTTTCTATGATAGTAGGTGTCCGATGTGCACGGCAGTCGCAGAGCGTACAAAGAAGCTTGATAAAAAAGATACGATGAAGTTTGCCTCTTTTCGTGATAAAGATGTTGTAGAGGAGTATCAACTTTCTACAGAGTTACAAGAGAAGATGGAACAAAGGCTTTACATTTTAAAAAATAACAAATGGTATGACGGGATTGGTAGCGTATATGTTTTAGCAAAAGCTGTGCCGTCATACTGGTTTGTGGTTCCTTTTATCAAGTTATCTATTTTGCTTGGATTTGGAAATAAAGTGTATGATTATATTGCAAATAGAAGAAAACTTGTACCAGTTGGTCACTGTCGCGGGGGGATTTGTGAAATTCCATCAAAAAAATGATGGTAACGCTATCTTTCTTTTGCACCTATTATAAGAGCGTGATATGATGAATTTGGAATGAAAGTTGAAGGAGAGATTACAAGATGTCAAATGCATACGAAGAATATATGCGTCAAATGGTAATTCCAATGCGTCAAGAGTTAGTGCGTGCTGGATTTGAAGAATTAACTACAGAAGAAACTGTAAAAGAATATATGGAAAATGCGAAAGGTACAACATTAGTTGTCGTAAACTCTGTTTGCGGATGTGCAGCTGGTTTAGCGCGTCCATCAGCTGGTCAAGCGGTTGTACGTTCCGAAAAACAACCAGACCATCTTGTAACTGTATTTGCAGGACAAGATAAAGACGCAACAGCTACAATGCGTGAGTACTTCGGAGATATTCCTCCATCTTCACCATCTATGGCGTTACTAAAAGGAAACGAAGTTGTTCACTTCATTCATCGTCATGAAATTGAAGGAGCAACAATGGAAGAGATTATTAATAACTTAGAACAAGCTTTTGAAAAGCATTGCTAAAAAGGGGGAGTGATTCTCCCTTTTTTCTTTATATATTGAGGTGAAAAGATGATTGTGACAACAGCAGGACGAACGAATAAGGAAATGACAACATATGCAAAAGAGGTAGCGGAAGAATTACAATGCTCTTTTGTAGTACGGAATGATATATCGGTATACAAGCTACATGAGCGGTTTGAACAAGATGTACTCGTTGTAGGAAAGAATCGATTAGCAATTTATCCAAAAGGTACAGAAGAATCGTTCTTTTTTCATCCTAATTCTGCAATGTTTCGTGTGAAAAGATTAATGCGGGGAGAACATGATCCATTTGTACAAGCTGCAAAATTAGAAAAAGGAATGACGGTGTTAGATTGTACGCTTGGTATGGCATCAGATAGTGTTGTTGCAAGCTATGTTGTTGGAGAAGAAGGAGCTATAACGGGGCTTGAGGGAAATTGTTACATGGTTTATATAATGAATAAAGGTTTAAAGCAGTGGTGTGCGGGTATTTCAGAAATCGATGAAGCGATGCGTAGAATTAGAGTGAAGAAAACCGAGCATTTTGATTTCTTAAAGCGCTGCGAAGACAACAGTTATGACGTTGTTTATCTGGATCCAATGTTTGAAGAAACGGTAATTGAATCAGATGGGATTCGTGGCTTAAAACACTTTGCTTTATATAATGATGTCACAGATGAAACAATTGCAGAAGCAAAGCGTGTTGCTAGAAAACGTGTTGTCTTAAAAGATCATTTCCGTAGTACACGATTTGAGCGACATAACTTCTTAGTATATAAGCGAAAAAGTGCGAAATTCCATTTTGGTGTAATTGAACCTTGCTAATTATTTGAAAAGATGTATAATAAGCAATAATCAATTATATATGATGTCGTAGATGAAGAGAGTAGTCCTTCTTCAGAAGGAAAGCGAGCTAGGGATGGTGAGAGCCTAGTACGGAGAAGAGGATGAAGCGCACTTCGGAGACGCTGCTTGAAATGAATAGTAGAGTAAGCTGGGGCCCCCTGTCCTCGTTATAAACGGGAAAGTGGTTCTTCGGAACAACAAGGGTGGTACCACGGGTGATAACTCGTCTCTTTTTTAGAGACGGGTTTTTTGTGTTTAAAAAAATAAGGAGGGAGTAACATGGAATATAAAATTCAATTAGCAAAAAGTTTATTTGAAATATTAAAATCAGAATTATCATTGGAACAAATTACAGGTTTAATTGAAACTCCGAAGCAAGATGAATTTGGAGATGCAGCTTTTCCATGCTTTATGCTTGCAAAGCAATATAAAAAAGCACCAGCAGTTATCGCAAAGGAAATCACGGAGAAATTAGATAATCCATTCTTTACGAAAGTGAAGGCAGTTGGACCGTATGTGAATGTATTTTTCAACCGTGACATAGTAAGCGATGAAGTATTAAAAACGATTTTAGCTGAAAAAGAAGAATATGGACAGGGGCATTTTGGGCGAGAAAAAACAGTGGTAATCGATTACTCTTCACCAAATATCGCGAAACCGTTCTCCATGGGGCATTTACGTTCAACGATGATTGGGAATTCTTTAAAACATATTGCTGAAAAGTGTGGATATGAGGTTGTAGGAATCAATTATATTGGTGATTGGGGAACGCAGTTTGGGAAATTAATTACTGCATATAAAAAATGGGGAAATGAAGAGCTTGTAAAAGAAGATCCGATTCGCGAACTATTCAAATTATATGTTCATTTCCACGAAGAAGTGAAAGAGCATCTAGAGCTAGAAGAAGAAGGTCGTGCATGGTTTAAGAAATTAGAAGACGGTGATGAAGAAGCAGTTTTTTTATGGAATTGGTTCCGTCATGAATCTTTAAAAGAATTCTCTCGTATTTATGAACTTCTTGGTGTTGAATTTACAAACTTCCAAGGAGAGGCTTTCTATAATGATAAAATGGACGGTTTTGTTGAAATTTTAGAAGGAAAAGGGTTATTAGAAGAATCGGATGGAGCGCAAGTTGTTAATTTAGAAAAAGAAGATATGCCGCCATGTTTAATTAAAAAATCAGATGGAGCTACACTTTATGCAACGCGCGATTTAACAGCGGCACTATATCGTCAAAACACATATGAATTTGATAAAGCGCTGTATGTAGTGGGAGCAGAACAAAGCTTACACTTCACACAATTTTTCACTGTATTAAAGAAACTTGGTTATAACTGGGTAGATGGTATGGCTCATGTACCATTTGGACTCATTTTAAAAGATGGTAAAAAAATGTCCACACGTAAGGGGGAAGTAGTATTACTTGAGGAAGTATTAGAAGAAGCGATTACGCTTGCAGAGCAAAATATTGAAGAGAAAAATCCGGACTTAAAGCAAAAAGAGGAAGTTGCTAAGCAAGTTGGTGTCGGGGCAGTCATTTTCCATGATTTGAAAAATGAACGTATGCATAATATTGAATTCTCTTTAGAAAAAATGCTGAAGTTCGAAGGGGAAACAGGACCATATGTTCAATATACACATGCACGCGCTTGCTCCATCTTACGAAAAGAAAATGCTGAATTTGAAACAGAAGCGTTTCAATTAAACGATGATCATAGTTGGAGTACGATAAAATTATTAAATAGATTTCCACAAGTCGTTGAAACAGCCTTCTTTAAAAATGAACCGTCACATATTGCGAAGTATTTGTTAGATGTAGCACAAGCATTTAATAAATATTATGGAAATGTTCGTATTTTAGAAGAGGATAAAGAAAAGGAAAGTAGACTTGCACTTGTTTATGCAGTAACGATTGTGTTAAAAGAAGGATTGCGTTTACTTGGAATGGGTGCTCCGAAAGAGATGTAAATGAGTACAATTTTATCGTGCTATTTGTGGACAGTAAAACTCCGAAGAAATAAGAGGTGGGAGATAAACTACCCGTAAAAGCCAAATTGATGAAGGCTAATAATCGGAGGGAATGAAGGAAACCTTCACTGATTATTAACCTTCACTTTATATTATTTACAATATATCTAAAAAAGATAGAGATATATTGTAAAATTAGTATTAAGCTTTACAAGTGAAAAAGGTCAAAAAGAAGCTTAGGAAACTGAAAATTAAGAAATTACAAACTGGAAAATAGGGGGACTTTAATGAGAAAAATGATATTATATAGCGATCAAGTACAAGAAGATAGAAAATTGGATTATGAGCTTTTAAGGTTATTAAATAAAGAAAATCCTTCAATAGCATATCTTCGATCATCTTCAGATGAAACAGGAAAGTATTTTAATAATGTAGTTAAATATTATAGAGATTTAGGAATTAGTAAAGTAGAATATTTTGATTTAGATAAAGAATACGATGAAAGAAAGGTTAATAACATATTTAATTATGATGCAATACATCTTTCAGGTGGAAATACATTTCGCTTTTTAAATTCCCTAAGAAAAAGAAATTTATTGCATTCATTAAAATCTTATGTGGAAAATGGTGGGGTTTTAATTGGTGTTAGTGCAGGTAGTATAATATCTACTAAAAGTATTGATACAGCTCAATTTGTAGACCAGGATAGTATAGGACTAGAGGATAGAAGCTCTTTAGGTTTTGTAGATTTTGATTTTATGCCTCATTGGAGTGAGGAGCAAAGTGAAAAATATTTAGGATTATTAAAGGATTATTCTAAGCTGGAAAATAGGACAATTTATGCTTGTAAAGATGGTGATGGGATAGTTATTGATGGAGAAGATATTAAATTGATTGGAAATGTTATAAAAATCTAATTTGGTTTCAATTTATCAAATACATTTTGTCTAAATAAGCTGAACAAATTTCTAGATACATTAAGAACTTATGGACATGAAAAAATGTTTTTATATCTAGAAAATATTTTTATCATTTGCTCAAAGAAGGGAACGAAATCAGCACTTTCAATATAAACAGAAGGAGGTAGCTCAATTGAAAGAGTATGATTGGGATAATAAGTTGGAGTATTTGAGAAATACAAGGGATCTATATTATAACGATGATTATCTAAGTTTTTTGGTGAATTCAGTTTGGAAAATCTCTAAACCAGTTCATATTGTTGACTATGGTTGTGGATATGGTTATTTAGGTCTGAAACTATTACCTCTGTTACCAATAGGGTCTAGATATACAGGAATTGATAAGGGGAAGAAACTAATTAATAAAGCAAGAGAGTTATTCCGAATTCTTCCATATGAAGCAGACTTTCTTGAGGCAGATGTTACTGAAATTGAATTAGAAAGTAAGTATGATATAGCAGTATGTCATGCTTTTTTAATACATATGAACGATCCAAAGACAATGTTACAAAAAATGATAGACTCGGTCGTTGATGAAGGTAATATCATATGCTTTGAACCACATTGGATTTCGAATATGTCTTCGTATAGTCTTAACAATCTAGAGCAATCAGAAATTGTTCAGATTGGTGTTCTTCAAAAATTATTTGAAAAAGATGCAAAGCGAAATGGTAAAGATGGAAACATCGGTATTAAATTACCAACATATCTAAGTGAGCTAGGGGTAGAAAATATTGAGTGTAGAGTTAGTGATAAGATTAATTTTCTTAATGTTAATGAGGATCAAAGAGATAAACAGCAATTGTATCAATCACTCAAGGAAGAGGGAATCGGTAATACTCCTGCTGAAAAAGAAGAATTCATTGAACGTTTAGTAAACCGAGGATTGGCATATAATGAAGCGATGGCGCAATACGAAGCAGAATTACAACTCTCTAAAGAATTCACTATAGATTCTTCTTTAGTATATGCTCCAAGTATGAAAATTACTTTTGGCATAGTGAAAAGCAAGTAATGTAAATAAAGAAATGAGTTAGGACTTCTAACGCTGTATACATGTTAGAAGTCTTATTTTTTTAGTTTGATAGTATTTTCTAAAAGAAAATATGTCAAAATCGTGTACGAATGAAAATAGATTCGAAATTAATTTTGAAAACCTTGCTTAAATCACCCATCTCCTATGGAAAAACAGAGATAGTCTTGTTATGATAACAAGCATAGTCCTTTTTTATAACTCGAATAGATAGAATTGTGGGAAAAGTTAGAGAAAAGGACACGCACAAGGGAGGAACAACATGAAGCGTGTTGCTTGGTTTACTGATAGTACAACTGCAAACTTTACAACAAGTACAGATAATTTTGTTATACCGATTGAAATTGTTATTAATGGAACGGCTTACAAAGACTGTGAAGAAGGTGTTCGTGAACGTGTCTACGATGCATTAAAACAGGGTATAACTGTAACTACGTCACAACCTAATTTTGGAGATATGGTTGCACTCTTCTCTAAATGTAAAGAAGAATATGAAGAGGGATTTGCAATCACAATTAGTGGAAAAGTAAGTGGCACTTATCAAAATATGATACTTGCAGCAGAAATGGCAGGATTTCCTCTAGTTGTAATAGATAGTGAAACAACGAGTTATCCAATGGATGAAATTTTAACAAAAGCGCAAACGTTATACCGTAAGGGTATGACTTTACAAGATATACAAAAGACAATACAACATGTGGAACGTAGTCCTTATTATGTATTTCCAAAGGATTTGAAAGGTCTATATGCAAGTGGACGTGTGAAAGGTGTACAATTTATACTAGGCAGTCTACTAAGTGTAAACCTAATTCTAGAAGTAAAACATGGCGAACTTGTGTTGGAGAAGAAAGTTCGTAAAATACAAAAATGTAAAGAATATATGCGAAGCGAACTTGAAAAAGAAATACCGAAAGTAGTCCATGTTTTCCATGCGAATGATGAAGAAGGGGCAGAAGAATGGATTGCTGATTTCAGAGCAGTATTTCCTGAAATGAAGTTTTTAATTTACCCACTTCCTATATCTTTTGCTGTTCATGCAGGTGCTGGAACAATTGCGATTAGCTTTTCGAAAGGAAAAAACCGTGAATAATTCACGGTTTTTTTGATGCTTTCGTTTTTAGTTTTATGTAAATGGAAATAATTCAGAGAATAAGAGATGAAATGTTTTAGTAATAAGTATAGGATGAATTTGTATTCATATAACGAAAAACACGCTATTCTTTTTATAGAAGTATACAGAAAAGATGGTGTTTTTATAAATCTATTAAATTCTGATAAGCTACAATTATTTTCTAAAGAATTAGAGCAACATATGTCACCATATAAAGGAGAATAGGAACTTGCAAAAAATCGAAAGAATATCAAATCGGATTTTATACTTACCACCGTATCAAGAAACGGATCGACCAATTTTAGCAGCAGTTACAGGAGCAAAAAAGACATTATTAATTGATGCTGGAAACTCACCTAAACATGCTAATTTATTTCTTAAACAATTAGAAGAAGTACATATTAAAGGCGACTTTCTTGTTCTCACTCACTCAGATTGGGATCATGTATTCGGGATGAGCGCAATAGATATACCAATGATTGCTCATTATAAAACTCACGAAAAAATTAAAAGGCTTCAGAATTTATCATGGGAAGATAAATACTTGGATCAGCGCGTTAAAGAAGGAATAGAAATTCCATTTTGTGCGGAAGCAATAAAGAAAGAGTTGGGTCATCAGAGAGAGGTGTTTCTTCCAATACCTGATATTACATTTGATAAACAAATGTCTATTAATTTAGGAGAAGTAACTGTTGTAATTGAACATGTGGGTGGCGATCACGCTGATGATTGTACTGTTATTTATATTCCTGAAGAAAAAGTTCTTTTTCTAGGGGATTGCATGTACGCAAATCTCTACTCAAAAAAATGGAGTTATACCATTAAAAATACCTTGCAGCTAGTTAAGCAGCTTGAAAAATATGACGCAGACATTTTTTTCTTATCTCATCACGATAAGCCCGTTTATAAAGAGGAATTCCAATTGAAAATTAATTTTTTAAAAGATACAGCATTTCTGACGGGAAAATATAAGGGGAATGAAAAAGCCATTATTAAAGAGCTTGCAAAGGGGCTGCAAAGAAAATTAAATGCTGAAGAAATTGAAACTATCAATTTTTTTGTTAATGGATACTGTATAGAAAGATTTTAATAGAAAGCATGTTAAAAAGCCCAGGAATTTTTGTTTCTGGGCTTTGTTTCTTTACTTGTTTATTAAAGTGTTGTATCTTTTCATGGCTATAACCTAATTTTGTTTTTTCATTTTCCACAAAAACAAGCACAGATAACATAAAAGAAGAACACTGAATATGTAGAAAGTATTTGTTAATCCAAATAAATCGGATAAACTTCCGCTAAGCATCGGTCCGAAAAACATACCAATTGAGTAGGCTGTATTATAGATTGTAAAAAGTATTCCATATGCATGAACTCCATTTTTGTCTGCGAGATATGTAAGTTCTGGTAAAGCAGGTGCGAGTAAAAGGCTAAAACTAATTCCAAGGATAGCAAGTACAAATATTTCAAGGGCGGTATGAGAAACAATCACTGTAAATGGGAAACATAAAGCAGCCAAAGCTATGCCTACTGCCATCGTTTGTTTTCTGCCAATTTTAGTTGAAAGTGTGCCAATGATTGGTGCGGTAAATCCATATGCGAGAGTTGGAACGGCAAATAGGAGTCCGATTGTCCCAGGGCTAAGGTGTAAGGTGTCTTGTAAGTAGAGAGGAAGAGTTGGCTCTAAAGCGCTAGGTAAGGCCGATCCTAGAATAATAATACCGATCATAATAAATAGGGAACGCATATTCAAGATAGATCGATAGCTAATTCGTTGGTTTGAGCTGGATGTTGGTTCATTATGAAGTAATGTTATTCGTAATATACCATCAATGAGTGCAATACTGGCAGCTATAATAAAGGGAAGATGATACCCTCCCCATTGATAAAGTGCCCCGCCGATTGTTGGACCAAGGAGCATCCCAGCTGCTTGTCCCGATAAAGCGAGACCCATGGCCTTTCCGCGTTCTTGCAGAGGGAACACATCTGCTAGAAGTGCTAATCCAGCTGTCCATGTTGCCGCTGCAGATATACCTTGTAGCATTCTTGCGAGTACGAGCAACCAGAAACTATTTGCAAGTCCGAATAATAGAGTCGCTTTTCTTATTTTTAAACAATAATTTAAATAATATTGCCTATTTTCAAGATTTATATAAGATTTTTATTGAATACATGATATAAGCTGTGTAGAATCTAAGCAAGTAGATAAGAATACTACTTACCGATAGAATTAAAAATAATTACTTGAGGTGAATACATGTTAGAATTTAGGCGATTAGAGATGTGTTTGAAGGAGAAACGATTTGTAGATGGATTACAGGATGTAAATAACGAAATTGCACATATAAAAGAAACCAATACGTTCTCCTATGTGAAGGCGTGGCTTTCTTCGATTTCAGGGCATGAAGAATTTGATACGCTAATCCGTCTTACAGATGAAGGGCTTATGCATCAATATAGTGCCTTCCTAATTCGCTATTCATATAAAAAATTTCCAAATATGAGAACGCTCTCTTTATATTGTGATGAGCTAATTGATGACCGAAAAGTACTTGATGCTGAAAAGTTATTAAAAGATGCTTTGGACGATATAAAGGCAGAACAAATAGATTCTGATATTTTATCAAAAGCCTACTTTACATTAGTAAGATGCCTTTTAGAAATGAAACGAAATGAAGAAGCATTCCAATATATGAAAAAAGCTGAGAGTTATAGTACACGTCCAGTCTTTGGTAAATGGGGCTATTTTTATATACAAATAGGAGAATGGAAGGAAGCGGAGCACTCACTTTTAGCTGGGATGGAACATAAGGAAAATGAAGAACTAGCGGTTTATTTATTATCACAGCTATATGCATATAAAGGTGAACAGAAACGAGCATTGCAATTGATTAATGATGCGATAGATCAGTTTCCGCAAGTACCGTATTTTTATTTCGAAAAGGTGAAACATTTACTAGATTTACAGTGTTATGAGGAAATGTTAACTGTAATAGATAAAATCGATCAGATATTACCGTACCATTCGTATAAAGCCTATTTTACATATTTACGTGCAGAAGCATTGTATAAAATGAATAAGAACGAGGAGTTACTTGCTCTATTAAAAACGGAAGTATGTTTAAAGGAGTCACTATATCATAATATAGAAAAATACCCGAATGGGAAAAAAGTAAGATTACCATTAGTACCAATCGTACAAAAAGATAATTATTGTGTTCCAGCGAGCTTGGAAATGATGCTTCGCTTATGGGGAGAAAGTCGTACACAAGATGAAGTCGCAAATCATATATTTGATGTAACAGGATCGAAATTTTCAGATACGGTTACTTATTTAGAAGAATTGGGCTATGTTTGTCGTTATTTCAAGGGGAACGAAAAGAACTATAAATCATTACTCGATCAAAATATTCCGGTTTTATTAAGTATAGAACTTGAACATGCATCCCATGTTCAAGTTCTTTCTGGATATGATGATCAGTTACAATCTTTTTTTGTTCAAGATCCTAATTTCTTGGAACCGCTTTTTGTTGAATATGAGAAGTTACAGGAAAGATATCGCTACACCGATGGTTTATCTATCGTATTTGTTCCTAAGGAGAAAAAGGAACAATTGTCATTTTTAGTAGAAGAGGAAGATGTATACTTCCGAAAGCTATTCTCTCTGACAGATCATTTAGAAGAACAGGATAAAAAAGGGATTGAAAAACTCGTATCATTTTTGCAAGAGACAAGTGAAAATCCTTACACGTGGTTATACACAATCAAACATATGGATGTTGAAGTAAATCAGGAATTTATTCTTTTTTGTGCGGAAAGGTTAATAGAAAGATATCCAGGTTCAGACTTTGTTAAGTTGCATAGTGCACAATGCTTTATCCGTATTCAAGATATGGAGCGGGCTAGTGATATCTTGCGAAGTGTCAAGAAAAAGAATCATCAATCATTGTATCATTTTATACATGGGCGTTATTGTTTAGAGGAAGAAGAGTATAAAGAAGCAATTTCTAGTTTCCATTCATCGCTACAATTAGATGCCGATCAGCCAATCGCATGGAGTTTTCTAGCATTATCATATATGTATATAGATCAGTCTGAACAGGGATTAAAAATGTCAAAAATTGCATTGCAACGTCATCCTGACAGGTTTGTTCTTGTAAATCATGGTTTGATTTTAATGGATTTAGGGCGTTATGAGGAAGCGTATGAGGTGTTTAATGATTTATTGAAAGAATATAAGTATGAAGCACATATATGGTATGAAAGAGCCAAATGTGCGCATCAAATGGAGAAATTGCATTTAGCAATCAAAGGACTTCGCATCGCAATTCAATTAGACAAAACGGTACCATATTCATATGTGAAACTCTCGGAAATATATGAATCAGATCTAGAAGATAAGAAGAGTGCAGAAGAAATTTTATCGCAGGGCATCGAAAATTGTGAAGAATCATCATCATTATATACTCGATTAGGGGATTTGCATTTTCAACATGATGAATTTGAAGAAGCTGAAAAAATATATAAACGTGCTTTAGAAGAGAATAATAGGGACGTTTATTCTCATTTTGGTTTAGTTCAAATTTATATGGCAAAAGGACAGTATAATGATGCAAAGCATTATATTTTCAGTATGGAAAAGAAATTTGAACAAAATGATGAGTTTCTAATGAATGCAGGGATGGTATTATGGGATGCTGAAATTGAATTAGGGGCTAATGAAGAACAATTAAAGATAGCGTTGTCGAAGTTGGAAGATGGTATTCGCTGCTTGAAAAATAATATAGCAAATATTTTAGAAGAGTATGTAAATAGAATTGAAGGAACACTATTTATACAACGCGGGATAGCATTTTTAAGAAAACTAGAAAAAGAAAGAGCGGATATTACCGAGTATGGCTGTTATGCTGGTATTTTATATGAATCTCTTGGACAATACGATCAAGCAATCAAGCAATAAAGCAATAGCAAACTTTTGCGATGTATAAAATTCGAAAAACGGGCCGAAAATAAAAATATATTTTCTAATTGTTTGACAATTATCTGTTTCATGGAATAAAATAACTGTTAATAAAAGTATACAAATCTGAAGACGAGAAAGAGTAAAATATTGTACTGTTCCCCAGAGAGCCGGTGCCATGCTGAAAGCCGGTGTACAGACTTTATTTGAAAATCATCTCCGAGGAGCCGTGGCTGAATAAAGTAAGCTCGGACGGATGTCTACCGTTACAAAGAACGCGTATGTTAGTACGTTGCTAAGTGCTATTAGTTAAGATGCTAATAGAATTAGGGTGGTAACGCGGGTAAACCCGTCCCTATTTATAGGGACGGGTTTTTTGTGTGCTTTTACAAATTTTCAAAGGAGTGATTGTAAATGGAGAAGGTAAATGTAAAAGAATCAGCTGTAGGGAGAGAAACACGAATTCGCAAGCAGTGGAATAAGCAGAATATCTTTGAACAATCCATTCGAAATCGTGAAGGCGCACAATCTTTCGTTTTTTATGAGGGGCCACCAACTGCAAATGGACTGCCGCACGTGGGGCATGCGCTCGGACGGACGATTAAAGATTTAGTAGCGAGATATAAAACAATGACTGGATATAAAGTACTTCGAAAAGCTGGCTGGGATACACACGGATTACCCGTAGAATTAGGAGTTGAAAAACAGCTTGGTATCTCTGGTAAACATGAGATTGAAGAATACGGAATTGAACCATTTATTCAAAAATGTAAGGAAAGTGTATTTACGTATGAGAAGCAGTGGCGTGAATTTACTGAGAGCATCGGATATTGGGTCGATATGGATGACCCGTACGTAACGTTGGAGAATCCTTATATCGAAAGTGTATGGCATATTCTTGGAACGATTCATGAAAAAGGGCTGCTATATAAAGGACACCGAGTTTCACTATACTGTCCAAGTTGTCAAACATCACTTAGTTCACATGAAGTAGCGCAAGGATATAAAACAGTAAAAGATTTAAGTGCAACGGTAAAGTTTAAAGTATTGAATAGTCAAAATGAATACTTTCTTGGATGGACAACAACGCCATGGACTCTTCCAGCCAATGTAGCACTTGCTGTACATCCGAATATGGAATATGTGAAAGCAGAGAAAGACGGGGCCGTTTATGTTGTTGCAAAAGAGCGAGCAAGCAATGTATTAAAAGAAGATTATCAAGTATTGTCTATCCATAAAGGAGAAGAATTAGTAGGTACTTCATATGCAGCACCATTTCCTATGAATGAAGTTACGAATGGCTATCGTGTTATTTCGGCAGACTTTGTTACGGGAGATAGTGGTACGGGGCTTGTTCATATCGCGCCAGCGTATGGAGAAGATGATTATAAAGTTGTACAGAATCAAGGATTATCATTCCTTCATGTTGTGGATGAACAAGGTAAGTATACGGAAGCTGTTCCATTTTTACAAGGGAAGTTTGTGAAAGAATGTGATGTTGATATTGTTCGTTATTTAGCGCAGGAAGGCTTGCTATACTCTAAAGAAAAATATGAACATAGTTATCCGCATTGCTGGCGCTGTGATTCACCACTCTTGTATTATGCTGGAGAAAGCTGGCTCATTCGGACAACTGAGATCAAAGAGACTTTCTTAAAGAATAATAATACAGTCACATGGTATCCAGATCATATGAAACATGGGCGATTTGGAAAGTTTTTAGAGAATATGGTGGACTGGAATATTAGCCGAAAACGATACTGGGGAACACCGTTAAACGTATGGGAATGCAAAAACTGTGATCATCAATTTGCACCGAAGAGCATCGATGAATTGAGAAAACATAGCGTAGGGCATACAGCAGAAAATTTGGAACTGCATAAACCGTATGTAGATGAAGTGAAGGTATGCTGTGAAAAATGCGGTAGTTCGATGACTCGTACGCCAGAAGTAATCGATGTTTGGTTTGATAGCGGTTCGATGCCATTTGCACAGTATCATTATCCGTTTGAAAATAAAGAGCTTTTTGAGGAACAATTTCCAGCTGATGTAATCGCTGAAGGTGTCGATCAAACGCGTGGTTGGTTTTATAGTTTATTAGCAGTAGCGGCTTTATATACCGGAAAAGTACCATACAAACGTGTATTATCTCTTGGGCATGTGTTAGATGAACAAGGACAGAAAATGTCTAAAAGTAAAGGGAATGCATTAGATCCAGTAGAATTAGTCGAGAAATTTGGTGCAGATGCATTAAGATGGGCACTTCTTGTTGATAGTGCACCTTGGAATGCAAAGCGTTTTTCTGAAAGAACTGTGCAAGAGGCGAAGTCAAAACTTGTAGATACACTTGTGAATGTATATAGCTTCTATGTTTTATATACAAACTTAGATAAATACAACCCAAAAGAAAAGTATGAGGTCAAGCGGACGAAATTAGATGAGTGGGTATTATCACGTCTTCATAGTACAGTGAAACAAGTAAGAAATGCATTAGACGAGTATCAATTTACAAATGCAGCGCGTGAAATTGCGGTTCTTGTAGATGAGGTTAGTAACTGGTATGTAAGACGTTCGCGCAATCGTTTTTGGGAGTCTGGCATGAATCCTGAAAAGGCAGCTGCATATGAAACGCTTCATGAAGTGCTTGTTACGCTTAGTAAATTACTTGCTCCGTTTACTCCATTTGTCGCGGAAGATATTCATCTTAACTTAGAAGGAAATAGTGTTCATTTAACAGATTATCCAACAGCGGATGAAAAGCTTATTCAAACCAAGTTAGAGCAAGAAATGAATGCCGTTTTACAAGTTGTTGAGCTGGGACGTAGCAACCGAAATCAGCATGGATTAAAAGTGAAGCAACCATTAGCAGAGCTTGTATTACTTGAGCACCATGAGCAGAAAGTGGACTGGGAATCCTATCGTGATATTGTTATGGATGAACTGAATGTAAAAGCATTTCATGTAGAATTAGATGAAACACAGTATACATCGTACCAATTAAAGCTCGATTTTAAGACTGCAGGACCGAAGTTCGGGAAGAACGTTAACGCTGTAAATCAATGGCTAAAACAATTATCGCAAGAAGAAGTACAAAACTTTGTTTCGACTGAAAAAGCATTGTGTAAGCTTGTATCTGGGGAAGAAGTTGTTGTAACGCTTGAAGATGTATTAGTAGAACAAGTACCCAAAGTAGGGTTTTCTAATACTACAAATGGACAATATACGGTAATGTTAGATACGAATGTGACAGATGAACTATTACAAGAAGGAGTGGCGCGAGAATTTATTCGAGCTGTTCAAGAGTATCGAAAACAATTGAATTTACCAGTTAATTTACGAGTAGATGTTATTTTGGATACAGAGGATGAATTACAAAACACTCTAACAAAGCATAAAGATTTATTAGAAGAAAATTTATTAGTAAAACAATTTACGTTTAAAGCATTGTCACAAGAAGATGATGAAATTTCGTTAGGTGAGAAAAAGGTTCGTATTAAACTGAGTCCAGCTAGCTAAATAAAAAATAGGATATAGATGGAAAGTTCGGATTTTTTACAAAAGTAACTTGAGAATGGATCGTAAAAAACTACAAGAATCCCTGCGGAATGTCGAGCAGGGATTCAGGGGTAAAGAGGGCTATTTGTATTTGTCGAAACATGTCGTTTTCAACAAGTTAATATTACCACCAATTTTCAGAAACTCATCATGTTAAATGTGTCTGAATTGTATATAAACTGTGTATAAATTTAAACAAAAAGGCTATTTTAATCAGAACCGAGGGGTATAAATGAAACATACTAAATCAAAACTTCATTTGAGTAGAAAGGGAGAATAGATATGGAGTATAGAATGATGTTCACCGAAACAAAAGTATATGGAGGAATTATAGAAGCCCTTAAATAATTCATACAGATACGTAATCAAGTGTTCGTAAAGGTATAAGCTTACATAAAATAGAAATACTATCGTTGTGTATGGTAAGCATTTCATTATACAGGAGAGATGTTGTATGACTACTAATAAGCGAAATGATTCAGAAAAGGAATTTGAACCTTCAATAATTAACTTAAATGATGAGTTAAATATAATTGATAATGGGGTTACAGAGAGAGTAGACGCTTATCAAAATTTGCAAGCTGAAGATACAGTTACACTTTTTTGGGGAGATGAATGGAATATAGAAGAAGCTGAGAAGAAAAAGATGCATTGTAATCGAGCAAATGACGTTAAACAATATTAATTAATATCGTGACTTAACATCATGGAACATCTGTCAGTCAATCATACAGAAACGATTTTAGGAATGTTATGAATAAAGAAACTGATGATTTCCTCAGACAAAAAAAAGCATCTCATTACTATTGAGATGCTTATTCAAATCAAGCATGAATTAACTATTATTATTTAAAAGAAATATAACGATTTATTTGATCATTCAAAGTTAGAAAGTGGACAAGGAGATTTTCATCCAAGTTTAACACATGTGGACAGATTTCTGTTAAGAGGTATTAGAAGCTCATTCGGTCTTATTAGCGAACAAACGTATCGAATTAAAAGTGCAAGTCTCCGATACATTACCTCAACTTTGGATTATGCCATGTGAAAAATAGTACGTGTTATCAGTAATTTATTACATAATGTTATTCGTCATTTCCTTATATGTGGAAAAAGGGTGATAAATTAATAACTTATCCAGTGATCTTTCTCATAACCCACTCTATAGGTCCTCTAGAAAATTTATTTCTCCATAAACCACTAAATAATATACTAAAAATGAAGAAACAGATAGCGAATATTAATACGAAAGATAAAGATTGATTTTCAAGTCTGTTTAAAAGGATCAATGTTCCGATGCCTAAAATGACGTGACTTACATAATGAGTTAAAGTTAATTGTCCGGTTTTAACGATGGTCCCAATAAACCAATTTGTTTCATGCCTTTCAATAATAAATAAGCAAAGGATCAAGATTATTAAAGAAGATCCGGTGGCAGATAAGATGTATAAAATGTTTGGTAAAATAGGTCCTGTATTAAATAAAAAGGTAGAAGCTTCTTTTCCGATATGGGGGATAAAAAAGTAAGTCAATGCTTTTGATAAGAATTCAGCAGTTAATGTAATGGTTAGACTGAATATTAATAGTTTTTTTCTAATTTTATGATCATGAAGATCCATTCGTCCAATCAACATACCAACTAAGAAGAACGAGAACCATGGGAAACACGTCCTTTAAATATGCTGTGCACAGCTTCAACCCATATTTGTTTATAGTCCATATTCGTATCAAACATCATGAAATTCCCTATATTATCAAGTACCAATGCAAGCATATGAGCTTTGGCTGTCAGATTATCATCCTCAATAAGCTGCAATGAATTTGCTTTAGTAAGAAGTGCTTCAAATCCCTTTAAATATTCTCTTTGTATGGAAAGGAGCCGTTCATTGTAATTGTTATTTCTAGATGCAAGTAACAAGTATTCTTGTAGGACACGGTTAAAATAAGGATCTTTATCTTGTTCATCGATTATGTTTACACCAATTTCAATACATTTTTCAATGAAATTGCTCTTTGTAAATTCATCAGTCTTAAAGAAGGTTGAAAATGGAACTGCTTGACATAGTTCATCAAATAAACCTTCAATTAATGCATCTTTAGATTTAAAGTAATAATAAATAGATGGTTTTGCGATTCCGACTTCCTCGGCAATCATTGTGTATGTGGTCTTAGCGATTCCATACTCCGCAAATAAACGATAACTTGCCTCGATTATTGCAGAAAGGGTTTCCTCACTTTTACTCATAATTGAGCCTCCTAACATGTAAGATTATATTCAGAATAGCATTCATTAAAATGTTTTTCAACCTATCGTTAGGTAAAAAATAGCCCGTTTTTTAATCCCGCTTAACGAGCAGTAAGATCCTCACCTCAAAATTCAGCAAAAGCAAAGAAGTTAGGCGTGGGATCAACTACCCGTAAAAGACCGTTGGATTACGTATGATTAATAATTAAATATTATAACCTTCTACTAATAGTGAGTTATATCTTTCGAAAGTATTTATCATTTTGATACACAAATATTGAGAAAATATTACGTTATCTATTAATTTAAAAAAGAGAAAGGTAATATAATAAGCCTTATAGAATTACTCGTACATTCAAAATTTATTAAGAGAGTGGAGAGTGGTTCTAATGTTCAAAAAAAGAGTAGTGGCAATCGCTACAGCAATACCATTAGTGTTAGGCACAATATCTACTACTGCTTCAGCGGTAGAAGAGAAACAAGTAAAGATAGACCGGTATTCTCCTCAAGGAAAAGCAGTCGAATATTTAAAAGCGAATGCCGCGCAATATTCATTAAAGCCAGATCTATCAGACCTACAGTATATTTCAACTACTGATACACAGGTAGCATCATATGTTAGATTTCAACAAGTAGTAAATGGTTCCCCCGTATTTTCAAGACAGGTAACCGTTACACTAAATGGAACTGGACAAGGAATGCTTGCCGTTTCTGATTATCAACCTGTTCAAAATGTGAAAGAAATAAAGCAAAAAATTAGTGAAAAAGATGCAGAGCAAAAATCAAAGGCATATGTTGGTGGAGAAAGTGAACAAAATTTATGGGCTCCAACGATGAAAGAATTTGGCTATATGATTGAAGAGGGAGTTGCCATTCCTGTATACCGAGTTGTAGTTCACTCTAATCAACCATTTGGTGCATGGGAAACATTCATTGACGCTGAAAATGGAAAGCTACTAAAAAAGGTAGATATAAACCGTAAAGCGGAGGGAACAGGCAAAGTATTCTTGCCTAATCCTGTCGTAACAAGCGGCAGTGTAACAGGGTTAAAGGATAATAATGATGCAGATTCAGCGGCATTAAATAATCAATTAAAAACAGTTACTTTAAAAGGTTTAAATGGAACGGGCTTTTTAGTTGGAGATTATGTCACAATTTCTTCAAAGGCAAAAACAAAATCTTCAACTCTTCAATTTAATTACACACGTTCAAATGATAGTTTTGAAGATGTAATGGCATATTATCATATTGATACTTTACAACGTTACATTCAACAAATAGGATTTAAGAACATTAACAATCGTTCTATTAAAGTAAATGTGAACGGAACGAGAGATGATAATTCTTTCTACTCTCCGTCAACGAAAGATTTAACATTCGGAACTGGTGGAGTAGATGATGCTGAGGATGCGGGAATCATCGCACATGAATATGGGCATTCGATTCAAGATAATCAAGTTCCGGGTTTTGGTAGTTCTCCAGAAGGTGGGGCGATGGGAGAAGGATTTGGAGATTTCTTAGGTGCAACTTATGAAGATGCTACATCAACTACAGGATATGGAAAAGCATGTGTAGGAGAATGGGATGCGACTTCTTATTCAAGTTCAAACCCAACATGTTTGCGTCGATTAGATAATAATAAGGTGTACCCAAGAGATGTGCAAAATGAAGTACATGCAGACGGAGAAATTTGGTCCCAAGGAGAGTATGAAATGGCACAATCCTTTGGCCGTGATGTAGCCACAAAAATCATTTTACAATCGCACTGGTCATTAACGCCAAATGCTAAATTCCGTGATGGGGCAAAAGCGATTAAACAAGCAGATGCTCTTCTATATGGTGGGCAACATGCAGCGGAAATTGATCGGATTTGGGCGGCAAGAGGAATCAGTACAAATTAAGAATATGAATAAGAATGAAAACCCGACATAATTGATGATATGTCGGGTTTTCATTTTTTATTTGTACCTACTATCAAAAATGTAAATTTAACTTTCTATTAATTTAGGAGCTTTACAGGTTTATTGATTTACTGACGCAAAGGCTGTTTGAGAGAAATTAGGTACAATTTGATTTAATACTTCTTCTAATGATTGATTATAGGTTAGTAAAAGTTCATCGAGGAAGTGCTGCCCTTCATTAGATGAAGTGAGAATGGTCTTTACTAGTTGTGGATCAAATATAGTATGTGGTGAGATTGCTAATGAGTTTACTGCCCAATACATTCCGTATAATTTGAAATCACGTTCGGTTGTGGCATATTTAAGAAATAAATCCATATATTTTTGGCCAAAAGAAATCCCTTTTAATTGTTGTGAACTCACATATTCTATACCTTTCCACTGCAAATCGGTAGCGCAATTGAGCCACCAAGCTGGTTCGATTACATCCTGCATTTTTTTGAGAACTCTTTGTTCAAAAAAAGGAGTAGGATTATTTTGTTGTTCTTGCAAGCAGGACTCGAGTACTTCTACTTCAATTGCAGCAACGGTCATTCCTTGACCGAAAATTGGATCGTAAATACAGAATGCGTCTCCCAAAACTAACAATCCCGAGGGCCATCGATTCATTTGTTCAAAGTGATGACGAAACAGTTCTGGGACACGATAACTCCGGGGAGAGGATATCGGTTCAAATTCGTGCAAAATTTCGCCAATTATCGGACTTGGGAGCTGGGAAATAGCCTGTTCAAACTCTTCAGAATTTGTAGGAGGATAATGTCCACCTGGACTATAGAGTAATACCTCGGCAATATTATTTTCAATAAAGGAAAAGACGCCTGTAAAAGTTCCGTTAGTGGGCTGCCCTGCAATATTGATTGTGTCCCATTTTTCTGTGAGATGTAGTAGGTGGGAGGGAACCTTATAGCGGCGAGTACTATATCCAAGGGAGACTTTCAAGCGATCTGAATCTGGCACATCATAACCCTGATCTTGAAGCCAATTTACGAGTTTAGAGGAACGACCACTAACATCAACTATCAAATCAGCATTTAGTGTTCGTACTTGTTCAGATTTTCCGCGTTCTGAGACTTGGACGCCTGTAACAGTTGTTTGATCAATCGTCATTAATAAACCAATTACGTTATGATTTGTGAGAAAACTAATATTAGAAATTTTTTGTACTTGTTTACGAAGTGTCCATTCAAGCAAAGCTCTACTGAATTTGACATCATTCCGTGGATATTGCATTTCTATCGTACCGTATTGATTCATGTTATGGATGGTTTTGTTTAGTACTGAGGGTGCACCTTGTGCTACTAAATCATTTTCATAGCCTGGAAAGAGTCGTTCTGTAATTAACTTACCACGCTGGGTAAAACGATGTGGATGGAAGGCTTGTGGAGTGCCAGAGCGATTGTTAGGTCTTTCTGGAAAAGCATCTTTATCGACTATAAGCACTTCTTTATAGTAGGTAGAAAGTACTCTTGCAGTTAGTAATCCTCCAATACCGCCCCCAATGATAACCACTAGCTCTGTTTTTCCTGTTGTTAGTGCATAATTGGTATGAGTCATAATCGTAAACCTCCACTTATAAGATGAATTTTAATCAGTATTTTTTCATTACATACTGGTTATTAGTGATTGACTTTGATTTTTCCTGCATGCTAAATCGAATACTATGCATTAAGGTCATTTGATGGAGCCATGCTGAGAAGTTGAAAGGTAGTTAGAGTTTTAAAGGAAAAAAGAATGATACAAAAAAGCGTCATTCTTTCCTAATATTTTTTAGAAAGAACAACGCAATTTTACATTTAATATATTTGTTTTATGAGTTTGAAGATACAGATATGATTATTGCAAGGAATCTTTTCTAATCTAGTAGAAGAATTTTATTTTTGAGATCCCTTAAAAACAAAATGTTCTTTAAACTTTCTTCCCTCAACTTTTTGACCATTTCGCATTGCACGGAAAGGATGTTCTTGCCATGTAATCATGACATCTACTTCACTTGTTTTTACGGAAACAGGAAAATTCGCATGTTCAAACCCTGTTTTCCCACTTGCTAATCGAGCTTCTTTTAAAGAAAATAGTTCATATTTTGTTTCCGTGTTTGATTCATTTCGGAATACTTCTACTTGGACGTTATATACTTCATCTTTTCCGATATTTTGTACTGAGAAGTGATACGTGTGAAAAACACCTTTTTTAGGTGGTAACATGTTTTTGTCTGTTTTCTTTACTTCGTCAATATTGACTTTCCATTGTTTTGAATTCTGTGAGATGGGTAATGATTGTGGGGAATAAGCGTATGCTTGATTTGTCATTATCGTGCATAATAGTAAGAGTAAGAAACTTATAATTTTTCTCATGTATAGACCTCCAGAAGAAATTTACTAATAATATGCCTAGGAAAACAAATTGCTATGTAATGAAATAGTTTCTTTCTGAGTGGGAGGGGAAGTCATGATGCAAAAGAACTTGAAGAATTGGCAAACTAAACTGATGTTGTTTTAGTGAAAGGTTCGCGAGGAATGACATTAGAAGAAATTGTTTCAGAATGGACTTGAGATTGAAATCAGAAAATAAAGAAAAAACATCTTGCATTTTCTCTCTTAAAGGAATAGAATACTCTGTAAATATAAAAAGTGATGAATAGGAAAAGTACATCATGTTAGGGTCTACAGAGAGCAATCGACTGCTGAAAAGATTGCGATACCGCATGATGGAAAGACACCTGTGAGCGTTGCTTTGAACGTGAAGATTAGTAAAAGCAAACGGTACCTACCGTTATCAGGTTTAAGATGGTCAGTATGACAATTTGGGTGGTACCGCGGAAAAATCCGTCCCTATTTATAGGGGCGGATTTTTGTATTCTTTGAAAGGAGGTGAGTGGCCGTGGATGATGATGATGACAACAATCATGCAAATAAATATGAGAACATGGGAGGGAAAAATAATGGACCAAACAATGAAGCGGTCACTCGTTTGTGAATGTAAAACAGCTAGTAAAAAGGTGGTCTTACTACAAGGTTGGGTGAAAAAAATTCGTCATTTGGGGAATATCAGTTTTTTATTATTACGTGACCGAACAGGTGTTATTCAATGCGTGTTAGAAAAAGAATTAGCGGGATATAAAGTAGACGTAGAAAGTGTTGTTCAAATTATTGGTGAAATTGTGGAAACCACAAAAACAGAATTAGGTGTGGAACTGCTTGTAGAAGAAGTAAAAGTGTTAAATACTTCTGAGCCACTTCCTTTTGAAGTGAATAAAAGAAAGTTACAAGTTGGTTTAGATCAAATGTTAAATGAGCGCGTCATATCGCTTCGGCATGAACGGATACAAGCCATTTTTACGATTCAATCTACGCTCGTACAGGCATTTAGTGATTTTTTAATAGAGAACGATTTCACACGTGTATTTACACCGGAAATTGTTTCGCAAGGAGCAGAAGGGGGAGCAAATGTTTTTAAGCTTCCATATTTCCAAAAAGAAGCGTATTTAGCTCAATCTCCACAGTTTTATAAACAAATGATGGTCGCAGGTGGATTGGAACGTGTTTTTGAAATTGCCCCTGTTTATCGTGCTGAACATCATAACTCTTCCCGTCATTTGAATGAATATATATCACTCGATGTAGAAATCGGTTTTATTGAAGATTTTTATGAAGTGATGGAATTAGAAAAGGATGTTCTACATTATATGTTTGAAAAGGTAGAACAAAAGTGTGAAAAAGAATTACAGCTATTGCAAGTTACGGTTCCTATCATTACGGAAATTCCAAAGGTTACACTGGCAGAGGCGCAGCGTATTTTGAAAACAAAGTATCGAAAAGGATCACCGGTAGGGGATTTAGATACAGAAGGTGAAAAGTTACTTGGAAAATATGTGAAGGAAACATACGGTAGTGATTTTGTCTTTATCACACATTATCCGAAAGAAGCAAGGCCGATGTATACGATGCCGAATAAAGAAAATCAAGCTGTTACGGACTCTTTTGACTTATTGTATAAAGGATTAGAGATTACATCAGGTGCGCAGCGAATTCATGAGTACGATATGTTACTTACTTCTTTTAAAGAAAAAAGATTACATTATGAAAAATTCCAGTCATATATCGATACATTCCGGTATGGTTGTCCGCCGCATGGGGGATTTGGAATTGGACTTGAAAGACTTGTATATAAGTTTCTAGAATTATCGAATGTTCGGGAAGCAGGTGCATTTCCAAGAGATTGTACGCGTCTCATACCATAAAGTGAAAAGAATCTTCGCGCTTGTTGCGAAGATTCTTTTTTAGTGATAGAGGCGACTAGGAAAGCGCCGATCATAATTGGTAATGTATGTAGATAAGAATCAAGTAAATATGGAAATAAGTCAAGGTCAGGTGATTGAAAGTTAGAACTAACTTTGTAAGTTATTTTAGTGGGATTAAATAAAGAAGAGATGACGTTTAGTATTGAGTCTACGTATTGACTCATATTAAATTGTAATAATGGCGGGGGCTCCATTCCTTGTATAGTTAATGGTTTTTGAGATACTCCTAAAAATAATTTTGGTAAGCCACAAATAGAAATAATGCCAATGATAATGAAAATAGATCGAATGATAAAGAAACATATTTTTTTAAAAAACCTCTTTTTCGACAAAAAAATAAATAACTTACTTGACAGTCATAAATATAACCGATATAATTCGTAGTAATTTCAAAAGAAATTATATTCAGAATATTAGAGTGCGTTGAATAGGAGTAGTAAGGTCATGTGTTTGTAAAGAGAGCTATGGGTTGGTGTGACATAGTCAAATGACATCCTGAACTCGCCTAGGAGCAGTAAGGTGGAACAGAAGTCTAATTCTTAGTAAATCTTAACGGTTAACCTTCGATAACAGGTTTGTAATCAAACGATTACTGCTAAGGTGGATTCATAATGGAATCAATAAGGGTGGTACCGCGTTAAGTAAATGGCTTAGCGTCTCTTTATATAAAGAGATGCTGGGCCATTTTTTATTATATATAGGAAGAAATGGAGGTTTTATTTGGATTGGTCAATAATATTTATTTATTAATATAAAAAGATGTAATTAGGAGGAAAATAGGATGAAACAGACGGAGCAGTGGACTTCGAAATTAGGTTTTATAATGGCTGCAGCAGGATCGGCAATTGGACTTGGGGCAATATGGAAGTTTCCTTATATTGCTGGAAAGAGCGGGGGAGGAGCATTCTTTTTAATCTTTATATTGTTTACGGTATTAATAGGTCTTCCGTTATTGATAGCTGAATTTATGATAGGGCGCAGTACACAAAAGCAAGCAATTGGAGCATTTAAAAGTATCGCACCAAATACAGGCTGGCATTGGATTGGACGTCTTGGCGTTGGAACCTGTTTTATTTTGTTATCATTTTATAGTGTTGTTGGTGGTTGGGTATTAATCTATTTATTCAGAGGGATAACTGGGCAACTGATTATACCGCAGCAAAATTATAGTTCACTATTTACAGAAACAATTGGGGATCCAGTTTGGGCAATTGTTGGCCATTTTGCTTTTATGTTTATTACGATTTGGGTTGTATCAAAAGGGGTACAAAACGGAATCGAAAAAGCGAGTAAATATATGTTACCAGCATTGTTCATTTTATTTGTTGCTCTTATTGTACGCTCTTTAACACTTGATGATGCGATGAAAGGAGTCAAATTCTTCTTACAGCCGGATTTCTCAAAAATCACATCAGAAAGTATTTTGTTTGCAATGGGGCAATCATTCTTTGCTATTAGCATTGGGATATCCATCATGGTCACGTATAGTTCTTATTTAAATAAAAAAGAAAGTTTGCCACGTTCAGCGGTAACAATTGTTGGACTAAACTTATTTGTTTCTTTATTCGCTGGTCTAGCTATTTTCCCAGCAGTATTTTCACTAGGAATGAAACCGACAGAAGGACCAGGGTTACTATTTATTGTGTTACCTTCAGTTTTTAGTCAAATTCCATTTGGTAGCTTTTTCTTAACAGTATTTCTTGCACTATTCACATTTGCAACATTAACATCTGCGTTTTCACTACTTGAAACGGTTGTTTCAGCACTAGCGAATGGACAGCAAGAAAGAAGAAAGAAATTGTCATGGATCATTGGATTTTTAATTTTCTTAGTTGGTATCCCATCTGCACTTTCATTTGGTGTATGGAATGATATTACAATCTTCGGTAAAAATATTTTTGATGCGGTAGACTTTTTATCTAGTAATATTTTAATGCCACTTGGAGCTTTGTTTATTAGTATTTTCGTCTCATTTAAAATGGAGAAAAAGGTATTAGAAGCAGAATTTTTTGTTGGCGGTAATTACGGGAAAGCATTATTCACTTGCTGGGCATTCTTGCTTCGATATGTTGCGCCGATCGCAATTGTCATTGTCTTTTTGAATGTGATTGGGATTATTTAAATATAGATGATTGAATATTTAGAAATTATCTAACGTATTTAAGAAAAAACCAACCGAATTATTAAAAAATGCGGTTGGTTTTTATCCTGTATAAGTAAATCAATTTTATTTATTAAAAGTTATTTTCCCTGTAACATTATGTACTTTTATTTTATCGCTTTTTGCACCTAAGATGGTAACATTCTTTTCGATATTATTGATATCGGCTGAACCATCACCAATTTTGGCTCTTATAGATCCTTTTATATCTTTAATAGCGACTTTGCCGTTGTTATTATCAAGATTAATGTCAGACTTTGTATGCACAATATCTACATTTCCATCTCTATTTGTTACACTGACAGTTCCATTAACGTTGGAAATGTCAATATTACCGTTGACATTAAGTATATTTATATCTGAATCGAGGTTAGAGACTCTGATATCGCCGTCTCTATGAGTTTTTTTAAATTCAACTTTTATGTTTTTAGGTAATGATAGTTTGACATCAACCCAAGTTTCGCTATTGCTAAAAAATTGTCCATCAAAAGAAGTGTTTAAAGTTGCAATTCCATTTTTGGCTGAAAGATCTAGTTTTAATTTATCCATGCTGATACCTTTAGCCTTTGCAGTAATAGAAGCTTCTATTTTATCTGATTTAAGGTTTGTTGAAATATGGATATTACCGTTACGGTTATCTAGTTTTAAAGTTTTAACATCAGTAGTGGGTAGCTCTAGTTGTTGTTCCATTGTTTCACCTTCGGAATTTGAACAACCAGTAAGTATAAGAGTTATTAATATACAGAATTTAATCCATCTTTTTTTCAATGTATTTTCCTCCAGTCTTTAATAAAAAATTTAAGCGACATCTTTTTTTACGAATATGGGGTATGCAATTCCATGCATGATGAATATATGAATTAAGATAAATAGTATAGAAAAACTGAAAGTCATGCCTTCTACAGGGGGATTCTCATATACGAAACTTGATAAATCCGTATGAGAGAAGATGAAATATTTTGTCCAGCTGAAACCTTTTAATGAGATACTCATGACAAAACCCGCAATTGCTACTAAAAGAGAAAATACGATAGAGAATGTAGTGCTTTTAAACGTCGCTGAAATCATAAATGCTAAAGTTGCAACAATAATTAAGTAAGGCATCTTAAATAATAAGCTACCAATTAGTGCCTGAAGGACGCTTGTTTTTTGAACGGCATGATCTTTGACAAATAAGTATTCACCATTTATTCCATCAAAGCCTAAAAGAATGCCACTAAATAGAATGGAAAGAAGGAACGTTATTACGATTAAGAAAAATCCAAATAATAAAGTAGAAATATATTTAGAAAAGTATATTTGTGTGCGAGTAGCGGTTCGTGTTAATAAAAATTTAATTGTACCGGATTGAAATTCACTTGCAACAATTTCACCAGCTATTATGAGTGTAAGAATGGAGAGAGCTATTAAAAAATTTGTACTTTGTCCAATCGTAAAGAACCATGCATTGTTTGTTGGCTTTATA
The DNA here is from genome assembly GCF_949768135.1 of Bacillus sp. IT-79MI2. NCBI lineage: Bacteria > Bacillati > Bacillota > Bacilli > Caryophanales > Bacillaceae > Bacillus > Bacillus sp. IT-79MI2. The sequence continues at coordinate 88,180 of NZ_CATKPV010000073.1, read as the reverse complement.
TTACTGTCAATGTAATAATTATTTAGTAAAAGTTTTTTTTCATTTTCTATTTTTTCAATAGGTAATTTTAGAGATTCTTTTTCAACTTGAAGTAATGCATTTTCTTCAATAAGAGATATCTTCCAGTCATCCCCATAATTAACTTGGCTGGAAAGCTTTACGTTTAGGAATTGAATGAAAATAAATACAACCATAACACCTACCATAATCCAAGTTCTTTTTCGTTTGAAAATTTTCATATTTTCATTTTTTATTAGATTAATCATTGTGCACTCCATCTCCAGTCATTTCAATAAATTTGTCTTCTAAAGTTGTTTTAATGGTTTGAACACCATAAACATTCACTCCATTTTTGGCTAATGTATCGCAAATTGCAGGTATATGTTCTTTACTTATTTTGATCGTAATGACATTTTGATTTGTTATGATTTCTTCACCTATTACTAATTTTTGTAAGAGTGGGATTGCTAAGTCTGTCCGATCTACTTCAAATTGTACAGATTGTATCTGTTCTTTTGTAATATCCTTTATATCATGTATACCAATTAGATTTCCTTTGTCTAAAATAGCGATGCGATCACACATCATTTCCATTTCGGCCATTAGATGGCTTGAAACAACAATTGCTACATTTTCGTCTGCGGCTAGTTGCTTTAAATGAAGTCTTAAATCACGAATGCCTTGAGGGTCCAGCCCATTAGTAGGTTCATCTAAAATGAGAAGGGAAGGTTTGTGAACTAAAGCGATTGCAAGAGCAAGCCGTTGTTTCATCCCGAGAGAAAAAGTGGAAACTTTATTATGAATACTTTTTTCTAACCCAACTAAAGAAATAACTACATCTAAACGTTCTTTAGGAACATTCGGTGTCATTCTAGAGAAGTGAAGGAGGTTATCATAGCCAGATAAAAAGTTGTATAAATCAGGATTCTCAACAATCACTCCAACATGTTTCATAGCTTCTTTAAAGTCTTTGCTTGTGTCTTTTTTGTTAATTGTGACTGTTCCACTGGTTTTAGAGATCAAGCCAACAATCATTTTAATTGTAGTTGTTTTTCCAGCGCCATTTGGGCCTAGAAGACCAAGAATTTCTCCTTTTTGAGCATCAAATGATATTCGATTAACAAGTGTGCACTTTCCAATTTTCTTAGTTAAGTTCTGTACTTTTAAAATACACATATTTTGTTCACTCCCTTAATATTAGTGATACCTTTCGGCTACTAACATAGCAAAAAGAATGTAATATAAGGCAGTGACAAAGTGTCATAACCTTGCTATGATGAAAATGAAAATATAGGAAAAACAGGGAATATATATATAATGTTCATTTGGATAGGGGGGCATATGAAAGTTGAACGACATAAAAAATAAGTTACTTTGGCAGGAATGGGGAATAATACTCATTCGGATTACTTGGATTGTTGCAATTGTTACTTTGACATATCAAGATAATCCAAACTTTCCACTTGAGATTGTTTTTATAAGTACATTTTTGTCTTATGTCATACCTGTCATATTATATAAATTACAAAGTGAGTTATATGTAGTAACAGAAATTATTTTAGTGGGGGGACTTTCACTTTATTTTGCATATACGTATCATTTGGCTCAATTTTTATCTCCTGCAATTTTAACGCTTGCATTTTTTTGCCGTGGAAAAGTAAACTTCTATGCATTACCTGCAATGATAATTATCTATGTATTGGGAGTTTTCTTTAATTTTGGGTTTAATCGCAATAAGCTGCTTCTAAGTATATTTGATGTTCTTTTTATATATGGTGTAGGGCATTTACTACAAAGAGCTGTTTATTCTATGGATGCTATTAAGCAAAAATTGAATTTGATTAAAGATAAGAATGCGATTTTAGAACAATACTCGTCCCAAGTAGAAAGAATAACTTTGCTTGAAGAAAGAGATAGGATGGCAAGAGAATTACATGACACGATAGGTTATAAATTTACTTCGGTTATATTGAGTATGGAAACATTACGACCACATCTAACAACGCAAGAGGGAAAAGAAAAGTTACAAGAAATATTAGATATATCACGATCTGCATTAGATAATATTCGAAGACAGGTTCATGAAATGGATCCTCAAGAAGAATCAAATCTAGATGTGTCTTTATTGAACTTAATAGAAGAGTTTAAAAGTACTACAAATGTTCAGGTAGTATTTCGTACAGTTGGAGGATATTATCCAATTGCTAAAAAGTTGAAGAGGATTTTCTGTCGTTGTTTACAAGAGGCAATGACAAACGCAACAAGACATGGGGGAGCAGAAACGATACAAGTACTTTTACAATATCATAAAAATCATGTAATGCTTCAAATACAAGACGATGGTATCGGAATGGAAGTCATACAAGAGGGATTTGGTCTATCGGGAATGAGAGAACGGCTAAGTGAATATCAAGGGAGCTTGAGTATTGATTCTACTAAGAATGCAGGAACAATTATAACCTGTATCATTCCTGGTTTACATAAAGAGGAATCATTTGTGCAAGATGAGATTCGCATATTAATAGTAGATGATCAACCTATCATTTCGGATAGCTTAGAGCTTTTATTGAGGGAATACGGTTTTCGCGTATCTGTTGCGAATAGTGGAGTACAGGCTTTAAAACAATGTGAAGAAAAGCAACCACATGTTGTTCTTATGGATATACAAATGCCTGAGATGAATGGGATTACAACAACGAAGGAAATCAAACATAGATGGCCAGGTACCAAAGTAATCATGGTGACAACTTTTGAAGAAACTTCTAGTGCCTCTGAAGCAATTGAAGCGGGAGTTGAGGGGTATGTTCTTAAATCCGTTCAACCAAAAGAGTTAGTAGCTGCTATTCAGTTAGTGAACTCAGGAGGGACGATGTTGTCCCATGACATAGCGAATCGTTTATTTAAAGAATATAGTCCAATACCGAAAAAGCTTCCTTATGAATTGACTCCCCGTGAAATGGATGTATTAGGTTGTCTCAAAGAAGGGCTTCGCTATAAAGAAATTGCAGCAAAGCTATTCTTATCGGAAGGAACTGTAAGAAATTACGCTTCTTCTATTTATATGAAGCTTCAAGTATCAGGAAGGGGAGAAGCTGTAAAAAAAGCATTGGATGAAGCTTTTTTATAAAAACGTAAAATTAAAATTGAATGTAGTATTTTCAAACGGAGGATAGAAAGATGTATTGTTGTATTACAGATACATAACATGTACGGATTCGTGGTCCTCCTATTTGTATATGGTGTCGAAATATAAAAATAGGAGGAGAAAGAGATGAAACAAGAAAAAGAAGTACCATTACAAGGTAAAATGGTGGAAGTGCGCGGGAAAAAGCTGTATGTGGAGATGCATGGATCACTAGAGAATCATCCTGTATTGTATCTTCATGGAGGTCCTGGTGAGATGTGTTTTGATTTTTCCTATCATCAAGCACATAGATTACAAGATTTTTTTTGTCTCATTGCCATGGATCAACGCGGGGTAGGGCGTTCAGAGGAAATTGGACAGCAAGAGCGGTTTGGACTACGAGATCTTATTGAAGACTGCGAAGAGTTAAGGAAGATGTTAAACACTGAGAAATGGTCTGTTATTGGGCATTCTTTTGGAGGATTTTTAGCATTGTTATATGCAGTAATGTATCCACAATCTATTCGAAAAATCATTTTTGAAGGACCCACTTTTGATTTTTCCTTAACAAGTAGAGCTTTATTAAAAAAGACAGGAGCCCTGTTAAAGAAGTATGGAAAAGAACAGCAGGGGAAAAATTGTATAGCTATTTCAGAGAGTAATGCTAGTTCAGAGGAATTACTAGAAGCATATTTAAGATTGAGTGATGAATTAGAAGAACACAGAATAGAAATCTATAATAACGTTGAGGATGAAACAGATTATAGTTTGTATAGTGAGGAAGAATGGGGAAAGTTTTATGATCGTTCCGATATTCATTTTACAAGACTGAAAGAGGAAGGGAAAATTCATCAATCATTATTATCAAAATTAAAAGATGTGGAGAATCCGATGTTGCTCATTATGGGAAAACACGATGTGGTAACCTGTAAAAAACAAATCGAAACATTTAAAAGAGATGTTCAAAATGGTAAAATTATTGTCTTTGAAGAGAGTGGTCATACACCGCATTATGAAGCAGCGAATCAATTTGCAGAAACGGTAATTGATTTTTTGAAGTAAATTAAGAAAAGGTGCTTCATAAAAATGAGAAGCGCCTTTTTTCTTCATGTTTAAATTTCAGGATGGAAGATTGTAATGTTAGGCCATTTACTTTGCCAGTTCTTTTTTTGTAATCTTTTTTTATACATATTAGTGCGCTCTTTCATTTCGAGGAAATGAGGTGTTGGTTTCACTTGTAACGTGAGAACATCTTCTATTCCGTGAGGGGCGGTTAATACAACATTATCTTGTTTATCTAATGTAACTCCAAGAGCAGTCGCTGTTTCTGGGAATTTAGAAATTGCATCGACTGAAGATGAATAAGGTGGCATGTTATTGACTACATGCATGCGAGCCTGATTTTTCACTGACCATGGAATAGTAGAATCTATACTTTTAAGCTTATTTTCTAATTTTTCTTCGGTGGATACACTTATATGTAATGGGTCAAAATAGATGATATCTATATCTGGCGTTAGAGTTCTTACTTCGTATCCATGAAGAACATCCCAAATCTTAGAACGAACAAATCCAGCACAAATCCACCAATCAGGTAGTTGTAGGGATTTTGCTGTCTGTAATATTTCCATCATTCAAGTATCGTTTTGTATGAGTTTAATAATATCTTGTTCTGTTTTAATATACATACATTTCCCTCCTTATTAAATGTAACTTTTCATTTAAGTAATTTAAGAATTTTTGAATATAGTATATCTTTCTCTTCATCAAGTATTGCTTCTGTTAATCGAGCTGTCATAATGAGTATCATTCACTGATCCCCACCATCAAGGATGATGTAGTGGTCATTTAATGCATGAGTTTAATAATCCATAAAATCCAATATGCGCCAGGTACAAATATGAGCTGAGCTAATAATGTACCGAGAAACCTTGAAATCATAAGCCAACCGAACATTTTCCCCATTGTATCAGCGCCGTTTTCTGATTGAAGCGCACGCTCTGTTAAAAGGGCAATACGCGGATCTAACAGTACAGTCAATAAGATTGTAGCAAATCCATTAATAAGGCCAGAAGCCGTGATTGCTTTCGTTGCAAATTTCGGGCTCAAATAAGAAGCATATAAGGCGGAAAGGACCCCTGCGGTATAAATTGCGGTTGCAAACATATTAATGAGCATAATTCGTTTTGGAATACCGCCAATTCGCATACGGTGGATCATTTCGAATTTTGGAAAACGAACATATTTTTTTGTATACTTCAATTTTTGCACATTGTTTGTTTTCATCATTCGAATGAATGAACCATCTATCTCAAAGTTTTGAATGACATATCCAAATAGCTTCGTTAAAGTCGGATATAAAATAATTGCGAGAAGTGTGCCGATAGAAGCGGATAATAAAACAAGACGCATCGTACTTTCTAAATTAACAGAAGCACCACTCTTCGCCCGATCAATAATCCCACCAAGTAAAAAAGCTTGTAGTAAGTTGGATGTTCGCGAAATGAGTAATACCATCCCAACAACGGATAATGCAACGGCAATTTTCTTTAAACGAACGCCTGCAAGTCGAATACTATAAGAACTCGTTTCGACTGCATGGATGATAATTGTAAAAGCCATTATGAAAATTAATGTTATCGTCATTTTTGATCACCATTTTTCTATGAAATTATATTTATCATACAATTGGATTATATCTATTTTTGGATCGATTTGAAGAGAAACAAATGATGTGTGCAGAAAAACGATAAAATTCCAAAGCGAACGAATATTTTGATAATGATAGAAAGGGTGGAGATTTGTCAATTAGGGGTGATGTGTTATGTATACATATTATAGTAATCGTGCCAAAGAGTATGAAACGGTATATGATAGAGACGATGCAGTGAGACAAGCGGAACAATTCATATTACAACAAAAACTGAAAGAGTTATTTCGTGAGAAGGAAATTCTAGAAGTCGCTTGTGGTACAGGATATTGGACGCAATATGTAGTGGAAGTCGCTGCGTATATTACAGCAATAGATTACTCTGAAGAAGTACTAGATGTAGAAAAAGCAAAGGAACTTCCAAAAGAAAGAGTTTCTTTTCATAAAGGAGACGCATTTGAGTTGGGAAGATTCCAGAAAACATTTCAAGGAGCATATGCAAACTTTTGGTTCTCGCACATTGCAAAAGAAGAAGTCACTAATTTTCTAGAACAATTTCATAAAGTGTTAGAAAAAGGAGCAATGATTTGCTTCGCAGATAATATGTATAATGAAGGAATTGGTGGACAGCTTTTATATAAAGATGGAGATGAAAATACGTATAAAGTTCGTTCACTTGCTAGTGGAGAACATTATGAAATTATAAAGAACTATTATACGAAAGAAGAACTGATAGCTACCTTTGAACTTTTTGCAATAGATTTAGAAGTTCATATGGGTGAATGTTTTTGGTGGATTACATACACAGTAAAGTAAATGGGGGAGAATGGATGTATACAACATTTTTATTTGATTTAGATGGAACATTAACAGATCCGAAAGAAGGAATTGTAAATTCGGTTTTATATGCATTGCGAAAAATGGGAATAGATGAACCGAATCAGAAAGAGCTAGATTCTTTTATTGGTCCACCAATTCAGCATTCGTTTGTAGATAGATACGGAATGGACGAAAAACAAGTAGAGCAAGCTGTTACATATTTTCGTGAATATCTAAAGCGAAGCGGCCTACTTGAGAATAGTGCATATGAGATGATTCCCTATATTTTACAAGAGTTAAAAGATGAAGAGAAACGATTATTTGTTGCAACTTCAAAACCCACTGTATTTGCAAAACAAGTTTTAGAACACTTTAACTTGATTCATTTTTTTGAAGAAATTGTTGGTAGTAATTTAGATGGAACCCGAATAAAGAAAGATGAAATTATTGAATGTATTTTGCATACAAATCCAGAGTTGCAAAGAGAAGAGGTAGTGATGATTGGGGATAGAAAGCATGACATGATAGGAGCTAATTGTAATGGGATTGACTCTATCGGTGTATTGTATGGATATGGGAGTGAAGAAGAATTAAAAGAAGCAGGAGCGACACATATTGTGAAACATGTCGAAGAGTTGCGAAGCTTTTGTGCAAAAGACAGAAGTTTTAAAATATAAAACAAAAAAGCAAATCCCTTTATAACGAGTAATAGTTAAATGTTTTCGTTTAAAGGGATTTTTCATATGTAATAGAATAGTAATAAATATGCTGTTTTAATTATAAAAATTTTGTTAGAAAAGGAGGAGGAATGTCAGTATTTGAATCGTTATAAAAGCGATATTTTGTAGGGATACATAGAAAAAATCCGGATTAAAAAGATTGAATTTTCAATCAAATGGAGGTGAGAGAATTGGAGCTAGTTATTATTTTATTAGCACTTAGTTTACTTATGTTTGTTGCCTATAGAGGATTTTCTGTTATTTTATTTGCACCGATTTTTGCTCTATTTGCAGTATTTTTAACAGAACCTAGTTTTGTACTGCCTTTCTTTTCGAATATTTTTATGGAGAAAATGGTAGGCTTTATTAAGTTGTATTTTCCAGTTTTCTTACTAGGTGCTATTTTCGGTAAAGTAGTAGAAATGTCTGGAATTGCAGATTCCATTGCTAAGACAATTATTGAAATAGTAGGTGAAAAACGGACCATTTTGGCTATCGTTTTAATGGGTGCTGTTTTAACTTATAGCGGTGTCAGTGTTTATGTTGTTGTGTTTGCAGTATATCCATTTGCTGCAAAGTTGTTTCGTCAAGCGAATATTCCGAAGCGCTTAATACCTGGAACAATCGTTCTTGGAGCTGTCACGTTTACGATGGATGCACTCCCAGGATCACCGCAAATTCAAAATGTAATCCCGACAACATTTTTTAAAACAGATATTTATGCAGCACCTATACTTGGTATTATTGGTGCTATTTTTGTCTTAACGTTAGGATTGATCTATTTAGAGAGTCGACGTAAGAAGGCGAAAGCAGCTGGAGAAGGATATTTTGGTTTTGAAGATGGGAATTCTGAAATGGCAGCATCACTGGAGTTAGAGCAAAAGAATCATACTTCTCTTCAAAGTATTGAGATTTCAAGAGTACAGCAAGTCGTTGCTTTTGTACCACTTATTTTAGTAGGAGTTATGAATAAGTTTTTTACAATAACAATACCAAAATGGTATCCAAATGGTTTTGATTTTTCCTCAATTGGAATGAAATCGTTTGGTAAGGTAGAGTTAAGCGCAGTACTTGGTATTTGGTCGGTAGAATTAGCACTCATCATTGGGATTATAACAACGCTTTTATTATATTGGAAGCGTGTTGTAACAGGATTTCAAGCAGGATTGAATACAAGTATTGGAGGAGCATTGCTTGCAACAATGAATACAGGAGCAGAATTCGGTTTTGGTGGCGTAATTGCAGCACTTCCAGGGTTTGCGATTATGCGAGATAGCATTTCTGCAACATTTACCAATCCACTCGTAAATGGAGCTGTGACAACGAATATTCTTGCTGGTATTACAGGTTCGGCTTCAGGTGGAATGGGAATTGTTTTAAGCGCTATGGGTGATAAATTTATTGCAGCGGCAGAACAATATCATATTCCGCTTGAAGTTATGCACCGTATTGTCTCAATGGCATCGGGGGGAATGGATACACTGCCACATAACGGAGCAATTATTACAATCCTTACTGTTACAGGGTTAACGCATAAACAATCGTATCGTGATATATTTGCTGTGACAATATTGAAAACGGTCGCTGTATTTTTAGTAATTGCCTTTTATACATTTACAGGAATCTACTAATAAATTTATTAGTCTGGGGAAGGAAATAATTAATCGAAGTGGAATATTACATTTGATAATTTATACAATGGAAATTTCACATTATAAAATATTTAGTAGGGAAAGAAGGGGTGGAGTATTTGCAAGAAATCGCTGAATTTCGTATGCCAAAGAACGTTTTGTATGGGAGAAATTCACTTGATAAATTAGGGGAACAAGCAATTAAATTAGGAAAAAAAGCTTTTATTATCAGTGATTCTATTATGAAAAAGCTTGGCTATATCGATGCGTGCGTGAAACTACTAAAAGCGAAAAAAATAGATGTTATTACTTATGAAAATGTAAATGCGGAACCAACAAACATTCATATTTTGGAAGCGTTAACGATTTGTGCAGAGTCGAAATGTGATTTTATCATTGGGCTTGGTGGAGGAAGTTGTATTGATGCGGCAAAAGCTGTAGCAGTGCTTTCTACAAATGGTGGAGAGATTGAAGAGTATGCTCAAAATCATGTGGAAATAGAAAAGCAACCATTACCACTTATTGCAATTCCGACAACATCTGGTACTGGATCGGAAGTGACCAGTGTTGCTGTTATTACAAATACAAAAACAGATGTCAAAATGATGATTAAGCACCCAAATTTCACGCCACAAATCGCGATTATCGATCCCTTATTGACACGTTCTGTTCCACCGAATATTACTGCAGCAACAGGTATTGACGCACTATGTCATGCAATTGAAGCATATCTTTCTAGATTTTCGCAACCGCTTACAGATGTACTAGCACTTGCGGCAATTGGAGCGATTATGAAACACTTGCGGATTGCCTATGGAAATGGGACAAATATAGAAGCACGAGAAGCAATGATGATTGCTTCCTTACAAGCTGGCATTGCTTTTTCAAATGCATCGGTCACTTTAGTTCATGGAATGTCACGTCCAATTGGAGCGCTATTTCATGTACCCCATGGTATATCAAATGCGATGTTACTACCAGCAGTTTTAGATTTTACAAAAATTTGCTCAGTCAAACGCCTTGCAGATGTTGGGCGGATTATAAATCCGGAATTACATTCATTATCTGATGAAGAGCTTGCTAACCATGCTATTTTTGAAATAAAGAAACTCTGTTTGGATCTACGTATTCCTAATCTTAGGGAGTACGGAATTGATCAGGTTGAATTTGAAAATGCTCTTTTAAAAATGGCGAAAGATGCATTGGCCAGTGGGAGTCCGAGTAATAACCCACGCATCCCTTCTTATCATGAGGTGAAAAAATTGTATCGTATATGTTTTGACTATCAATATGAAAATTCTATAAGTACCTCAATAGAATTCTGAATATTATTAAAATATTTCCGCGGAAATGAAAAGGGGTGCAGGAGATGGAATTAGTAATTATTTTATTGGCTCTTTGCATGCTGATGTTTGTTGCCTATCGTGGTTTTTCGGTTATATTATTTGCCCCAATTTGCGCGCTATTTGCGGTTTTATTAACAGAACCAAGTCACGTATTACCTTTTTTCTCTAATATTTTTATGGAAAAAATGGTCGGGTTTATTAAATTATATTTTCCAGTATTCTTACTCGGAGCAATTTTCGGTAAGGTAGTAGAAATGTCAGGGATTGCGGAGTCTATTGCAAAAACTATTATTCAGCTAGTTGGTGTCAAACGTTCCATACTAGCAATAGTTCTAATGGGGGCTATATTAACTTATAGTGGCGTTAGTTTGTTTGTAGTTGCTTTTGCGGTATATCCATTTGCAGCTAATTTATTTCGAGAGGCTAATATTCCAAAACGATTAATACCAGGAACAATTGCTCTTGGAGCGATTACGTTTACAATGGATGCGCTTCCGGGGACACCGCAAATTCAAAATGTTATTCCAACCACGTTTTTTAAAACAGACATTTATGCAGCTCCATTTCTTGGAATTATTGGGGCAATCTTTGTATTTCTTGTTGGTATGTTGTATTTAGAAAGAAGACGAAAAAAAGCCGAAGAAAGTGGTGAAGGGTATTATGGGTTTGAAAAAGAAAATCCTGAAATGGCCGCAACAACAGAAACAGAACAAAATATAAAGCCAGCTATTCATGCTTCTGAAATTACACCGCTTCGTCAAGTACTTGCTTTTGTACCACTTATTTTAGTAGGGGTAATGAATAAAGTGTTTACAGTATTGATTCCAACATGGTATCCAAAGGGTTTTGATTTTTCATCGATTGGATTAAAGGCGTTTGGTAAAGTAGAACTTTCCGGTGTGCTAGGTGTATGGTCTGTTGAACTAGCACTATTAATCGGAATTATTACAACGATAATTTTAAATTGGAAACGCTTAGTCACAGGATTTCAAGCCGGCTTAAATGCAAGTATTGGTGGTGCATTGCTTGCTGCTATGAATACGGGAGCAGAATATGGTTTTGGAGGGGTTATAGCGGCATTGCCTGGTTTTGGTGTCATTCGAGATAGCATTTCTACAACGTTTACCAATCCGCTTGTTAATGGTGCAGTTACTACAAACGTCCTTGCGGGAATTACTGGATCAGCATCAGGAGGCATGGGTATTGCTTTAAGTGCGATGTCGGAGAAATATATTGCAGCAGCAGAGCAATATAATATCCCATTTGAGGTTATGCATAGAGTTATTTCAATGGCATCAGGAGGAATGGACACATTACCACATAATGGTGCCGTTATCACATTATTGGCAGTAACTGGATTAACGCATAAACAATCATATCGCGATATTTTTGCACTTACGATTATTAAAACATTGGCTGTTTTTGTGGTGATTGGTGTTTATAGCTTAACGGGAATTGTATAATATATTTGTGATAATTGGTAAAACACGACTTTAACATTTAAGTAAAAGTCGTGTTTTATTATGTGAAAAATGTATAATAATAACAGAAAGATAATCTGTTATTCTAAACAAGGAGGATGGAAATTATGAAAATGATTGGTCTTATTGGTGGAATGAGCTGGGAGTCTTCTTCTGAATATTATCGCATTATTAATGAAGAAGTAAAAAAGAGATTAGGAGGATTACATTCAGCGAAATGTCTTTTGTATAGTGTTGACTTTGAAGAGATTGAACAATGCCAATCTGAAGGTAATTGGGAAAAAGCGGGAAGCGTATTAGGAGAAGCTGCATATTCTCTTGAGAAAGCTGGCGCAGACTTCATTGTTATTTGTACGAATACAATGCATAAAGTGATTAGTAATATTCAAGATAAGGTGAGTATCCCTATTTTACATATTGCGGATGCAACAGCTATGGAAATAAAAAAACAAGAGATTCAAACAATTGGTTTGCTTGGAACAACATATACCATGGAACAAGATTTTTACAAATCACGTATAGAGGAGAATGGAATAAAAGTAATTGTTCCAAATGAAACTGATAGGGAAATAGTAAATAGAATCATATATAACGAGTTATGTTTGGGAAAGGTTAATCAAACATCAAGAGATGTCTATAAAGAAATAATAAATCGTTTCGTACAAAATGGGGCAGAAGGAATTATATTAGGGTGTACGGAAATAGGGCTATTAATAAAACAAGAAGATTCTCAAGTTCCAGTATTCGATACGGCTATCATACATGCGGTTGCAGCTGTAAATACAGCTTTAGATTAATGGTGATTATAATTTTATTATGTAAACAAATATTCGGTATTATAGATGGAAAACATTCAGAAAATACTTTATAATGTAAGTGGTTACAAAAAAGGGGGAGTATGGATGCTTTCACTTAGGCCAATTGCTTTTGTACATAATGAAAGAAAAATGATAATGGATGATGAATGGGGAGATGTACAATCTCTTATTACATTAACGGATTCATATGCAGAAGAGAGTATACAAGGAATTGAAGATTTTTCACATATTGAAGTAATCTTTTATTTTCATAAAGTGAAAGATGAACAGATTCAATCTTCGGCTAGACATCCACGAAATAATAAGGAATATCCGAAAATAGGTATTTTTGCACAGCGGGGAAAAAATCGTCCAAATCGATTGGGGGCGACAATTGCAAAAGTTGTAAGGCGAGAAGGAAAATCAATTGTAGTTGAAGGATTAGATGCAATTGACGGTACACCTATATTGGATATAAAGCCTGTTATGAGAGAATTTTTACCGAATGAAGATATTTTACAACCTGAATGGGTAACGGACCTTATGAAGGAGTATTGGAAAGGAAGCGAAGTAAAGTGAAAATATATGAAGCGACAATTGAAGATTTAGATGGAGTAGCATCAGTATTTAATAATTATCGTACCTTTTATAAACAAGAGTCGAATGTGGAAGAAGCAAGAGTATTTTTGCGTAATCGCATAGAGCGAAAAGAATCTGTAATTTTTGTAGCTGTTGAAGATGGGGAGTACCTTGGATTCACACAATTATATCCTTCTTTTTCATCAGTTTCGATGAAAGAACTATGGATTTTAAATGACCTATTTGTACAAGAAGGTAAACGCGGCGCAGGTATTGGAAAAAAATTATTAGAAGCGGCTAGAATTTTCGCACTAGAGAACGGTGCAAAAGGATTAAAATTGCAAACAGAAATAGATAACATATCAGCACAGCGATTATATGCCGAGAATGGATATTTGAGAGATAATCGTTATTTCCATTATGAATTAACTTTCTAAATTCAATATTAATACAGGCGAAAATACAAACCGAACTCTATCATTCAACGTATATTACTATTGTGCCAGTACCTGTGAATACAACGTACAATATTATTTGCGATTGCTTGTAGATTTGTATATGAAAAATAAGAACCCTAACATATTACTTTTGATTAATATGTTAGGGTTTTTTAATAAGGTGCTTCTTAAATTTGTGTTGTAATTCGTTTCAGAATCCAAATGACAGCATCTTGAAAGTTTTCTGCAATATAACTCGGTTCAATATGAGCCCAGTTATCGCGATATGTATGTAATGCGTCATGCCCGGCACCCGTTTGAACTAATATCGTTGTTGCATGAACATTTGCACCTGCAACGATATCAGTCCAGCGATCACCAATGACGATACATTTTGTTAAATCCAGTTCATGTTTCTTTGCTGCTTGTAGAAGCATACCTGTACTTGGCTTTCGACATTCGCATCCATCTCCATGTCTGTGAGGACAAAGATAGACGTCATCAAAACCAAAGGCTTCTAGTTCTTGGGTAAAATCTTTCACGGTTGCTTTTCCATCAGCAATGCCAGGCTGGTTTGTAAAGGAAAATAATTTTATATTTTGTTCTTTTAATGCACGTAAGGCGTCTTGTGTAAATGGAAATAAGGTAAATTCACCAGGATAATGTACGATAGTATCTCCTCCGATGGTTCCATCACGATCGATAAATATTGCTTGAATGTTTGTCATAATAGTAGTTCCCTTCAACTAGTAAATTAAAAGTATTTTACAAATCGATATCCGTTTATTTCGTATCCTAATTTTTTATAGAATGGATGAGCATCTTTTCTTTGCGTACCACTTACAAGCCATGTTCCAATACAGTTATGCTCTCTAGCTAACTGTTCAGCATACTCCATTAAAATTTGTCCAATTCCTTTTCTTCGTGCTGTGGAGTCAACACTAATAATGGATATTTCCCCGTATCGTGTCACATCTTCTAAGTTCTCACGTATACGAAATCCAAGGAATCCAAATATATGATCATCTTCTTCGTAAACATATAAGGAGTCAAATGGGCTCATTTCAACAAATTGTAAGCGGTTTTGCATGTCTACATAAGAAATATCAGAACCTTTTAATTCTTTTGTTAGTGAACAAAGTGCTTCTATATCGTTCACAGTTGCTTTTCGAATGTGAGATTTCATACTCTCAACTCCATCTGTAAATATAAATTAATAACTCCAAATGTTAAAGATTCTGTTAAAAAGTGTTTTTTCCTGCTAGTAATACGAATATTTAATATATTAGATATATAGAATGATATTTTAAGAAGAAATATGTTATGATTTTCCTGGGGTTTATTGTAAGTGGGAAGAGGGGAAGTAATTTGTTACAGGTCAATATTCGATCAGCGGGTTATGAAGCAGGAGAAAAAACAATCCATGATATAGCATTTTCAATTGAAAAAGGTGAACTAGTTGCTCTTATTGGTGCAAATGGAGCTGGGAAAAGTACGACAATTAAATCAATGCTTGGCTTACTTGCAAATATGGAGGGTGAAATTTCGTTTGGTGAAAAAGAGAATCCGTATGCATATGTGCCAGAACACCCAACGTATTATGATTATTTAACATTATGGGAGCACATTGAATTGTTAATGGCTGCACGTGGGTGTGAAATAGGGAGCTGGGAGGAACGTGCACAGGAGTTATTACATACATTTCGAATGGAAAAGCATAAGCATGAATACTTATCAAAGTTTTCAAAAGGTATGAAACAAAAATCAATGTTGATTTTGGCTTTTTTAACGGAACCAGACTTTTATATTATTGATGAACCGTTTATTGGATTAGATCCAGTAGCAACACGAGAATTTTTAAATTTCTTATATAAAGAAAAAGAGCGGGGAGTAGGGATTTTACTGTGTACTCATGTGCTAGATACAGCGGAAAGAATCTGTGAACGATTTTTACTTATTTCACAAGGAACGTTATTAGCAAACGGTAATCTACAAACAATTCAATCCCTAGCAGAAATGCCAGAGAGTCCATTATTAGATTGTTTTGATGCAATCGTAAGGCGGGAACAACATGATGAAACAACAATTTTATAAAAGGTTGCGTCATGAACTGAAAAGAAAATGGAAATCCATTCGGTCTGTAACTGATTGGACAGTCGCATTATATTTTATCGTTCCAGTACTTGTATTTAGCGGGATTTATTATCGTTCGTTATGGACAAGAGAATTATCTGCAGAAGAACCGGCTTATTTTTTATTGAGCTTGTTTGTATTTTTCTTTGTTACATATTCAAGAGGAATGCGTTCGTTTTTTGAGCAAGCAGATAGCCTGTTTTTAATTCAGCATCCAGTTCACATAAGAAAATTAATGAAATATGGCATGGTATACACATGTATTCGAATAAGTATAACAAATATCATTGTAACGCTCATTATGTTACCTATATTGGTTAAGAGTATGGGAGCTTCTCTTTTACAAGTCGTATTATTTTGGCTGTCCTTTACCGTTTTTCGGTGTATGTTATCACTATTGGTAAGATATATAGATGTGCGTGGAGGGAAGCGCTGGGTATTATGGATTGTAAAGATTATCGTATTTTTTATGAGTTTTATTTGTTTGGGAAGTGGTATGTTTTTAGGTTTTAAACATCCAGTATATGCAATGCTATTTATCATTGTATTGATTGGAATTAGTTTGATATTGATAAAACAAAAAATGAACTATCAACGTTTCTTTTTTAAGGAAGTTGAAAAAGAAAAGGAAGAGGGTATGCGCTGGACAAGGGAAATCATGCACTTTAGTGGTCAAATAACGAAGCCAAGTAATAACTCGAGACCATGGTTGTTTCCACGTTCGAAGCATATACTAGGGAAAAAATCTGATTCGCGTATTATTGAATCATTTTTTAAGGAGTATTTTCGATCAGGTGCTTCTTTAAGTTTTTATATTAAAATTATCTTTATGAGTGCAGCATCGATAAAAGTAACACCATGGTGGATTGCGCTTATTATTATTGTATTTGCCTGTGTTGCAATTGCACGTTATTCAGGGGATCAATGGAATGAATTTGTTAAAAAAATGTTTCTCCAATTATATTGTGATCAGGGGAAGTTATTATTGTTAAAAGGAAGAGCGGGAATGTGCTTGTTTGTTCCGGCTGTTTTGATTTACGGCATAGTTATACTTGGCCAGTTTTATTTATTACCAGCTATTATCGTAGGAATCCTACTATTAATATTAATAGGCTGGATTGTATTCATACCATAGAAAAAAGAGCCAAATGGCTCTTTTTTAGTCTGTAATTGACTGGTAAATAAAATATAAGAGAACAAAAATGCTCACGACGGAGTACATGACATCTAGAGTCATTAAAAATCCTCCTCACTATTGTTGTACTTATATTATATGAAATCTGACTATTACATATTCAAATGAAAAAAATATGAAAGTTAATAAATTTGTAAAGTGCAAAAATTAGCATCATTTTGTATAATGGAAGAAACAACCGTTATACAAATATAAGTAGTGAAAGGGGAGGGAATAAAAAATGCCAAATTGGTTTAGAAAGACGTTAGTCGCATTAATTACTGTATTTACATTTGGTTTAGTGACGCCTCCTTCTATTTTGCTTGATAATGCAAAAGCGGACAAGCCTACAACAAGGCAACAAAATTTGGAGCAGACGTCCTATACATATGAAGAAAATCGAGAGAGGTTAACCGCAGAGACCTTTGTGACCTATGCAATGCAAGAGGCTGAGAAACAATCTATGCAAAAGTTTGGTTCTAAAATTGGACCTGTCATTGAAGATGAATTTAAAGATATTATTTTACCTAAAATAGAAGAAGCAATTGCAGAGCTTACAACAGATGTACCGGAAGAGTCTTTACAATCATTAGCAATTTCACAGAAACCAGCAGGCGGCAATAACGAAAAGATTTTTCATGTATATGACACGAAAACAGGAAATGATTTACTACGTTTCCATGTAAGGCGGGATCATCCGCCACAAGATGGATATTATTTTAATTTCCACTACCATCGCTTTGATGATGGATATACAGCGCATCATGAGTTAGGAGATATTTATTGGAATACGAATATGCCGCCGAAATGGCTGTCGTGATAAAAAGAACGAGGAGATGTCCTTGTTCTTTTTTGTTTTTTATAAATGTGAAAATTAAAGGTGAAACGGATCTTAACAGCGAATAGAATATGTTTAGATTTGTTCAAAAAAGAGGCTAAGGGAGTATTCATTATGTTGAAATATGTTGTATTTGATTTTGACGGTACATTAGTAGATTCACAAGATATATTTGTTCCTATTTATAATCAACTTGCTGAGAAGCATGGGTATAAAACGGTAAGTGAAGAAGAAATTGAACCTTTAAGAAAATTATCTATTCCTGAAAGGTGTAAACAGCTGCATGTACCACTTTATAAATTGCCTATATTAGCGCTAGAGTTTTATAAACTATACCAGCCAGCTATTAAAGATCTAGTCTTATTTAATGGTATGAAGGAAGTGCTAGATGAATTACATAGAAAGGGTTATGGAATAGCAGTAATATCCTCTAATTCAGAAGAGCATATTAGAGCATTTCTACATAACAATCAAATAAAAAATATTCAAGAAGTTTTTTGTTCAAAAAATTTGTTTGGGAAAGATAAAATTATCAAGAAATTTTTAAAAGAAAAAAAGTTAACAGAAGCTGATATGTTGTATGTTGGTGATGAGCAACGAGATATTGTTGCATGTAAAAAAGTTGGCGTAAATGTCATATGGGTTGGATGGGGATATGATGTGATGGAAACGGTCAAAGAAGATTCTCCAAATTATATGGTAGATACACCAAATGAAATTTTACATATAGTTGAGTCTGTTCAGTGAATGACCCCTCCTTAACACTCTTACGAGTCGTTTGAAGAAGGGGCTTCCTGTTTCATAGAGTGTTGCTGCTTGAGAATTCAAGCAGTCTTACATACTCTCCACAGGCGTCGTTTATACTGTTTGGACACAACCTTGCCCTACAGTTTCAGTCTTCAGTCGTTCTCACAAGTAATTGTTCTAACCCTTTTCTGTTGGAGTACTGTTAAAATGACAGAAAGGAAGAGAAGGGGATGCAGCAGTTTGAACCTGGTATTCATCATATTGAATTTTGGGTAGCAAATTTAGAGGAATCCATATGTTCTCTACCATTGGCTGGAAACAGTTGAATGAGAGTGCATTTAGTACAGGGAAGATTGAAATATATTTCAAGGAAGTAGATGAAAAGATTGTAAGAACGTTAGGGCCGAGGCATATTTGTTATCAGGCTGTTAGTAGAACTGTAGTTGATGAGGTCACTAATTTCTTACAAAATGTACAAGTGGAGATTATTCGTGGGCCGATTGAGATGAATCATTACTCAGATGGATATTATACTGTGGATTTTTATGATCCGAATGGGTTTGTTGTAGAAGTGGCTTATACGCCTAATGTGGAAATGTGAGGAGAGATCTTATTGGGATAAATAATAGAGGAAAGTATAGCTTCCCTCTATTATAAGTTTAGATTGTTGTATTTTTATTTAATCTTCGTAAAAGTAAGAGGCTGTGTACTTAACATA
Organism: Bacillus sp. IT-79MI2; assembly: GCF_949768135.1. Taxonomy (NCBI): domain Bacteria; kingdom Bacillati; phylum Bacillota; class Bacilli; order Caryophanales; family Bacillaceae; genus Bacillus; species Bacillus sp. IT-79MI2. Next base: position 68,987 of record NZ_CATKPV010000073.1, on the reverse strand, counting down.
ACTGGTACATGTAATTGGATTGTTTGGAATTCCCCTTTTATATCCATCTCATAAGCAAGCAACACATTCATTTCTATTTGGAATAAGTCTAATGTTGCATAAAACATATCATAATGATGGTGATGTAACCGAACTTTTAGTTCTGTGAACTGTAAATATAACTCTTCATTTTGTTTATACACTTCTAGTGTTCCGTAAGCAGGGTGTTCGAATGTTCCAATATAGTCTTCTAATGCATGAGAAGGTACGGTCTCTTTTACTTGTTCTGGAAGTGATTGGTTTACTTCTTTCATCATTTCTTTCAATTGAGCGGTGTCTTCTATAGCACGCTTATGCCAATCAATTGTTTCCAATCCGAGGAGTTCGTCATAGATTTGATTTGCAAGATAACTAGGAAGTAAGGTGCTTCCGGCGTTCGTTAATATGACAAGGCCTATATTTTCTTTCGGAATAAATGAGACAAGTGCAGAAAATCCATCGATACCTCCGCTATGATGAATTACTTTATAGCCACGGTAAGAACTAATAAACCAACCAAGACCATAACTATTTACTGGTGATTCAGGGGGCGATAAAAGTGGCTGATCAGGAATTGTATTGTGCGGCGCATACATTTGTTGTAATAATTCAGAAGATAGTAATTCGTGATCTCCTGTTTTTCCTTGATTAAGATGGAAAAGCACCCAATTTGCCATATCTGCAATTGTTGAATTGATGCATCCAGCAGCTCCTACTGTATCAATATTACGGAATGGTATCTCTTTTATTTCTCCATCTTTCTCAACGTAAGGCAATGCGCAGTCATTCGTATTTTGTGAGTCTGTGACAGAGAAGTTTGTTTGCTCCATTTGAAGTGGTGCTAAAATATGTTCTTTGGCGTATTGCTCCCATGTCTGATTTGTAATGTTTTCTACAATATAGCTAATTGTTGCATACATTAAGTTGTTATATAAGAAAGCTGTGCGAAATGGTGCATCAAGTGATAAATGCTTTATTTTTTCAACGATGTCTTTTCGAGTTAAGGAAGAGTTGTACCAAAGAGCATCATGACGACTAACGCCAGAGCGGTGGGAAGCTAAATCACGTGCTGTAATTTGGGAGCTTGCAAGCATATCTGATAAAGCGAAGGTAGGGATATAAGATTGAACAGGAGTATCCCAATCAAACTTTTTTTGTTGTGCTAATAGGCTTAAAGATAGGGTGCCAAATGCCTTGGTCGCAGATCCAATTGCAAAGCGTGTTTGAGGCGTAACCGGTTTTTTCTGTTTTGAATCACGATAGCCAAATCCTTCTGAAACAATGACTTCTCCATCTTTTATAACTGCAACAGCAGCCCCTGGCACGTTTAAATCTTTCATCATTTTCTCAATCGTTGTTTGTAATGTGCTAACAACAGGGATTTCGATTTTACTCATGCTTCTAACCTCCAAATATTATTTTATACTTCCGCACTATATTTTCTTTGATTAGAAGTTAAATACCTCTCAAAAGGTGAAAAATTAAGAATTTTGTAAGATTCATTAAAATTGATACTCCGTATTAGATTTCTGTTAATACTTATAATATAGAAATGTTTTTTAATAACAGCTTTTATTAATTTTGTTATGCATCAAGGTTTTTTGTATGATAAACTCCATATAGGAAATAGATGCGAAAGAGGGTTTTTCTTACATATGAAACATGCTGAATATGAATACTTAAATCTGTGTCGCCATGTGATGGAGCATGGTACAAAAAAAGAAGATCGTACAGGAACAGGGACTGTATCTGTATTTGGATATCAAATGCGTTTTGATCTTAGCAAGGGATTCCCTTTGTTAACGACAAAGCGTGTGCCATTCCGCTTAGTAGCTAGTGAACTTCTTTGGTTCATGAAAGGCGATACAAATATTCGTTATTTACTACAAAATAACAATAATATTTGGAATGAATGGGCGTTTAAAAGCTGGGTAGAAAGCGATGCGTATGAAGGGCCAGATATGACGGACTTTGGACTTCGCTCTCAGCAGGATGAAGAGTTTAAGAAACAATATGATGAGCAAATGGATTTGTTTAAAAAGAATGTACTGGAAGATGATGATTTTGCAAATCAGTATGGCTATTTAGGAGATGTATATGGAAAACAATGGCGTGCTTGGAAAACGACAGCAGGTGAGACGATTGATCAGTTAAAAGATGTAATCGAAATGATTAAGAAAACACCAGATTCTCGTCGCTTACTTGTTTCTGCTTGGAATCCTGAAGATGTGCCAAGTATGGCACTTCCGCCTTGTCATACGCTATTTCAATTTTACGTAGCAGACGGAAAGCTTTCGTGTCAGTTATATCAACGAAGCGGTGATATTTTCCTTGGCATTCCATTTAATATTGCAAGCTACTCATTGTTAACACATTTAATTGCGCATGAATGTGGTTTAGAAGCAGGAGAGTTCGTTCATACGATTGGAGACGCACATATTTACACAAATCATTTTGAACAAGTGGAAAAGCAGTTAGCGCGTGAACCACGCCCGTTTCCAACGCTAAAATTAAATCCAGATGTAAAGTCTGTTTTTGATTTTGAAATGGATGATTTAACATTAGAAGGTTATGATCCACATCCTACAATTAAAGCGCCTGTCGCAGTGTAAACGCAAAAGGAGATGAAAATATGATTATTTCATTTATGGTCGCAATGGATGAAAATAAAGTCATCGGTAAGGATAATAAATTACCGTGGCATTTACCAAGTGAATTGCAATATGTTAAGAAGACAACAATGGGTCACCCACTTATTATGGGGAGAAAAAACTATGAAGCGATTGGAAGACCACTTCCAGGAAGACGAAATATTATCGTAACGCGCAATATGAATTATCATGTAGAAGGCTGTGAAATTGCGCAGTCAGTAGAAGAAGTATTTGAGTTATGTAAAAATGAAGAAGAAATTTTTATTTTTGGTGGAGCGCAAATTTACGAATTGTTCTTACCATATGTGAACAAGCTTTATATAACAAAGATTCACCATTCATTTGAAGGAGATACATTCTTCCCAGAAATGAATATGAAAGAGTGGAAAGAAGTTTTTGTGGAAAAAGGTGTTACGGATGAAAAGAATCCGTACACATATTATTATCACATATATGAAAAACAAAAATAATCATAAAAAGATTGATGTGTATGTTCACATCAATCTTTTTATTTAGATAATAAGATAAAACTTTATGAATGAACTTTTTTGATGATATAATGGTAGAGGTTGTAAGTTTTAGTAGCTTAGGAAAAATCCATAAAAGACAGATTTATATTTATTATTTCTTTGCTTAACTAAAGGAGGAGAATCGGTTGAAAAAACTATGGGGATTGCTTTTTCTTTGCTTCACACTCATGCTAGTAGGATGTGGTAAAGAAGAAAAGCCAGCACAAGCATTTGATACATATGCAAAAGCGTGGAATAAGCAAAAATTTGCAGATATGTATGATCAATTATCAGAAGATGCAAAAAAATCTATTTCAAAAAAAGATTTTACAGAGAAGTACGAAAAGATTTATGCGGGTATTGAAGTTAAAAATCTAAAGATAGAAACAGGAAAAGTAAAAGAGGATAAAGAAGATAAAGGGCCAGTTCCTTTTAATGTGAGTATGGATACAGTTGGTGGGAAGATTTCCTTTTCGCACGAAGCAAAGCTTGTGAAAGAGAAAGATGGAGATAAAGAATCTTGGAAAATAGACTGGACTCCAGATTTTATTTTTCCAGGCATGACAAAAGACAGTAAAGTACGTATGCAAACGTTTCAAGCGAAGCGTGGGGAGATATATGATCGTAATGGAAAAGGACTTGCAACGAATGGAAGAGCAAATGAAATTGGCATCATTCCAGGTAAACTAGGAGAGGCTGCACCACAGACAAAGGAAACAATTGGAAAGTTACTGAATATGTCTGTAGAAGAGATAGATCAAAAGCTTGCGGCAAAATGGATTAAACCGGATTCATTTGTACCAATTGGGATTTTACAAGAAGGTGCAACGCAAAATGATTATATTTCTTTAGACGGTGTAACGACTCGACAAGTTAATGTTCGTACATATCCATTGGGAGAGGCTGCTGCTCATTTAACAGGATATATGGGGAAAGTGAATGCAGAAGATTTAAAGGATTTACAGAAAAAAGGATATCAGGCAGATGACCCAGTTGGAAAAGCTGGTTTGGAACAAGTATTTGAAGAGAAGCTACGTGGTAAAAAAGGTGGCCGTGTCTTCATGGAGGATGCACAAGGAAAAGAGAAAAAAGAATTAGCTAAAATTGAAGCAAAAGATGGAGAAAATGTTACGTTAACAATTGATAGTACAGTTCAGGAAAAAATCTTTAACGAAATGAAGGGAGAAGCTGGTTCAAGTGCAGCGATAAATCCGCAGACTGGTGAAACAATTGCACTTGTGAGTAGCCCTGCGTACAACCCGAATGTAATAGTAAGAGGTGCATCAAAAGCACAACGTGAAGCATGGAATAATGATCCGAAAAAGCCAATGACAAATCGCTTTACACAAGCATCGGCACCAGGTTCTGTATTTAAAGCAATTACAGGTGCAATTGGTCTTGAAACGAAAACAATTGATCCAAAAGAGGAATTGAAAATTGAAGGATTACAATGGACAAAAGATTCTTCATGGGGGAATTATTATGTAACACGTGTAAAAGATGCAAGTCCAATTGATTTTGATAAAGCCATGAAGTTTTCTGATAACATTTACTTTGCACAACAAGCAATAAAAATTGGGAAAGATAAATTTATGAGTGAAGCAAAGAAATTTGGATTCGATGAAAAGTTACCAATCGAATATCCATTCCCGGTTTCAAAAATTGCAAAAGATGGTATTAAAAATGATATTCAAATGGCTGATACAGGGTATGGACAAGGCCAAGTATTAATGACGCCTCTTCATTTGGCATTAACGTATGCACCGATTGTAAATGAAGGGAATATACCGTCTCCACATCTTATTAAAGATGATAAACAAGTTAAACCTTGGAAAGAAAATGTAATTTCTAAAGGGAACCAAGATATATTAAAAAATGCGTTAACAAAAGTAATTAATGATGAAGATGGTACAGGGAAAATTGCTAAGGTTGACGGTATGACTCTCGCTGGAAAAACGGGAACAGCTGAGTTAAAAGAGTCGAAGGAAGCAGAGGGAAAAGAACTTGGATGGTTCGCTGCTTTTGATGTAAATTCACCGAATATGATTGTTACGATGATGATTGAAGATGTAAAAGGCCGGGGTGGAAGTAACGTACCTGGTGAAAAAGTGAAGCATGTTTTTCAAAAGTAATACTTAAGAAAAAGCTATCTCCTTAAAAAAGGAGATAGCTTTTTTCGTGAAGATTGAATAATAAAATGTGAATATTCAATGAAATGGAGATAGGAGAATTATCTACTTACGAAAAAAAAGTAGCTATTTTTTATTGACAGAAAAAGAATGTTTTTGTATTATACTTACATAAGGTAAGTTATTTACTTTTTATTAAAAATCTCAAATTAAAGATAATTATTAAGGGAGAGAATAAAAATGACAAAAGTACTATTTATTACAGCAAATCCAAATTCAGCGGAAGCATCTTTCGGTATGGCAGTAGGGGAATCATTCATCGAAGCATATAAAAATGAACATCCACAAGATGAAGTGGTAACAATTGATCTATTTAACACAACTGTACCAGCAATTGATGCAGAAGTATTTGCAGCTTGGGGTAAATTCGCAGCAGGTGAAGGCTTTGAAACGTTAAGCGAGAGCCAACAACAAAAAATTGCAGCAATGAATACAAACTTAGAAACATTTATGAATGCAGATCGTTATGTGTTTGTAACGCCAATGTGGAACTTCAGTTATCCACCAGTAGTAAAAGCATACTTAGATAACTTATCTATCGCAGGTAAAACTTTTAAATATACTGAAAACGGACCAGTTGGTTTACTAGAAGGGAAAAAAGTACTTCACATTCAAGCTACAGGTGGCGTTTACTCTGAAGGACCATACGCAGCAATGGACTTTGGCCGCAAGCATTTAAATGCAGTATTAGGATTTATGGGTATATCTGATGTAGACTACCTTGCGGTTGAAGGTATGAATGCAAACCCTGAAAAAGCACCAGAAATTAAAGAAGCGGCAATTGCAAATGCTCGTGAATTAGCAAAACGTTTCTAATATAGAAAACTCAAAAATGTCCAAACGCTTGTCGTTTGGACATTTTTTCTTCTTTTTCCTTCGTTTGTCTAGTATAATGAAGGACGGAATGAGAATAAGTGGGGGTTCTATATGATTCAAACGTTTTTTAAAATCTTTTATTTAATTGTAATTGTAATTGGTATTACACCGAGATTATGGCGTATAAAACGAAAAGCACAGACAATGTCGCCACAAGAAAAAGATCGTCTCGTGTATAAAACGACAAACTGGTTTGGTAAGAAAATGGTTCGTGTAGCTGGGTCGACTGTACAAGTAAATGGAATTGAAAATGTGCCGAAAGATAAACCGGTCCTTGTTGTAAGTAATCATCAAAGTGATATGGATATTCCAGTCTTACTTGGGTACTTGAATAAACCAATTGGATTTGTTTCAAAAGCAGAAATTAAAAAATTTCCGATTGTACCAACTTGGATGGAATTGATGAATTGTGTGTTTATGGATCGTAGTAATCGTCGGCAGTCGCTCCAAGCTATTAAAGATGGAATTGAACTTTTAAAGAATGGACATTCTATCGTAATTTTCCCAGAAGGAACGCGCAGTAAGGGCCGCGAAATGGGGGAGTTTAAAGCAGGAAGTTTTCATCTTGCTGTAAAAGCCGGAGTAGCTATTTTACCAGTAACTGTAGACGGAACATATAAGATGTTTGAGGCGAATGGAAATCGCATGAAGCCTGCTCATGCAACAGTAACCATTTCTAAACCAATTACACCTGAGCAATATGCAAGTATGGATATAAAAGAATTAACACAGTATACGAACGATATTATTGCAGCTCAATTACATAAGTAATAAAAAAGTCTCAGCTTGAAAAAGCTGAGACTTTTTTTATGCAACAGGCAATACATAAAACAAGACGCAGAAGAACATCATTGCACTACCACCTAATACAAAAAGGTGCCAAATTGCATGGTTGAAGGGCAGCTTTTCCCAAAGGAAAAATATAGCCCCTACTGAATATAGAATCCCACCGATTAACAATAGTGAAAATCCATGCCCGGTTAAATTTTCATAAAGTGGTTTAATAGCGACGATAATGAGCCAGCCCATAATGATATAGCACAGTGTTGACATTTTAATAAAACGGCGTACAAAGAAAATTTTGAAAATAATTCCACCGATGGCCAGCGTCCAAATAATTGCAAGTAATGTCCAGCCGAGTGGCCCTCTTAGAGTAATTAGTAAGAATGGTGTATACGTGCCGGCAATTAAGAGATAGATGGCCGAGTGATCTAAAATCGTAAATAATTTTTCTACTTTCGGGTGGTGGATGCTATGTAATAGCGTAGAAAACAAATATAGTAGAAACATGCTCACGCCGTAAACTGTAAATCCAACAATAGCAGATACAGTACCATGCTTTGATGCATGCATAATTAGTATTATTAATGCAGGAATGCTTAAAATGGCACCGATGCCATGGGTAATCGCATTGGCAATTTCCTCTTTTACGAATTGCGTCATTCGTGTTATTTTTTGAGTCATAATTTGATTCCTTTCATGTTTGATGAAGTAAGGTGTAATTTCCTTTACCATATCATATACATAAGAAATAGAAAATGAAAATTGTTTAAGTGATTATATTTTCAAATTTTTTTGACAAAAGCTAATGGATGCATTGACGTTTACAAACTTTTTTGACAAAATAAAATTAAGTGAGATTAAGGAGGAAGTCATATGCCAAATATTGGGGTTCCGGGTTTAATATTAATTTTAGTACTCGCTTTAATTATTTTCGGTCCAAAAAAGTTACCTGAAATTGGACGAGCTTTTGGGGAAACATTAAAAGAGTTTAAAAAGTCTGCAAAGGGTTTGCATGATGATACGGAAGAAAAGAAATAAATTTCACTAGGTTATTTTGTTTCTATGCTATATAGCGAGTGGGGAATGTGGTGATAAGAGTGGACAATCAAGAGATGAGTGTCATAGAGCATCTTGGAGAGTTAAGAAAGCGACTCATTATAACAGCGCTGACGTTTCTGATTTTTATTGTCATTGGCTTTTCGTTTACGAAAGAAATATATAATTTTATCGTAAAAGATTTAAATATGAAATTAACTGTTTTAGGTCCAAGTGATATTTTATGGATTTATTTTGTGATTGCAGCTGTCTTTTCAATTGTATGTACAATACCAGTTGCAGCTTTACAAATTTGGTTATTTGTAAAACCAGCCCTACATGAACATGAGCGTAAAATGACAATTCTGTATATACCGGCATTATTTCTATTATTTATTGGAGGGCTTTGCTTCGGCTATTTTCTGATTTTACCATTTATTTTGCAATTTTTAATGAGTCTTGGTGATGATATGTTTCAGACAATGTTTACGACGGATAAGTACTTTTCGTTTGTGATGAATATGACAGTACCATTTGCTGTGATATTTGAACTTCCTGTCGTTACGATGTTTTTAACTAGCATAGGTGTTCTTAATCCAATAGCACTACAAAAGGTGAGAAGATATGCGTATTTTATTTTAATTGTAATTGCTGTTTGTATTACACCACCAGACTTTATTTCTGATTTTTCAGTAGCGATACCACTTCTTGTAATTTATGAATTAAGTATTACAGCATCAAAGTTTGTGTATAAGAGGAAAATAAAAAGAGAAATGAATACAGAATCAAAAAGTGCCTCATTATAAAGGCACTTTTTTTATTTATTTGTTATACTATACTTATAACTGTATACAATATAAAGAAGAAAAAAATTATAGAATCTCCGAAATTTAGACAAACTTTTCACTATTGTAAGTTTATACTGAAGTTATAAATCCAATAAAAAAGAGGATTGATATCGTGATTATGAAAAGTTTTTATTTCACTCATTCAACAGGGAATTGTATCAAAATATTTGAAATCCCTGTCCTACAGACACAACACCCATTAGCATTTCTAATTCAGTCACGTCTTCAACTATTTATTGCTAAAATTCAAAAACAAAAACAACCGAGATTCTCATACTCTTTTCGCGAATATTTACAAAGTTGCTTAAAGTGGAATGATTATTCAAATGTATATCAAACAAACTCGCTTGAAAAAAATGCATAGTCTAAAATAGAGGCAGAGCAAATAAGCTCTGTCATTTTCTTTTTAGACATAAAAATCAAAGAAATTTGTCAGAAATTACTTCAAACTGTTGAAAGCATTGTGAATACTAGTATAATAACAAGGAGAGCGTATTGGAAAGGGAAGAAGTAAAATATGCAAAAAATTAAAATTGTTACAGACTCAACGGTGGATTTATCACAAGATGTGATTCAAAAATATGATATTCATGTTATTCCATTGTCGATTTCTGTAAATGGAAAAACATACTTAGATCGTGTAGATTTACAGCCGGATGAATTTATTGAAGAAATGCAAAAATCAGAAGAATTACCAAAAACATCACAGCCAGCAGTCGGATCGTTTGTTGAAATGTATGATCGTTTAGGGGAGGACGGTAGCCAAGTTCTTTCCATTCACTTAACGCATGGTTTAAGTGGGTCAGTTGCAACAGCTAATACTGCAGCAACGATGACAGATACGAAAGTTACAGTGGTAGACTCATTGTTTATTACGCATGCTTTATCATATCAAGTAATTGAAGCAGCAAAAATGGCGAAGGAAGAACGTTCTTTAGAGGATATTTTAAAGCGTGTTGAAGAAGTTCGTAAAAATACTCGTCTATTTGTAGTTGTTGATACGTTAGAAAACCTTGTAAAAGGCGGTCGGATTGGAAAAGGAACAGCTATGATCGGATCTTTATTAAACATTAAGCCAATTGCAAGTATTGATGACGGTGTATATAATCCTGTCGCGAAGGTACGCAGCCAAGGTCAAATTGTGAAAACATTGATAAAAATATTTGAGGAAGATATAGCTGGTAAAACAGTAAAGGCGGTAGCTGTACCACATGCGAAAGCATTACCATTAGCGCAAAAAATGAAAGAAGCAGTTGAAAAAATTAGTGGATTTACACAAACGGACATTTTTTACACAACGCCTATAATTAGCACACACACTGGTGTAGGGGCAATCGGATTTTCATATTTTGCTGAATAGAAAAAGAGCTACTTGAGGGTAGCTCTTTTTATCTTTTCATCTACAGCAACATTTTAAATGAATGAGACTATTTAGGAGTGAGGAAGAAGTTCTATTAACTGAGATGTTATAACTGATTGTAATAGACAATGATAATCGTGATAATGGCGCTTATTGAAATCATAAAGCGTCGTTGTAAATACTCCCTCATATAATATTCCTTTCTCCTTTTATCGGTTCTTATATGAACAGAAAATCAGTAGTTCATTAAAGCCTTAGTTTATAATATGCATAAAAGGGGAAAGGGATTTATAATTTTGCGTGTTCCTTTATAGATTCTTTTTCCTCAGAGGGCATTTTTTCTGGAAAATACGTTTGACCAAGAAATAATACGTGAAGTTGTTCCCAAGATAACATACGTAAATTCCAGTTGTTACGAAGTCGGGTAATCGCTTCTCTAGGTGTCTCATCAGCAAGTGCAAATGTACCGTAATGCATTGGAATGAAATGCGTTGCTTTTACGTCTAAAAAGGCTTGCACTGCTTCCTCGGGGGAAACATGTGATATTTTCATAAACCATTCTGGTTCATATGCACCAATAGGCATTAAGGCGATATCAATAGAAAATCGGTTGCCAATTTCTTTAAATCCTCGGAAATAGCCACTATCACCACAAAAATAAATTGTTTCATCTGTTGTACTATTATCGATAACCCATCCACCCCAGTGGGAAGTATTCATATCAAACAATGATCTTCTTGTCCAGTGCTGCGCCGGTACGAAGTGAAATGCTACATCATTAATTTTTGTGAATTCCCACCAATTATATTCTTCTACTCGCATAAACTTTTTTCTTGTAAATAACTTTTTTAATCCAGTAGGTACTAAGTATAGAACATCTGAATTCAATTGACGAAGTGTGGAAAAGTCCAAATGGTCATAATGACCGTGTGAAATGAGGACAATATCAATCTTAGGTAATTCCTGTAATGTAAGGCCAGGATTCGTTAGCCTCGGTACAAGCTTTATTTTCTTTGACCATACTGGATCTGTTAAAATGTTGAGCCCGTTTGTTTGTATAAGGAATGTTGAGTGACCTATCCATGTAATTGTTGTTTTTTCAGTGTTCGTTCGTAAAAACTGGCTACTCTTTACAGGTGATTGTTCTACTAGATAAGAAAAATCTTTTTTGTTTTGTTTTCGTTCTTTACGCCAACGTAAAAAAGAACGAAGTGGTTTTTTTGTACTAACATTATCCATGTTTTCATAGCGGTTTGCCATGAACATCACCTCATTTAAAATCTTTGTAGTTGTATTGTATCGAAATGTTGTAAAGGAAAAAAGTGAGGGAAATTGATTAACGATTAAAAAATTGTAAAAAATAGTGTGGATATCTTTACAAAGCGAGTGACTTATTGAAAATTATTGTGTAAAGAGACAGGAAGGAGATAATTTTAGTAAACAATGAAACAGTTGTCTAGTAATTCGCTCGAAAATAGGAAGTAACATACCTAAATTCGTACGATTTCGTGAACAAATGGGCTAAACAATTTTCGCATAGTGTTTACTTTTGTTATGATAAACATGTCATACATAAATTTAGGAAAGAGAAGAGAGGTTTGAAAATGAAGCGTTATCAAAAGCTGATTGGTCTCATAGTTGTTTTTTGCTTCTTTATACTTGCAGGATGCGGCTCAGGATCAAAACTCCGTAAACCATTAAATTGGGATTTAGAAACTTTTCAATACATAAATCAAGATGGTAAGAAGTTTGGTACAAAAGATTTAAAAGGGAAAGTATGGGTAGCTGATTTTATGTTTACCAATTGTCAAACGGTTTGTCCTCCGATGACTGCGAATATGGCAAAGTTGCAGAAGATGGCAAAAGAGAAAAAGTTAGATGTTCAATTCGTTTCGTTTAGTGTAGATCCTGAACTTGATAAGCCAGAGAATTTGAAAGCATTTATACAAAAGTTCACAGAGGATACAAGTAATTGGAACTTGTTAACTGGTTACTCATTGGAGGATATCACGAAATTTTCAAAGGATAATTTCCAATCGCTTGTAGATAAACCAGAGAATGGGCAAGTTATCCACGGAACATCGTTTTACTTAGTCGATCAAGAAGGCAAGGTAATGAAAAAGTATAATGGAATTAGCAAAACACCGTATGAGGACATTTTACGTGATATGGAGCGACTCTTGAAATAAAAGAAGGATGCCCAGCATCCTTCTTTTTGTATATGGAAAATATATATATAATGGTTAATCTATGGATAAAATATCGTGCTGTTGTGGAAGTTTTGGAGCGCGGATTTCTAAAATGCCATTTTGATAGGAAGCTTTTGTACTTTTTTTCTTAATTAAATATGGAAGCTTAATCATGCGAGAAGCTCCTGACATGGATCGCTCACGGCGATAGTAATTATGTGAAACTTCATCTTTTGTTTCTTCCATGATTTCTTCAGTAACAGAGATTTTTAAGTATTCACTTTGAATTTCTATTTGGATTTGTTCCTTTTGAACGCCCGGGAGTTCTGCTTTTATGACCAGTTCTTCTCCAGTTTCATATAGGTCGACAGGGAATGTTAATAAGCGGTTTCCTTTTTGAAAAAAGTGATTCATATCCGCAATTACATCACGTAATGGCGTTTGTTCAAAAAAATCATCAATTTGTTTTAAGTAACTACGAATTGGTGGACGAGACGAAGATTCTTTTTTTTCATCACTCATGTTTTTGCCTCCTAGAAATCAATTTGCAATATCATATGACAAATGTGCGCAAATGTGAGTGCCTATTTTTCATGTTTACACAAAAAAATTGGGTAAAATGTGAAATAGAGTGATTTTTTTATAGTTTTTATCGCCATATCGAGTTGATTATGCTAGTATAAATAGGGTTGATATAGTAGTATAGAAACAGAATGAAAACTGAAAGAGGGTAAGAAGTATGTGTGGTTTTGTAGGATGTTTATGTGAAAACCCTAGAGAGTTTTCAGAAACAGAAAAACATCAATTTGAAAATATGAATACGATTATTTTCCACCGTGGTCCAGATGACGAGGGATATTTTCGTGATGAACATGTACAATTTGGCTTCCGCCGTTTAAGTATCATTGACTTAGAGGCAGGACATCAGCCGCTAACTTATGAAAATGATCGATATGTAATTATTTTTAATGGTGAAATTTACAACTATGTAGAATTACGTGAAATGCTACTTGAAAAAGGTGCAACATTTGCAACGCAATCTGATACAGAAGTTATTATCGCATTGTATGCACACATGAAAGAGAAATGTGTAGATTACCTACGTGGTATGTTTGCATTTATGATTTGGGATCGTGAAGAAAAGAAACTTTTCGGTGCACGTGACCACTTCGGTATTAAGCCGCTATATATCGCGCAGCAAGGTGATACAACATTCTTTGCATCTGAAAAGAAAAGTATCATGCATGTTATGCAAGATAAAGGGGTAAATCCAACTTCTCTGCAACATTACTTTACGTATCAATATGGACCAGAACCAGAAACATTAACTGTTGATATTAATAAAATCGAACCTGGTCATTATTTCGTAAAAGAAATCGGTAAAGAGATGGAAATTCATCGCTACTGGAAACCATATTTCAATGCTTCAAGTGCGACAAAAGAGGAGCACATTCAAGCGATTCGCGACGTATTGTATGATTCTGTAAAAGTTCATATGCGTAGTGATGTACCAGTAGGTTCATTCTTATCTGGTGGTATCGATTCATCTATCATTGCGTCTATCGCAAGAGAAATGAATCCAAATCTTCTAACATTCTCTGTTGGTTTCGAACGCCGCGGCTTTAGTGAAGTTGATGTAGCAAAAGAAACGGCAGAAAAGTTAGGCGTTACAAACCATAGTGTCTTCATTACAGCGAAAGAATTCATGAACGAATTCCCAAAAATTATTTGGCATATGGATGATCCTTTAGCTGATCCAGCTGCTGTACCGTTGTACTTTGTAGCAAAAGAAGCGCGTAAGCATGTAACAGTAGTTCTTTCTGGTGAAGGTGCGGACGAGCTATTTGGTGGATATAATATTTATCGTGAACCAAACTCGTTAAAAATGTTCTCTTATATTCCTACTCCAGGAAAAAGTGTCTTAAAAGCATTAAGTGGAGCATTAAAAGAAGGATTTAAAGGGAAAAGCTTCTTAGAACGTGGATGTACACCAATTGAAGAACGCTACTATGGTAATGCGAAAATCTTCCGTGAAGAAGAAAAAGCTGAGTTAATGAAGTATTACAATGAAAGTGTTAACTATATGGATATCACGAAGCCATTGTATAATGAAATTAAAGATTATGATGATGTAAGCAAAATGCAATACATCGATATGTTCACATGGCTACGCGGCGACATTTTATTAAAAGCTGATAAAATGACGATGGCAAATTCATTAGAACTTCGTGTGCCATTCTTAGATAAAGAAGTGTTTGACGTTGCGTCTAAAATTCCAACAGAATTAAAAATCGCAAATGGAACAACAAAAGCAATTTTACGTGAAGCAGTGCGCGGAATCGTTCCAGATCACGTGTTAGATCGTAAAAAGCTTGGATTCCCTGTACCAATTCGTCATTGGTTAAAAGATGAAATGCATGACTGGGCTGTTAATATTATTAAAGAAAGCAAAACAGAGCATTTAATCGACAAACAGTATGTATTAAACTTACTGGAAGCACATTGTGCAGATAAAGGCGATTATAGCCGTAAAATTTGGACAGTACTTGCATTTATGGTATGGCACCAAATTTATGTTGAGCATAAATATGATACAAATGAGTTTCATGAAGAAACAAAGCGTGCGTATAGCTTAGTATAAAGTGAAACTGGCATCCGCCACTGATTATTAGCCCACCAATAGTGGGATAAATAAGAAAACCTTAAGATTGCATACGATCTTAAGGTTTTTTTCATAAATACGTATTGTAGTTGATACAATAATAATAAAAGGATGGACAAAATATGATTACGTTTGAAAAAGTGAGTACAGAAACAAAAAAAGTTGTTGAAGAAATGTTTGCTTCTCATGGTTTGAATATAAAGGAAGTTCAATATTGTATAAAAATTGATGATACATATATTGGTGTAATTGATTATACCGTTCAAGGTGAGCGTGCTATATTATCTAATTTAATAATTCATTTTGATTATCAAGGTTACGGATATGGAACGAACACTTATTTTACATTTGAAGAAATGATGAAGAGTAGAGATATGAAAGATATCAAGGTGTTACAAGGGGATCTAACTAAACAAGCTAAATCTTTTATAGAGGGACTCGGCTTTATATGGAACGGTGAAATGTACATAAAACGCTTCTAAAAGGAAAGAAGTTAACTAAGGAAAGAAATGAATATAAGGCAGGTGGATGTATGACGATGACGTCTGGTTTTTTACTAATAGGGAGTTGTTTTATAGGAGCAGAACTATGCCAAATTTTCATCCGGAAAATGATGCGTAAAAAGCGTAAACCGTATGAATGGCAATACATTCCGGTATTTTTTATTCTGTTTTTTACTTTGTATGTATTACAAAATGCAATCCACTTTCCACCGATATTGAACATTTTTTTGAAGTTTGGCTTAATATATAGTGGCAGTGGAATGGCTATTCTATTTTGTTTGTTTTGTATACGGCATGTTCATTATCAGTCGTACATATTTATTTTAAATTGGCTCAATCGAGATGATGGAAACCGCCTTACATAAGGTGGTTTTTTTGTTTGTTTTGTAACCAAATTTTTATGTTGTACATAAAATAGGACGAGCATAAATATAAGCTCTATTAAATATAGAAAGGAAATGGTATATGAAGCTAGTTATAGATGCAGGTCATGGTGGATACGATTCCGGTGCTGTTGGAAACGGTTTGGTTGAAAAAAATCTAACACTTCAAATTGCTAAGCGTGTTCGAGATATTTTACTTGCAAATTATGCAATTAATATTAAGATGACGCGCGATAGTGATGTCTTTATCTCATTATCAGAACGTGCAAATATTGCTAATTCTTTCGGAGCAGATTTTTTCATCTCATTTCATATTAATAGTGGCGGTGGAACAGGTTTTGAAAGTTATATTTATAATGGACTATCAGATAGCAGTTCTGCAGCAGCCAAGCAACAAAAGATGCATGCAGCAGTTAATCCTGTTTTAACGAAATACGGTTTGCGTGATCGTGGTGCAAAAAAGGCCAATTATGCAGTACTAAGGGAAACAGCTATGGATGCTTTATTAACAGAAACAGCTTTTATTGATACAACATTTGATGCAAATTTATTAAAAAATCCGCAGTTTATAGAAGATTTATGCCAAGCATATGCAAGAGGAATTGCTGTAATCTTAGGATTAACGGCAAATCCAAACCCACCAAATCCAGAACCGCCAAGTCCAGCTCCTCAAACGATAGGAATAGCCTATATTCGAGGAAAGAACGTGAATTTAAGAAGCGGCCCATCAACATCATCCTCAGTGATTCGTCAGTTGAATTCTCCAGAATCGTATGTAGTTTATCAGGAAAGTAACGGTTGGCTAGATTTAGGGACAGGCCAATGGATATATAATGATCCATCGTATATTGATTATGTGAAATACGGAAATAGTGATGGAAGTCCGATTGGAGTGGCGAATATTCGAGGGACGAATGTGAATTTAAGAAGCGGTCCATCAACATCGTCTTCAGTTATTAGAAAGTTAAATTCTCCAGAATCCTATTTAGTATACGCAAATGAAAACGGTTGGCTAAATCTAGGAGGAAATCAGTGGATATATAATGATTCATCTTATATCAAATATGATCAATATTAAAATATAAAAGATTATCAATAGAATTGAATGACACCCTGCCTTGAATGTCTTGCAAACAGAAGAACTTAGAGGGAGGGCTTTTTGTGAGAAAATAATATATTAAAATTATAGACGTGCTAATTGGACTTATCATTGTAATAGCTATGCAATTCGTGTTGAAAAGGGCAAGTCAAAACATGTGTTATGCACATTATGTATTGATTGAAGTGACAATTACTTTTGTTAAAACAGAAAATTCTTTATATTTAATGCGAATAAGTTGTAAAATGAAAATAATTATTAGGAAAGGAGTGGTAATATGGCAACAGGTGTTCATAAAGATTGGATTTTGTTTAATGGAAGAATTGTGAATACGAAGAAAGAACAGCCAATGGTTGCATTAGAAGAGCGAGGTTTACAATTTGGTGATGGTATATATGAAGTGTTTCGTTTATATAATGGGAAACCTCACCTACTAGATTTACACTTAGAAAGATTCTTTAAATCTATGAAGGAAATTCATCTTGTTCCACCTTTTACAAAAGAAGAATTAATTGAACAACTTCAGCAATTAATTGAGAAAAATCAATTTCAAGAAGATGGGAATGTGTATATTCAAATTTCAAGAGGCATGCAGCCACGAAATCATGTATATGAATCAAATCTAGAGCCAACTTATTTTGCAAACATTGTTTCATTCCCGAGACCGCTATCTCTATTGGAAAAGGGAATAAAAGTAACAGTGGAAGAGGATATTCGCTGGAAGTTTTGCCATATCAAATCTTTAAATCTTCTTCCTAATATTATGATTAAGAATAAAATTAATGAAGAAGGGTATCAAGAAGCGATATTAGTTCGAGATGGAATTGTAACAGAAGGATGCCATTCGAATTTCTTTATTATAAAAAATAATAAAGTGATTACGCACCCAGCGGATCAACTTATTTTACATGGAATTACTCGTCATCATGTCATTTCATTAGCAACAGCTCTACATATTGAAGTAGAAGAGCGAGAGTTTTCATTACAAGAAGTTTACGAGGCAGATGAGTGCTTCTTTACAGCAACGCCCCTTGAAATACTCCCTGTCATTCAAATTGGAGACGGATCATTCGGTAATGGTGAACGGGGACCTGTCACAAGGAAGTTACAAGAAGCTTATGAAGAAAGCATCGCTACCTTTAAAGTAATAAATTGAATGCGCAAGAAAAATGAAGCTGGTATTCCTCCAGCTTTTTTTCGTGATATAATCAAGCATAGGACAATTTTTGAAAACGCTATAAAAGGGGATTTTATGTATATGAATTATGAAGCATTTAAAGAAGTAATTCACGGACGACGCAGTGTTCGGAAGTTTACAGAACAAGAAGTATCTGTTGGTGACATAGAGGAAATTATTGATTGTGCTCGTTATGCTCCAAGCGATACGAACTCGCAAACGTGGGAATTTATTGTTATTATGAATCGGGATAAAATTAAAGAAATTGAGCAAATGACATGGGATGCTTTACATAAATTGGCTGAAAAAGCAACGGGAAAAGGAGAAGAAAAAGCAGGAAAATTACTTACGCGTTCGTTTGGACCGTATGCAACTGCTTTTTCTGATGCACCGGTTTTAATCGTATGTTTAGCTACACCATATGAGTCAAAGTTTCGTGAAAAAATATTTGATCCAATTGACTTCGTTCCAGATTCAGTATGGGAAGAAGAGGGGATTAAGAGTAGTTGTTTAGCTGCGCAAAATTTAATGTTAGCAGCATATGCAAGAGGTCTTGGGACTTGCCCGATGACAGGGCCGGTGTTATTAGCTCAAAATGAACTGCGACAATATTTACAAATTGAGCCTGAGAAACAAATTAATATGGTAATTTCGCTAGGGTATCCAAAAGATAAACCGAAGAAACTTGCTCGAAAAGAAGTAAAAGATATTACAAAGTTTATTTTGTAGGATGCTATGTAAAAAAGACATCGGATGTACCGATGTCTTTTTTATGAAGTAGATTTGTTAATTAATTTTTAGGCTTTTATTGTTCAACAAAATAATCAAATTTGATTTTATACTGATTGTAATCTTTTAAACCATACACGATTTGTTTCTTGCTATCGATTAAACCTTTCAACAGATTAGAATCTAATACACAGTATGAAACATCTATAATTATTCAACATGAACCTTCTCACAATATGATTTGTTATGAAAAGAACCTTTGTACTAGATTCACTACAATTTAAGATTTTCTTCTGTGACAAGAATTTTTTCTAGACTGGAATAATTTTTAGTGATAATGGGTTAAAATGGAGAATAAGAAGAAATTTCTAATTATCTCTTGAAAAAATTAATGATGTTAAAAAAGAAAGTATGGTACAGTAATGATGAGCAGAATGTTTGTTCACGGAAGTTTAAAAAAACTGAGCTTAGAACAGATAGTTATTTCTGTATAATAAATAAAGAATAAATGTACAGGGGGGATGAATTTTGAAGAAATTCATAATCGCTGGATTGTCTGCTTTGTTATTAGTAGGGTGTAGTGTACCAAAAGCAAAAGAAGAAATAGAGTCTCAACAAGAAGAACAAGTTGTTAATGCAAGTGATGAGAGTGTAACTCCTTTTCCTGAAGGGGCAACTCCAATTGGTGAAGGGAAAGTAAAGGTAATCACACCAGATGGTACTTCTGAAAATGGTAAGATACCAACTGTATTTGTAAAGAAGGACACTCTAATTCAGCAAGTTGAATTAGAACTTGTCGATTTTCAAAATGATAAAGAAACATTCGTATTCGTAGATCGTATATTTGAAGATAAACATCATGTTACTAGCATGACGCAGACAACAGTAGAATTAAAACAAAAAACGTTAGAGACAGGGTATCATACAATAACTGCAATTCAATTTCAAAATAATGATCCAGCGGGAAAAGTTATTAACTTTGTACAGGCTAAATTTGAAAATAAACCTGCATCTTAAAATAGCTAACACGTTATATGTAACAAAAAGTACATTACTGAAAAAGTAATGTACTTTTTTGTTTTGTATGTTTTTCATGAAATAAATGAATTGATTGTCAGGCGAAAAGGCTCTACTGAATTATAATAGAAAGAAGAATTAGCACAAATTATCAAAAAAATTATTGGTGAATGTATAAAATATTCTTATAAGGGAGGGGAAGTGGAAATGGATTACTTTGAAAGAATACAAAATTCTATTGAATTTATTGAAGGCAACCTACAGGACAGACTTAATGTTGTTAAAGTTTCTTCGCAATCTTGTTTTTCTCCATTTCATTTTCAAAGGCTTTTTCAAGCAATCACAGGTTTTTCTGTACAAGAATATATAAGAAACAGAAGGTTATCTGAAGCTGCTATTTTATTGAGGGAAACAAAAAAGAATATATTAGAAATTGCGATTAATTTTCAATATAACTCCCAAGAGGCATTTACACGTGCATTTGTAAATTATTTTGGAATGACTCCTGCTAAATATCGAAAGTCAGAAATCGCTTTACATTTACAAGCTAAACTGAATTTGTTTGACCATAAAAAGGAGAGGAAGGGAGACTTGATTATGAATAAACCTACTATTGTACAATTAAATAAAAGGAATATTATCGGTGTTGAATATAAAACCAATCTAAACAATGAAAAATACTTTGAGGAAATTCCAAAATTTTATTTTGATTTTGGAAGTAATGAATATTATTTAAGAATTCCAGAGAAAATTGCACCTAATATGTCATATGGTATCGCATGTAATTTTCATGATGATGGTAACTTTTCATTCATTATTGGAGAAGAGGTACAGGGGAGTGCTGCGGAATTAGACAATGGATTTGTCAATTTTGAAATTCCGGAAGGTAAATATGCTGAATTTAAAATAAATGGCTCGGCTGATTTAGTTCAAAATACGAGAAGATATATTTATGGCACATGGTTACCAAACTCGAATTATGAAAGAAGAGAAGGACCAGATTTTGAAATTACCGATGTATTGCAATCAATATATCCAAATCAAATGAAAGTGATAATATATATACCTATACTTTAAATATAAATGTTTCGTAGGGATTTGTTTGAAAATGTCGAATAAAATATATTGCGTCGTAAAAACACGTTTTCTATTGTTTAGCGTGAAACGAGTGGGGAGGAGAATGAGTGATGAAACGTGGTCTTATAAATATTGATTATACATATGATTTTGTAGCCGAAGATGGTGCTTTAACGTGTGGAAAGCCGGGACAAGATATTGAACAGCATCTTGTAGCGATTACGAAGCAGTATATTGAAAACGGAGATTATGTTGTGTTTGCCATTGATAAACATGAAAAAAATGATTCCTATCATCCTGAGACACAATTAT
Organism: Bacillus sp. IT-79MI2; assembly: GCF_949768135.1. Classification (NCBI taxonomy): domain Bacteria; kingdom Bacillati; phylum Bacillota; class Bacilli; order Caryophanales; family Bacillaceae; genus Bacillus; species Bacillus sp. IT-79MI2. The sequence continues at coordinate 47,570 of NZ_CATKPV010000073.1, read as the reverse complement.
TTCCGCCACATAATATAGCGGGAACAAAAGGAAGAGATTTATACGGAGAGTTACAAAAGGTGTATGAAAAATATCAAGATAATGAGAATGTATACTATATGGACAAAACACGTTATAGTGCTTTTGCTGGAACGGACTTAGAAATGAAACTAAGAGAACGTGGCGTACAAGAGGTTCATCTTGTTGGCGTATGTACGGATATTTGTGTTCTCCATACAGCCGTGGATGCTTATAATAAAGGATTTCATATAGTTGTACATGAAAAAGCAGTGGCCTCTTTTAATGAACAAGGACATGAGTTTGCGATTGGACACTTTAAGTCTTGTTTACATGCTGAAGTGCAGTGAAGAGAAACAAAAAATGAGAGTGATGTAAAAAGAGACCTTTAAAATAGAGGCCACTGAAAAAGTCCACTTCATAAGAAAAAGGAGTCCATCACCTACTATATACAGGTGATGGACTCCTTTTTTTCAACATATTGATAAAATGCGTGTTATTTTTTCAAAGCAAACACTTTTTCAGTGCCTTCTTAAAATAAAAGGTCTTTTTTTATATGTTCTGGTACTTTATCCCGCATTAACGGGCAGTAAGACCCCCACCTCAAGATTCAGAGAGAAACGAGGAAGATAGGCGGGGGATCAACTGTCCGTAAAAGCCCGTTTGGTGAGGGCTAATAATCAGTGGGGGATGAAGAAAACCCCCACTGATTAAAGTTTCATTTTATATGGATACAACTTATTGCTGAATTAGTTTCTTAATGAAAGGACTAATACTTTCTGGTAATTGATTCAAGTTGAAGAATTTTACTTCTAAAGATTCAGTGCCATCAGCTTGTAAAGTTCCGCCTTTTATCTCTTTACACATATAAGCGATTGTGATGGGATAAAACTCATCCCCGTTCGGTAATTTTACAAAAAATTCTTTTCCGGAAAAAACACCTACTAAGTTAAGCTTTCCAATTTCAATGCCTGTTTCTTCGAGGACTTCTCGTCTTCCTGCATCTTCTGTTGATTCACCTAATTCAATACATCCGCCAGGAACTCCCCAAATACCATTTCGTCTTTTTTGAAGTAAAATTTGTCCCTGATCATTTAAAACGGCTACTGCAACACCTGCTAAATTAAGTGGTCGTGGACCGATGATTTTTCGTAAATCTTCAATATATCCCATAGTAACCTCCAAAAGTAATAAGAGTTTTATATTCCAAATTATGTATTCCATCCTGTATAGATATTCTCCTTGTTTTTTATTGGATATTAATATTGCAGAAATGAAAATTTCACTGACTATTTGATATAATAAAGACAGAAAGAGAGAATCTTTCATTCATTCACTGTTTCACATTAAATAATGTGGATCAAGAAAACGTTGTGGCAGCATTTAAAGACGGTGTTCTTACTGTCACATTGCCTAAACTAGAAGAAGAAAACATAAATCGAAAAGTGATTGATATAGAGTAAAGAAGCTGATACATTCAGCTTCTTTTTTAAATTTATAGTTTTTAGAAATTTCTCAATGTTATAATGGTAGTTGGTGATGAACATGAACTATGATGAAAAGCAAATGCGACGGTTAGAGGCGTTAAAAGAAATTGCAGAGTTGTTAAATGAGGTAACTGATTTACAGGAAATGTTAGAAAAAGTATTACATACATTATTGCAAGTTATGAATTTACAAACAGGCTGGATCTTTTTTATTGATGAAAAAGGAACACATCGTATGCTTGTTGATAGGAATTTGCCACCAGCACTCACATGGCGGGAAAAGAAACCGATGTGTGAAGGAGATTGTTGGTGCGTGAATCGATTCGTAAATGGACGTTTAGAAAAGGCGACAAATATCATTGAGTGTAAACGAATTGAAGATGCTATTGAATATAATTGGGGAGAGACGGAAGAGATTACACACCATGCGACGATTCCTCTTCGGGCTGGGGCAGAGAAGTTTGGTTTATTAAATGTTGCTTCACCTCATAAAACGCATTTTTTAGAGGAAGAACTAGCATTATTAGAAGCAATTGCATTTCAAATTGGAACAACAATACAACGAATTAAGCTAGTTGAGAAAGAACGCAAATATGTAGTTGTAGCGGAAAGGAATCGACTCGCTCGTGATTTACATGATTCTGTAAAACAATTACTATTTTCAATTATGTTAACCGCTAGAGGTACTCTTGACATGACAAAGAACAAAGAACTGCAAGAGATGCTAAGTTATATAGGAGAATTATCACAAGAAGCACTGCAAGAGATGACATTATTAATTTGGCAATTACGGCCAGAAGGATTAGAAAAAGGGCTTGCAGAAGCAGTGCAGAATTATGGAAAGCTGTTAGGTATTCAAGTAACAATTCGAATTGATGGGGTTATTTCAATTGGTGATGAAATAGAAGAAGTGCTGTGGCGTGTGAGCCAGGAAGCGTTACATAATTGTAAAAAACATGCTTCATGTGAGAGGGTATCTGTTAGCTTGAAAATAGAAAATAATAAGTTGCACTTTCAAATTGAAGATGACGGCATTGGGTTCGTTAGAGAAACAGTAAGAGATTCAGCACTTGGTTTGAAAAGTATGAAAGAACGAATTGAATTGATGAAAGGAACATTTCGAATAAGAACGAAACCGGGACAAGGAACAAAGATTGAGATTCAATTACCAGTTTGAAAGGGAGTAACACATTGAAAATTAAACTATTACTTGTAGAGGATCATCATATTGTGCGGAGGGGACTCGTATTTTTCTTAAAAACGAAAGAGGAGTTTGAAATTATAGGGGAAGCAGAGAATGGAGAAGAAGCGTTAGAATTTGTTCGAAAAGAAAGACCAGATGTAGTATTAATGGATTTATCAATGCCGAAAATGGATGGAATTGAAGCGACGAAAAGATTGAAGCAATATGATGCGACAATTAAAATCCTTATGTTAAGCAGTTTTTCAGAGCAAGATTACGTTCTTCCAGCGCTGGAAGCTGGTGCGGATGGTTATCAACTAAAAGAAGTACAGCCAGATCAACTTGTTGCTTCTATTATTGCTGTATATCAAGGCAATGCAAATTTCCATCCGAAAGTAACGCCTGCTTTGTTAGGACGACCGGCAGTGAAAGAGGAGAAAAAAGATAGTTTTTCTATGCTGACAAAAAGGGAAAAAGAAGTACTGTGTGAAATTGCGAAAGGAAGAAGTAATAAAGAAATAGCAGCAGAGCTTCATATTACAGAACAGACAGTTAAAACACATGTTTCAAATGTACTTGCTAAATTAGAAGTAGATGATCGGACGCAAGCGGCTTTGTATGCTGTGAAAAATAATGTTGTGTAGGAAACGGGTTATGGGGGACAAAGTTAAATTACAATAGTATAGGTCAAAACTGTCGAAATCTGGTTATTCCAATGGAGCTATACTTGTTGCAAGAAATGATGAAGTGTTACTAAGTGATGCATTTGGTATGGCAAATTTCACATTGGAAAAGTGGTTTCAGCACTTCGAAATCAGTTCGGCGGACACGCTGTTGTAAAGAATAATTAATTGATATATCAGGAACTCATACGAAAGTATGAGTTCTTTTTGTATTTCTCATACTATTTTCTCAAAGCTTTTCCCTCTTTTTATTGTTTTTTGTATAGAATTTTCTGATAGTATAGAGGTAGAACTTAAAACAAAGGGGCGAAATAAACATGAAATTAGTTGTAATTAACGGAACACCACGTAAATTTGGTAGAACACGTGTCATTGCAAAATATATTGCTGAACAATTTGAAGGAGAGTTATATGATTTAGCAACAGAACAATTGCCTTTATATAACGGAGAAGAATCACAACGTGAATTAGAAGCGGTAACAAAATTAAAAACATTAGTGAAAGAAGCTGATGGTGTTGTCCTTTGCACACCTGAATATCATAATGCAATGAGCGGTGCGCTCAAAAACGCATTAGATTTCTTAAGCAGCAGTGAATTTGTCCATAAACCAGTTGCACTATTGGCGGTTGCAGGCGGCGGAAAAGGCGGTATAAACGCGCTTAATAGCATGCGTATTGTCGCGCGAGGCGTATATGCGAATACAATCCCAAAACAAGTTGTATTAGACGGGTTATACGTGCAAGATGGTGAGCTTAGTGAGGATGCAAAACCATTAATTCATGATCTTTTCAAAGAGTTAAAAGCATATATGGGTGTCTATAAAGAAGTGAAGAAGCAATTAGGGGTTGAGTGATAATTTTTTAGAGGGCAATGTTCTATTATTCATTGCCTCTAGCACCTTTACGAAAACGCTTTCGAACAATAGTAGTTCGTAGAATAGTAATGTAAATAGGAGTGATTTTAATAAAAATGATTATATGTACGGAAATTAAGGTGGTGAATAAGGTTGATTACACATTTTTCAGAGTTGAAATTACAAACAGTATCTATTCAAGGGGTAGAACAAGTGTATGCAAAGCGTCTTGGGATTCCAATTTTATCAAAAACGAATAAACAAATAAGTTTTAAATTAACTCCATATGTTACATTAGTTTTTGAAGAAGCATATGAACCAATTTCGCCTGCTCATTTTGCTTTTCAAGTACCATTCTCAAAGTTCTACGAAACAGCAAAATGGATTCAAGAATCGGGTTTGCTTGTTGTAAGGTGGGAAGATGGTCATGAAATTGATGAAGAGGATAGTCGGTTAAATTTATATTTTCGTGATGGAGATGGAAATCTTCTTGAAATTATTGCACATAAATATATTGATGAAGGTATTTTAGTTCCGTATACACCTTTAAATATTCTATATATAAGGGAAGTAGGTTGCCCAGTTGAAAGTGTACCTACATTTAGAGAGTGGTTAAAATCCAATTTATACATGAAAACATTTGGAGTTGGTGAAATTTTTAACTTTGTAGTTGGTGGAACGGCTCATGTTGTTGCAAGCTGGAAGAGAAGGCCTTGGATTCCGATTGCAATGAAAGCTTTGCCGCCGAAAATGCATATTTCATTTGGGACGTCGAGTCTTGAGTTCATTCAAAGGGTTCAGAAACATATAAGACAAAACGATGTACCATTTCATTTTCATAATAATGAAATATCGTTCGTTCAAGAAGGGTATTCTTTTTCTATACAACATACTCCGCATTTTAAAGCTGATATTCCCAAAAAGTTGAACTTACCACTTTCTATTTAAGTAATATTTTTTGAGTTGTTATTATTGGATGTGATTTTAATAAATAGTTAGAAAATCATGACATATATTTAAAAGGAAGTATTCTAAAAACAGGTATTTTGACGTGTGTTCAAAACACCTGTTACTTACTTCATTTGATTGTCATATACACGTTAATGATTTGGATACATTTCTTGCAAAAAACTGACAGATTGTTTAATTAGCGCTTTTAGAACATTAATATCAATATCTGCTAATTTATTAATGTATATACACGCCTTTCCAGATGTGTGTTTTCCAAAGTCTTTTAATAGTTCTTCTCGCTTAGGATCACCAGTTGCAAAATATAAACTAATTTTGGCCTTGCGAGGGGAAAAGCCTACTAATGGAGCATCTCCTTCATGACCAGATGTATATTTATAGTGGTATGTACCAAATCCAATAATGCTAGGTCCCCACATCTTTGCTGGATAACCTGTTGTTTCAGTAAAGATATCTAATAACTGATATGCGTCTTCTCGTTTTTTTAGGCTGTCAACATTTTCAATAAACTCGATTACACTATTGTTGGTTTCTGTTGTTTTGAGTTTATACATAATAGAATTGTCCCCACTTTTTTAGATATAAGTTTTATCACATATTTCATTATAATACATAGTTTGAATCAAAGTTACAGAATCTCATGTATGCTTAAAAGAAATAAAAACTTTTGAATAAAAGTTTACTTTCTTTTTTCATCAAAAAATAAAAGACGATTTCACATTAATCGTCTTGCATCCTTATAAATAATACAAAATTATTTTATTTCATCTAGCTTATCTTTTTTTCTAAGTAAATTGGTTTTTGTTATATCTCTAGAGATTATAAATAAAAATAAGTTAACCAAAACTAAAATGACATCTATACAAATGACCCAAGAATCACTTTTTATAAAAGAATTAGTCAAAACCAATATTAATAAGCTAATTCCTGAAATTAAACGTACTTTGTTTTGTTCTATTTTCAACATAAAATCATCTCCTTTTAACTATACTACAATATTCTTAATACATTTAATATATATATATATATTAAATTATACGCATGTAATAAATACACTAAATGTAACCTTTTATTATTAATTTACATTCAGATCTCCATAATTATTAACTTTATCCGCTATTTTAGGGCAGTGAGACCCCCACCTCAAGATTCAGAGAGAAACAAGGAAGTTAGGTGGGAGATTAGCTGCCCGTAAAAGTCCGATTAGTGAGGGCTAATAATCAGTGTGGGAAAGAAAACCCCACTGATTAAAGTTTCACTTTATCTTGATATCCCAAAAATAAAAAATACTCTTGAAATAAGGAGAAACTTCCAATAAATCCATTGTATGACGAGAGAGAAAATACAAAATCTATAAAGGAACCATATAAAAAGAGGGTGTGAAACAAAATGGGAAAAACGAAAGCGTTAGGATCAGCGAAACATAAAGGAAATCAAACTCAGTGTCATACATCTTCTAAAAAAGGGCGTAATGCTCAAAACGCAGGACAACGTAGTCATTAAAAAATACTTCTGTCTCCCTTTCTTTTTCTATATAATATAAAGAAAGGGAGTGTAAGCTTATATATGAACAAATGGATACTACTTGTTATCTTATTATTTCCACCATTATGCATAATGTATATGACATATCGAATGAAAAAAGTTGCTTATGAAAAGTTAAGTGATAACGCTCCATATGTATTAATTTTAGGTGCAAAATTATTTGGGGATAAACCTTCTTTATCTCTTCAAAATCGACTGGATGTAGCCTTAATGTATTTAAATTCTCATCCGGAAACAAAAGTAATTGTATCTGGAGGACAAGGTGAAGATGAGGACATCCCTGAAGCCCATAGCATGCGAAATTATTTAATAAAACATGGAATTGAAGAGAATCGTATTTTCATTGAGGATCGTTCGACAAGTACTTATGAAAATCTAAAGTTTAGCATGGATTTATATCATGTAATGCACGCGGTAGTTGTGAGTAATACATATCATCTATATCGAACAAAAATTATTGCTAAGCGTTTAGGAATGCAGATGGAGTCACTCGCGGCACCAACACCAAGGCGTTCAGAGAAGAAAGCATATATACGTGAATATGCAGCAATTATTAAAACGGTATTATTCGATCATTAGAGCTCAAGTAAGGGCTCTTTTTTCGTGAATAAAAAGCGTATCATTTGAAAAGAAGGAAAGATTCTATCAGAATGAAAGAAACAATAATAAGGGAGTTGTATTTGTGATTCGATTTAATCATGTGTCAAAAGCATATGAAGATGGTACAAAAGCAGTAGATTCATTACATTTAGAAATTAAAAAAGGAGAGTTTTTTGTCCTTATCGGTCCGAGTGGTTGCGGAAAAACAACAACGATGAAAATGATTAATCGTTTAATTGAAACGACAGAAGGTTCCATCTCTATCGATGGAAAAGACATCCAAGATTACAATATTCATGAACTGCGTTGGGATATCGGGTACGTTTTGCAACAAATTGCATTGTTTCCTCATATGACAATTGCTGAAAATATTGCGATTGTACCTGAAATGAGAAAATGGAGTAAAGAAAAAGTTCGAGAGCGTGTGGATGAGTTACTTGATATGGTTGGATTAGATCCAGATGTATATCGAAATCGTATGCCTGATGAATTATCTGGTGGACAGAAGCAACGTGTGGGAGTGGTAAGGGCACTGGCTGCTAATCCGAAAATCGTTCTTATGGATGAACCATTTAGTGCGCTAGATCCATTAAGCCGAGAACAGTTGCAAAAGGATATTGTAGAATTACAGAAAAAAATTCAAAAAACAATTGTGTTCGTGACACATGATATGCAAGAAGCGTTAACACTTGGTGATCGTATTTGTGTGATGAGAAAAGGGAAAATCGTTCAATTAGATACACCGGAAGGAATCATACATAACCCAGTAAATGATTTTGTAGAAGAATTTATTGGAAATCGTGTTCGCCCTTGGTATGAAGGGAAGAGCATTGAAGATGTGTTGTCACTTGCGAGTGATAGAAAAGTAGACAATGATGTTTTATCTCTATCTCTGCATGCTTCACTACAAGAGGCGTTGATTCGTTTGGAAGCAGAAGAGGCAATCCCAATTGAAAGAGAGGGGCAATACGTGGGGACATTAACGAGCCGTCATATTGTGGCATATTTGGCTGGACAAATGAAGGAGAGGGGGTAAACTGTGTCTGCATTATTACAAACGTTTCAAGAACGAAAATTAGAATTACTTAGTGCGCTGATTGAGCACTTACAAATTTCACTTATTTCTTTATTCTTTGCGGTGATGATTGCAGTTCCACTCGGTATTTTGTTAACGAGAAGAGAGCGAATTGCTGAGTTTATTATAGGCACATCTGCTGTTATGCAAACAATTCCTTCATTGGCTTTACTAGGGCTTTTAATTCCGCTTGTTGGTATTGGAAAGGTGCCAGCAATTATCGCGCTAGTTGTGTATGCGTTATTGCCAATTTTACGAAATACATATACGGGAATCCATAAGTTAGATGCATCGCTTATTGAAGCAGCAAGAGCGATGGGAATGAATAGCTTTAGAAGATTATGGAGAGTAGAACTTCCTCTTGCATTGCCAATTATAATGGCTGGAATTCGTACGGCAATGGTATTGATTGTCGGAACAGCTACGTTAGCTGCTTTAATAGGAGCTGGAGGGCTAGGAAAACTTATTTTACTCGGTATAGATCGAAATGACCATGCTCTTATCGTATTAGGGGCTGTACCAGCCGCATTGTTAGCTTTATTCTTTGACGGAGTACTTCGGATGTTTGAAAGCACTGGACGCTCTCCTAAGCGAATTATATCGGCAATATGTATCATTGTAGTTGTTATAGCTGCACCATTTCTATGGAATACGCAAAAGAAAGATATTGTGATTGCTGGAAAGCTTGGAGCTGAACCAGAAATTTTAATTCAAATGTATAAGCAGCTGATCGAGCAAGATACTGATTTAGATGTAGAATTGAAACCAGGACTTGGGAAAACAGCATTTGTTTTTGAAGCTTTAAAATCAGGGGAAATTGATATGTATCCTGAATTTTCAGGTACTGCTTTATCTACTTTTGTAAAAGAAGACCCAAAAAGTACAAATCGTAAAGAAGTATATGAACAAGCACGCCTAGGGATGGAAAAGAAATATCATATGGTGATGCTAAAGCCGATGGAATATAACAATACATATGCACTTGCAATGCCAAGAAAAGTTGCAGAGCAGTATAATGTGAAAACAATCTCAGATTTACGAAATGTTGCAGCAAATGTTAAGGCTGGATTTACGTTAGAGTTTGCAGATCGGGAAGACGGCTATAAAGGGATGCAAAAATTGTATAATTTCCAGATTGCAAACGTAACAACAATGGAGCCGAAGTTACGATATGGTGCAATTGAGTCGGGGGAGGTTACTGTTATTGATGCTTATTCTACTGACAGCGAACTTGAACAATATGGCCTCCAAGTACTAGAAGATGATAAAGGGTTATTCCCACCTTACCAAGGAGCTCCTTTATTAAGAAAAGAAACGCTTGATAAATATCCTGAACTTGAAAAGACATTAAATAAACTTGCTGGGAAAATATCAGATGAAGATATGAGAAAAATGAATTATGAAGTAAATGTAAATGGTAAAAGTGCAGAAAGAGTAGCGAAACAATTTTTAGAAAAAGAGGGATTGATTCATTAATATTTGCAAAAAAATATACAATTTAATGACTGGAAATCGACCGTTCATAATAAAATGAACGGTTTTTTTGTGCATACTTATACATTTTTTCAAAAAAGTATTCCCTTTTTGCTCATTTTCTTTTAGAATAAGTAATGTTTTCCTGAAAAAATATAATAGAAACATCTATTAGAGAAAAAGGTGACTTTAATAGTTGAACGGATAAACATAACACCTAGAATGACAGATGGGGTGGTACCGATAGAAAAGAAATTAGGATTTTTTCCATTAATCGCATTAGTAGTAGGAACAATGGTTGGCGGTGGTGTTTTTAGTTTACCGCATGATTTAGCAGTAGGCGCAAATAGTGGCGCAACGATAATCGGATGGTGTATTACAGCAATGGGAATGATTCCACTTGCACTTGTATACCAAACGTTAGCAAGACAAAAACCAGAGCTTGAAGGCGGAATTTATAGTTACGCGCGCACAGGATTTGGTGAATATGTTGGTTTTAACAGTGCATGGGGATATTGGCTTGCAGGGATTTTAGGAAACGTAGCTACGATTATGTTATTGTTTAGTACACTTGGATATTTTTTCCCTATTTTTAAAGGAGGAAACAACGTTGCCTCCATCGTTGGTGCATCTCTTTTATTATGGACGCTGCACTTCCTTATTTTAATTGGAATTCGTGAAGCGTCTATTATGAACTTTGTTGCAACAATTGGAAAACTAGTTCCGATTTTATTATTTATTGCAGTTATGGTTACAGCGTTTCGCTGGGATACATTTACACATGATTTTTGGGGTGAGGGAACCGTTTCTATTTCTTCTGTCCTTGGTCAAGTGAAAAATACAATGCTTGTTACACTTTGGGTATTTATCGGTGTGGAAGGAGCAGTTGTATTATCTGGAAGAGCAAAAAACAGCCGTGATGTTGGAAAAGCAACGGTTGTTGGATTAATTTTAGTTATGTCCATCTATATTTTAATCTCAGTCCTTTCTATGGGGGCTATGACAAGACAAGAGCTTTCTCTGTTAGAAACGCCGTCAATGGGCCATGTATTAGAGCATGTTGTTGGACCATGGGGAGCATTTGCCATTAATATTGGATTGGTTGCTTCACTTATTGGGACATTAATTGGATGGTTCTTACTCGTTTCTGAAATTTCTCACGTAGCAGGGAAAGATGGCGTATTTCCGAAAGCCTTTACGAAGACAAATAAAAAGCAGACACCACATATTGCATTATGGATTTCAAATGGTGTCGCACAAACGTTGTTTATTATCGTTTTGTTTTCGGAATCAACGTATCAAATGATGTATTTTATCGCGTCTACATCTATTTTACTTCCGTACTTATTATCAGCACTTTATCAGTTGAAATTAGTTGTAACGAAGGAACTGAAACGTGCGAGGCTAAAAAATGGAATGCTTGCTTTAATTGCCTCATTGTATTCCGTATGGTTGATTTATGCAGCAGGCTTAAAAAACTTATTACTTGTTTCAATCGTATATGGTATTGGACTTGTTGTTTATATGTTTGCTCGAAAAGAAAAAGGAAATCGCTGTTTTTCTGGCATGGAGAGATATGTCATGGTTGTAATCGTGGTTGCAGCAGTAATATCGCTTTATATGCTTGTAACAGGTAATATAAAAATGTAAAAAAGTCCTCCTGAAGGACTTTTTTCTTTGCATACAAGGAATTTTATTTTATTTACAGAATATCTAATATATAAGATGTTTAGGGGGGATGAGAATGGAAGAAAAAGAACAACTCTTAAGAATTATGGAATTGGCAAGTGATTTACGAAAAGTATTAGTACAAGAATTATTTTTTAATCATCATCCCGAACTACGTGGAGCGATTGAGAATTTAGCTGGTTCTGTGGAGACTTTAGCAGGCCTGCAACATAATAAAGATGAAAATGCCGAGGATAAACTACGATACGTACTTGCTAAAATGAAAATTGCTCACAATGCGATTATGCAAGAGAAAAAAGCTTTCCCTTCTCACTAATATAAGTTTTACTTTTGTAACCTGACGGTATACGTCAGGTTTTTTTGTTTCTAGTTTTCTTTTACAGTTCATATAATAAGAACAGTATGAAAAAAAGAAGGTGAGTATATTGAAGCTACATAAAGCTCTCCATCCAAGTTTTATAAAGCGGATGTATCACATGAGATTTCTTGGAAAGTTCGTTGGAGGTGAGGAGGAAAAAAAGAATACTTTTTCTGTACAATGTCTTTCACAAATTCCTTCTATTTTGAAATCGCAATTTGAAGGTGAAGTATATTTGTTTGAAGGACTATATACTAACAAAAAAAATGAGAGAATATTTGCGGATTTAAAGAAAAAAAAGTTAGAAAAACAATTGGTATTGTTTCGCCTTTATTATGAAAGAGGGAACTTGTATGTTGAATTAATATGTACAGAACAACGGGAAATCGCGGATGCATATAAGATTATCCCTTCGCCAAGATTAGTAGGATATAAAAAGAGAGAATCTTTAGAGCGAAAGCTAGGTAATGGGTACTTATCTTTTCTTATTCCTAAATTCCCACACGATTTCGAAGTACCACAGTTGTTATGGTATGAAGGTAGATTATATGGAAATTTATCATTAAAATCATCCATTAGTTCAATTGCATATTGCGAACAAAAAAAGGAATGCAAATATATCGAAATTGATAATTGGACCAAGTATATAGAAGTGAAAGCGGATGATCATTTGTATTTTGTACGAGAAAATATGTATGATCAACTTCTAAAGCAAATCGCAGAAGAGGGAAAACGGGTGGAAGTAGTAGACATAAAAGGGAAAAAAGAAGACCAAGAATGGAATGAGCGTGAATCTACATTTATACAGTATGTACAGGACTTAATCAATAATAAAGGTTTGTATTTAGATGCAACGGATATTTTTAACTTTCATATTAGTGTAAAAACAAATATGTTAACGATTCTTGCTGGTATCCCAGGAATCGGGAAATCACGTTTTGTGCAAGTATATGCAGAAGCGTTAGGGTTAACGTATGGAGAAGAATTGTTATGGATTCCAATTTCTCCATCTTATCAAGAACCACACGATATAATAGGTTACCTTCATCCAAATGGAACATATATCGAAAGTGAAACGAAGTTAATTCGGACATTATTAAAAGCATATGAAAATCCGAATCAGCTTTATATGATTGTATTTGATGAAATGAATATGTCACATATTGAACATTGGTTTACACCATTTTTATCTATTCTTCAATTAGAAAAGAAAAATCGTATTCTTTCTTTATATGAGGAAGGAAATGAAATAGAAAATATAATTCCACCTAAAATTGAAATTGGTGAAAATATTATTTTTATCGGAACTGTGAATTTTGATGAAACAACGAAAGAATTATCTGATCGCTTATTGGATCGAACAAATCTTATTACACTTCAAAAGATTCCATTTTGTGAAATCAATATGCAGCAAAATAAAGGGATACAAATCCCGCCCCTACAAGTAACAACAGGAGAGTTTCGTATGAATTGGTTACGAAATAAAGAGATAATTGATGTGTTTTTTGAAGAGGAATTAGAATTATTAGATAAATTACATGGCGTATTATCATCACATGACGCATCGAAAGGCGTTTCTTTTCGATGCGCTGCTGCGATTGCGACTTATTTGCAAAATATCCCTCCAAAAGATAATCAATCTTATATGATTAGCCGAGAAGAGGGCTTTGATTTACAAGTAAAACAGCGTATTTTAACAAAATTACGTGGTACGGAAATGACAATTGGTCCACTTCTTCGTGAGGATGAAAAGAAAGGGCTATCGCTAGTATCATTATTACAATCTCCACTTGCGAATTGTGTCTCCGCATTCGAACATTCTCTAGCTTATATTAGACAAAAACGGCGTGAATTGGAGTTGTATGGGTATGCGAAATGAGGAGCAGCACGAGACGGAAATTGTAGATACAAAAGATAAGCTCCCGTTCGTATTAAAATTAATTATTGGAACAGAAGGAAAAGGAGATTTTATATTTTTGAATCGTCTTTGTAAACACACTACCACAATGGCTCATTGCGTTTATAAAGTACAAGAATTAAAAGCATTACGTTTGACTTTACATTGTGAAAAGCCAATCCGTGTTACTTTTATGTGGAATAAAGTGTATGAAGGGCAAAAAGATAAGAAAGAATGGCAATATGAATTGCATGAAAAAAGACAAAAGGTATTATTATATGAACATGGAAAAACTGATTTTTTTTATCCTTGGCGTTGTGGTTTGTATCATTTCGAGGTGCAAGTGGAAGAAGAGGTATACTATGGGGCATTTCAAATTGTTCCTAAAAATTTTTTTGATGATCAATTTGAAACGATTCGAAATTATGTAAAATCAATTTTGAATGAAATTATGCTAGATCGTGGTTATTATAAAAAGACATTCTCAACGCTAATTGACATTGAAGATTCTTCCTATTTAATGCTACTTCGAATGCTGCCACAAAAAATGAAAAAAATAAAGCAGCTTTATAAAAAAGTTGAAGAGAACACAAGATATATCGATAGATATGAGTGGGAAATACGGGAACGAAAAGCGACGATGAAAAGTGTGATAATGAACGAGAAAAATCCTCACGCTAAGTATTATAATCGCAGATTTATAGAACAAACAGATAGTTTGGAGAATGCTTTTCTAAAATTTACAACGAAACAATTTTATCAATATTTACTTGAAGCACAGGCTTTCTTACAAAAGACAATCGAAATATTAGAAAGAGCAACACATACAAAAAAAGAGGAACAACAAGCAGTAAAAACAATTATGCAAACCATTGAAAGAAACGGGTCTGTAACAGATAGGGAGAAGCAAAAATATCGAAATATTCATTTGTTAAAAGAAGCAGACTTGCGGAAAGCATCTATGAAAATACAAGAGTATAAAATTTTAAATCATATTGTCCACCAAGCTATACTGTACTTTCAAAATTTGTTAAATTCTCCATTCTGGAGAGGGATTTCTGAAAAGACAAATATAACTATACATGCTTTACCTGTTACTCATCGGCAACTATTATATCATTTAGAGTTTCTACCACGTTATAATCAACAATCTCCAGCTTTATTATTTGTGTATAAACCAACGTTTTTAGTGTATGAGTATTATACATTTTTTATCATTATTTCTATATTGCAACAGTTAGAATTTAAAGATGAAATTCCATTACGCGAACAAATTCAAACTTATTTTTACTTAGATGGTTTACAGGATGGTACGACAATTGTTTTAAATCGTGAAAATATTCAAATCCATGTAGTGTTTAATGACCTTATTGAAACGCACCCACTCATTGCACTTAGTAAAGGAAGTCATTTCTATAATGGAGAAGATACGAAAAAGCCAGACATTCGTTTAGATTGTTATGTGAAGCAAGGGGAACGTTATGAGTACCAGTCGTCTATTATTGTTGAGGTGAAATATAGTCCTATGTTTAATATTTTTCAGTCTGTTGGAAATACAAAAGCAACAGAGCAAATGTACAAATATTGGTCCATTAAATATGTAGAAGAACAAGATGGAAAACGTATTTTTCACCGAAGGGCGATTCATGAAGTGATTTGTGTATACCCAGGCAGTCATATGCATGGGAAGAAAATAGAAGCAGGTTGCGGAGTCTTTTTGCAATTATATCCATATAAAACGAAGCAGGGAGAAGAAAAGTTAGCTGGAAAGCATGGTCTTGTACAGATTTTCGAGAAATGGTTAAAAAATATTGTAACATGAAAAGAAACCTTTCTTTATGGAAAAGGTTTCTTTTTGTGTAAGTAAATTGAATTGTTGAAGGGAGTATAATTGTGAATTTATGGTACTGTAGAATCAAATACCCATAGAGGTGATAAAACAATAAAGGTAATTTCTAATTATATACAATGGAATTGTCACCTTATATAAATATAAAAAATGAATAGGAAATGGTTAATTTTTATAGAATGTATAATGTAGTAAATACCTTTTAGTTGCATGCGCAGATTTGTTCTTATATGATAGATGGTGAAAGCGTTATCAAAATATAGGACGGCGATGGGAAAGGCGGGGAAATATGTTCCAGCGTGTTCAAACAAAGGAAGAACATTTTTGGTTCGAGCAACTGTGGGGAGATTTTTGTGAAGAGAGAGATTTAATGTTTGTAGAGCGTAATTTAAATCCATCACGATTTTTATTAATAGAAGGAGGACATTCTATTGGTACAGTAGAGTGTATTCGATATACGACACCTGAACAATCTAATTCTGAGTTTTTCTATCCGTTTTCTGAAAATGAGTTAGTGAAAGGTTTAAAGAATGTTTATGAAATAGGAAAGTTAAGTATTACGAAAACATCGCGCGGGAGAGGACATTTCAAAAGGTTAACAGCTATTTTATTTATTCATGCTTTAGAAATGAAAGCTGAGTGGTATATTGCTGTTGTTACAAAAAGAATGTATATGTATTTACTTACACTTGGTTTTCCAATTGAACCAATTGATGATCCGTTTTATTTTCATGATACATTGCAAGGGGTACCTGTTCGCATTCATGCTCGGAAAGGATTAACACATTTGTATTCCTTAAAAGAATTTCGGGATATTATTCAAGGAAATGCTCATGCGCAGGCACTAATCAAAGAGAACAGTAAAAATATTATGTTAACAAGATGAAGTGTCACAAATTTTTATAAATTATTGTGATTGATATCACATCCCTTTTTCTCAATGTATATTACGCTTAGTTTGTAATGAATGATTGGGAAAGGGTGGGATGATATGTTTTGCTATCAATGTGAACAAACGCCAACAGGCGGATGTAAAGTAATGGGTGTTTGCGGTAAGAATGAAACAATTGCAAGTTTACAAGATACGATTGTGTTTGGGTTAAAAGGAATTGCTGCTTATCGTACCCATGCTGCGCAGCATGGGTATACAGATCCATTTGTAGATGCTACAACTCAAGAAGCGTTATATATGACATTAACAAATTCTAACTTTAATGAACAAGAACATATTGATATGGCTATGAAAGTTGGGAAATCAGCTTTACGGGTGATGGAGTTGTTAGATGAGGCACATACGAATCATTTTGGTGTTCCAGAGCCTGTTCAAATTACACAAAATCATGTAGAAGGTAAGGCAATTGTTGTTACTGGTCATAATTTATTTGCATTAGAGGAATTATTAAAGCAAACAGAAGGCAAAGAAATTAATATTTATACGCATTCTGAAATGCTACCAGCGCACGGATATCCACAGCTGAAAAAATATAAACATTTAAAAGGAAACATTGGTAAGGCATGGTATGATCAACGACGTCTTTTTGAAAAGTTTACCGGTGCGATATTGGCTACAACGAACTGTGTTATGCCAATTAAAGGATCATACTCTGATCGCTTCTTTTCATATGATATTGCCGGCCTGGAGGGTGTACGGAAAATTGAAAATGATGATTTTGCACCATTGATTAAAAAAGCGCTAGAACTTCCCGAGGTACATATGGAGTCGGATGAACAGTTAGTAACAGGTTTTCATCATAACACAGTATTATCATTAGCTCCAGAAATTATTGAGGCAGTAAAGGGAGGGAAAATTAAGCGCTTCTTTGTCATCGCAGGTTGTGATGCCCCAGGAAAAGGCGGAGAATACTATCGTGAATTAGCAACGTCACTTCCGCAAGAAACGGTTATTTTAACAACTTCTTGTGGGAAATTCCGCTTTAATGATGTGAATTATGGTGTTGTACCCGGTACGGAAATTCCACGTTACATTGACTTAGGGCAATGTAATAATTCAATTTCTACAATAAAAATAGCGGCAGCTTTAGCAGATGCTTTTCAATGTGAAGTGAACGAATTGCCAGTTAGTATTGTCCTATCTTGGTTTGAACAAAAAGCGGTTGCCATTTTACTTGGGCTATTTAGTCTTGGGATTCAAGATATTCGTATCGGTCCAAAGGCCCCTGAATTTATTTCACCTGGTGTGCTTGATGTATTACAAGAAACATTTGGTTTAAAACTTATTACAACTGCAGCAGAAGATATGAATATGATGTTATCGTAACAAAAAGGATGTCTTGTAATGAGACATCCTTTTTATATAAATAAAAAAGCGTATGATAATTGACTAGGGGGGAGTCAATTATCATACGCGAACAAACGATTGGAAAAGAACTAAAATCCGAATATACTTAAAATCATTTTACGACGTTTCGGTTTTTCTTCTCGTTCATATGTTGGCGTGATATCAGGTGTGATGTAAATTGGTTCTTTTTTCTCAAGAGCAGCTTCTAATTTTTGAATTCTATCCATCATTTCTTCCATTTCTCTGCGATGTTGTAGCAATTGGTAATTGACGACATCATCTGCTTTATCTTGCATTTTTTCCTCTATACGATTTAAACGGTGTGTAATTGTATTTAATTGTGTAACAAATTGTTCAAAATCAGTTGATGGTTCTACTTGTGAAATTATAGCTGGAGATAAGGTTTGTTCTATATGAGAACGATGATATTCTAACATTTTATCTAAGTCGTCTTGAGTGAAAATGAAATGACCGTATTTGTTTTTTTCTATATTGAGATTCAATTGTTGTGCAATCCGAACTACTGCCTTTGGGCTAACACCTAACTTTTTCGCAATAATGGGTGTTTTATATTCCAAGGTAAATCCCTCCTATATATATCCTGTTGAATTATTTCGAGGTATTAAGCTTCTTCCCTGCATGGGTGACAAAAGAAGTGAGGAATCGGCAAAGAAAGTGTTTTTTCACGAGAATTAGTTTTTGAGCATATAGATTCTTCTAAAAAGAGAGGAAAATGTCTATTTTTTTCAATTATTCTAGTTTGACTGAAAGAAGATATTTAGATTATCATAAATATAAATATCCTCTTTATGTATGCATATAATGTATAAAAAGGTGATGGCGAATGTAGAAACTTGTAAGATGATAAGAAAAGTCTTTTTCGCTTGAATAAATTAATTAGGAGGTGGCTTCCTTGCTTACAGCGTAAGTAAGGAAACGTATTTGGACATATATAGTATAAGTATGGTGATTGTTTTAATTGCCTTAACTGCATTTTTCGTTGCGGCCGAGTTTGCAATTGTGAAAGTAAGAAGTTCACGCATCGATTTTTTAATTGCAGAGGGAAATAAACGTGCAATTCCTGTGAAAACAGTCATTACAAACTTAGACGAGTATTTATCAGCTTGTCAATTAGGAATTACAGTTACGGCTCTTGGACTCGGATGGTTAGGAAAGCCAGCGATAAAGCACATGTTTGATTCGCTTTTCGCAAGATGGGAAGTGTCTCCCCAGGTTGCTGATATTTTGGCTGTGATTCTAGTGTTTATGTTCATTACTTTTTTCCATGTTGTTGTGGGAGAATTAGCACCAAAAACATTGGCGATTCAAAAGGCAGAACAAGTGAGTTTACTCGTTGCTAAACCGCTTATTTTCTTTTATCGAATTACTTTTCCGTTTATATGGCTTTTAAATGGATCTGCTCGATATGTAACAAGAATGTTTGGTTTACAAACTGCGAAAGAGCACGAGGAAGTCCATTCGGAAGAAGAATTACGGTTGTTAGTGTCAGAAAGTTATAAAAATGGTGAAATTAATCAATCTGAATTTAAATATGTAAATAAAATCTTTGAATTTGATGATCGTATTGCAAAAGAAATTATGGTCCCACGGACAGAGATGAACATTTTAGATAAAGATACTTCTGTTAAAGAAGCATTGCAAAAAATGTCCAATGAGAAATATACAAGATACCCAGTTGTTGATGGGGATAAGGATCATGTTATCGGTTTTGTAAACTTTAAAGATATTTTCACAGATTTTGTGAAACATGGTGCCTTTAGCAAAGAAACGGTGCAGCAGTATATTCGTCCCATTATACTTGTCATTGAATCGATTGCAATTCATGATTTGTTTTTAAAAATGCAACGAGAGCGTACACATATCGCTATATTAATTGATGAATATGGTGGAACAGCAGGTCTTGTAACAGTTGAAGATATATTAGAAGAAATTGTTGGCGATATTCAAGATGAATTTGATATAGATGAGAAACCGGAAATCCAACACATAAGTGAAACAAAGACAATTTTAGAAGGAAAAGTACTTGTTAGCGAAGTAAATGTATTGTTAGGTTTATCTATTGATGATGATGATATTGATACAATTGGTGGATGGATTTTAACAAAGCACCTAGAAATTACAGAAGGTGATATTGTTGAAATTGAAGATTATAATTTTTGCGTTAAGGAATTGGATGGCCACTATATCAAGCAGATAGAAGTAACAAAGCGAGCAGCTCCCATTTTAATTTCAGAAACTGAAAAACCAATAACATTACAAGAACAAGTAAGCTCGTAAACTCTGCATTTAGCAGAGTTTTTTTTAGTAGGGAAAATATTTTTTATGTAATGGGACAATGCTACATTGAACTACCCTCACCTTCACTTCGTTTAGAGGAGGCGGTCTTCTCGGTTAAAATGATAAAATAAGTTAGACGTTTAACGAAAGCAATGCGTGGAATTGATGAACTAGAATTAGATAAATACAAATTAAAAGACCGACATAAAACTTAATTTTTAGGTGGGAGAGAGCATCCGGCCATGCATAGAAGCGGTTAGACCCTTTTTCTGCCCCATGCCGAGTGAAAACAAAGAGAGAAAACGAGTGCAGCCCCCCCATTTTGTTATTCATAGCCGCGGCTTATATGTCGAAAAATCAAAATGGATTTATATGGGCAGTTTCATGATTAAAGACATTTCAACTTTTCGAGTAGATCACATGCTATATGCGGTGTCAAAGAAAGTAGTACAGGTCGTGAAGGAATTAAATATGCGATTGAAGAAATGACAGAGATGAAACTAATCTTTATAAAAAAATAAATACAAATAAAAGGTACATTTATTATCTAATCTGTACCTTTTATTTATCTCGCTATTTGCGTGCAGTAAGACGCCCATCTCAAGATTCAGAGAGGAGCAAGGAACTGCCTGTAAAAGCCCGATTGGTGATGGAAGTGTCACATTATCGTGTATTATTTCATCTCTTGTTTAAAAATCGTATCTTCAACATAAACTTGTTCTTTATCTACCGCTGTGTTATGCGCAAGAACTAAACCAATTGGTGTTTGTGTACCTTTATTTTGAACGATTGTAAAAGGTACATTTTTTTCGTTTGCTAATTTAATGTATTTTGATAAATGTGGGTAAGAGATGCTGCCGTTTACATATAGTTGTAATGATTGAGAAGTGCGCATGCTATTAGCTACTTCTGTGTAAACATTGCTTTGCATCACTTGACCGATTGTTAAAGCGATTTCCACACGCTCACGCAATGTGCCTAAGTACATATTGCGTTCTTCTGGTTTGTTTTGCTTTTGGCCATGAATGCCTTCTTGGAGATAATCTTCCACATTTTTATTTACCATATTTTTCACACCTTTCATATCTTATTGTACGCAAGAAATGAAAAGGATGCAAAAAAAGTCATTTCAAATACCATATTCAAATTAATTTTATCAACAGAAATTAACAAAATGTGACAACAATCTCTTAACGAAACGTATTTTTTGTGTTAATATTCAAAATATATAGGGTATTCGTCGCATGGAAATGGAGGGAATGGGGGTTTTTCCAATCGATAAGGATATTAAAGAAGTATTTTGTTCGCACTTGCAAAACAACGGGCACCAATTCGTAGAGAACTGGAAAAACAAAATGATAATTTCCGAGAAAGATCCATTTAAGCAAGAAGTAGCTCAGAATGGAGAGGATCTATTAGAGTTAATCATTGAACTTATTATGGAAAATAAGGATGTAGCTCCTCTACAGCCGTTATGTGAAAAAATTGCAATTGAGCGAGCAGGAGCGGACGCTAATATTGGAGATTTTGTCTATAACGCGAATGTAGGAAGAAATGAACTATTTGAAGCAATGTGCGAATTAGATGTTAAAGCTCGTGAATTAAAACCAATTATAACAAAAATACATACTTGTTTTGACAAATTAATTTATTA
The DNA here is from genome assembly GCF_949768135.1 of Bacillus sp. IT-79MI2. Classification (NCBI taxonomy): domain Bacteria; kingdom Bacillati; phylum Bacillota; class Bacilli; order Caryophanales; family Bacillaceae; genus Bacillus; species Bacillus sp. IT-79MI2. The sequence continues at coordinate 25,660 of NZ_CATKPV010000073.1, read as the reverse complement.
TACGGTTTTAAAATATTCGGAAATTATATCGAGAAATTTAGAAGAAAAACAGCAATATATAAATGAAACACATAAAGAAAGATTGACGATTTTAGGACAAATGTCAGCTAGTTTTGTTCACGAGTTTCGAAATCCATTAACCTCCATTATGGGGTTTGTGAAATTATTGAAATTAGATCATCCGAATTTATCATATTTAGATATTATTTCACATGAATTGGACCAATTAAACTTTCGTATTTCGCAATTTTTACTTGTTTCAAAAAAAGAAATGTGGAATGAGTCTGAACGATTTTGGCTAAATGATTTGTTTCATGATATTATTCATTTCTTATATCCAAGTCTAGTTAATGCAAATGTTTCAATTGAAAAGATTTTACCGTATCCTATCTCATTTGTAGGATACCGTAGTGAAGTGAGACAAGTTTTTTTAAATATTTTAATGAACTCAATCGATGCTCTCGAAGTGATTAAAGAAGATCGTAAAATTATTATCGATACATGTGAAGAGGAAGAAAGGATTCATATTGTTATTAAAAATAATGGACCGATGATTCCGGCAGAAAGTATTGAAACGATTTTTGAACCATTTGTCACGACTAAGAAATTAGGAACTGGCATCGGTTTGTTTGTATGTAAACAAATTGTTGAAAAGCATAATGGATCGATTACGTGTCGCTCTGATTCAGAATGGACAGAATTTCATATTTCATTTCAAAAATAAAGAGAAAAAAATCTACACCAAGAGAATGGTGTAGATTTTTTAATTTGTAAGAACCACGGCTTCTAATTTTGGGGATTGATTAGAATAGCCTACTAATGCAAATGTGTAAATTGTATTTGGTTCTACTTTTACATTAGGGATGGTTACAAGTATATTTTTTGTATCGGCAAGAGAAATTTCAATATCAGCTGTTCCAGGGCTTACCTGTAAATAATCTGTTACTTGTTTAAATAAGACATTTTCGAATAAATAGTCGCCACCTTTTATGGATACATGAACAGCAGGGGTATCAGAGGAAAAATGTAAAAATCTTATTTTTGCTTGACCAGATTGCAAAGGAGTATTATCAAGCATTGGTTGTAATTGTATATGTGTATCGGTACCAATTGCTGCAAGTGTATAAGAGTGGTTACCCATCATGGGAACAAGTGCTGAAAAAATAGGTGTTTCATTACCGACTGGAACGATATCAACCCGGTACTGCCCTTGAGTTAAGGATAAATAAGGACTGTGTTGCTTAAAAGAAATGTTTTTAATTACCTTTTGTCCGTTAACTAAAAAATCAATAACTGGTGTATGAGGGGATGCGTGGAATATTCTCATATAGGATGGCAATGTTGCTTCTTGAGAGCCGCGTTTTTCATACACATGTACAAGTTTGGTAATCGCACTATGATATTTCATATATAATTCCATATATTTTTTGGGATTTGTATATTGATAGTAACGGGCAAGTTGTTCATACAGGGCTGCTTCTTGTCCATATTTTTCAATTTCAGATTGAGCCATGTAAAATTCCTCCTTTGTCATCACTATAACTATATGCATCTCGGAAAAGGGCTTATGCAAAAAATGCTTCAAAATATAAAAATGATAATAGATAGTTTATCCCGCATTAACGGGCGGGCAGTAAGACTCCCACCTCAAGATTCAGGGAGAAACAAGGAAGGTAGGTAGGGGATCAACTGCCTGTAAAAGCCCGATTGGTGAGGGCTAATAATCAGTGGGGGATGAAGGAACCCGCACTGATTAAAGTTTAACTGTATTTAATGCCACAAATTTTATACATATACAAGTTGCTCGATCTGGTGCAAACTATAAAATCGTTAGCGGAGTTATGGATTTTTTAATTTATAGGCAAACGCACATACAAAGTGGGAGTTGTCCCACATAATTTATTAAGGAAAATTAATTTTTAAGTAGCGGAGGGAGTGGAGCAAATCATGTGGGGTTACGGATATCCTAGTAGTTATTGCGGATATGGTTATGGCGGCGGAGGGTGCGGTACAGGTTCTGGATTTGCGTTGATCGTTGTATTGTTTATTTTACTAATTATCATCGGGGCATGTTTGGTTCGTTAATAACTGATAAAGAGCGTCATGCTGAACTGGTTAATATAGTTAATCGGTTCTTTCTTTTTTATTTTAACAGTACTCCAACAGAAGCCCCCTTCCTCAAGCAGCAACCTCTATGAAACAGGAAGCCCCTTCTTCAAACGACTCGTAAGAGTGTTAAAGAGGGGGCATTCACTCAAGTATGTCTATTCATTACGTATACGTTGTTCTGTATCAATATCGAAAAAGTGCGCTTTAGTTAAACTAAAAGCTAACGGAAGTTTATCGGTAGCTTTAATTTCTGAATGAGCGTTGATTCGTGCAACAAAGTTTTGGCTCGCAAGTTTTCCATGAATCATCGTTTCAGCACCTAATAATTCAGCGACATCAACTGTAATTTCGACAGTTGATTCAGGAGAAGATTGAAGAACAATTGGTTCATCATGAATGTCTTCAGGACGAATACCGAGTATGATTTCTTTTCCATTATATTCTTTTTTCTTTAATGCTTTTAGTTGGCCATCTGGTACTTTGAAACGAATATTTTCTATATGAAAATAGTTATCTTGTAATGTTCCGGTAAAGAAATTCATAGCTGGAGAACCAATGAATCCGCCAACAAAAATGTTTTTAGGAGCATCGTATACTTCTTTTGGCGTACCAACTTGCTGGATGACACCATCTTTCATAACAACAAGGCGTGATGCCATTGTCATTGCTTCTGTTTGATCATGTGTCACATATATAGTGGTCGTGTTTAAACGGCGATGAAGTTTAGAGATTTCAGAGCGCATACTTACGCGTAATTTTGCGTCTAAATTGGATAGAGGCTCGTCCATTAAAAACACTTTTGCGTCGCGAACGATAGCTCTTCCTAGCGCAACACGTTGGCGTTGTCCACCTGATAATGCCTTTGGTTTTCGTTTTAAGTAATCTTCAAGTCCTAAGATTTTCGCAGCCTCTGTTACGCGGCGATTAATTTCATCTTTTGGAAATTTGCGTAGTTTCAAGCCAAACGCCATATTATCATAAACAGACATATGTGGGTATAGTGCGTAATTTTGAAATACCATCGCAATGTCGCGATCTTTTGGAGCGACATCATTCATACGTTCTCCATCAATATAAAATGAACCATCAGAAATGTCTTCTAGACCCGCAATCATACGTAGAGTTGTTGATTTTCCACATCCAGAAGGACCGACAAATACGATAAACTCTTTATCTTCAATATGTAAATTAAAATCAGAAACAGCAGTCGTTTTATTATCATAAACTTTAAAAATATGATCTAATACGAGTTCTGCCACAATTACTCACTCCTTATTCTTTGAATTAATAGAATTATAAGATTTTTTAGAAGATAGGTAAATTGGCAGATTGCACAAAAAAATGAGAGGTTTTTATGCAAGTTTACGAGATATCTAAAGAAAGAAATGCCATGTAAACTGCTACAGCGCCTTCAAATGTTTTGATATTAATTCCTGTTTTTTCAATGAATCTATCAATTCGATACTGCAAGGTATTGCGATGCAAATATAATTGTTTCGCTGCAAGTGATACATTTAAATTACATTGGAAGAATACTCTAACACTATCGATTAGTTCTTTGTCATTTGAAATGTGTGCTAACAATTGATTTGTATATTTTTCTCTTTCTTCTTTTGGTAATGAGATCATTAATTGGTAAGGGAGTAGGTGTTCAATGTGTATAATCTTTTTTGATAAATAGGGAGAAAGAAAAGAAAATAATGCTCGTTCCCATTGATACAAACGAGAAATTCCATTTGTTTCGGTATAGTGTCTGCCAATAAAAAAGGATAGAGATATAAAAAAATCTGTTTCTAATGTATCAAGGGCTGTTTGTAATATAGATTCCGATATATCTTCTTCTAAGATGAGAACGCCGGCTTGAGAAGTCTCCCATATCGTTGTAGTGGCGAAAGAAAACATGGACTGTAAAGCATCTTGAAATTCTTCTCTTTCTACTATAGAGTGATTTGTGAAAAAATGTAAAAAACGAACGGATGCGATAGGAATATCTTTATTTTGATATAACGCTTCATACCAAGACTTTTCTTTTTCTGTTGCATAAAATGTATCAGTATGAATGGGCGTTAAGATTGATGAAAGTAATTGACGTTCCCTTTGGTGTAAGCGAGATTTGCGAATCCCTACTTTGTTTCCTTCAACTAAAAACCAGCTATACTCCTCAGACAATACTGTTTCATTAACCGTTATATCTTTACCGTAATATGTTTTTAATTGTTGAATCATAGGAACACTCCTTTTCCTTTCCTTTTTCTGAGATAAAGTGAAACTTTCATTTAGCCAGACCAATTGATTTTTTTGTGGGCAATTATCCCACATGCCTATCTTTCTCATTTGTACGGACTTTAAGGGAGGGAGAATTTTATTAGTAATTAACCTTCATCGATCAGATTTTTACGGGAAGAATCAATTTGATAAAAATAATCTTTCTCTTGCAGGTAATTCCATTCATGGTTTTTATTGCGCAATAAATAGAATTATATTGTTAAGCTATGAATAAAAATGTTTGGAAAATTTTATAAAAAATTCAGAAAATGTATTACGAAAGAAAAAGTTGTAATGGTATACTTCATAACAACTGGTAATGACAACATGATATCATGATTTAACTTATTATTTATATAATCAATATATCATGAAAAAGAATGTAGTTGCGGTGGAAAAGGATGTTACGAACGATATGCATCGACTTCTGCACTTATTCGCCAATATAAAGAAGCATCTCAATTACAAGGAATAGATATAGACACAATAACAGGGGAAGAAATTATAGAACGCATAAATAGCGGAGAGCAATTAGCTAAAGATGTATATGAACAGTTTTTACAGTATGTCATTACTGGATTAGTGAATATTACACATATGTTTAATCCTGAATTAATTATTATTGGGGGTGGGATCGCTGAACAAGGTGAATCATTTTTGAAACAAATTCAAGAAAGGTTTCAACACGCGGTGATGAACAGCTATCAAAAAAAACGAATATTGTTCTAGCAGCGTTACACAATGATGCTGGTGTGTATGGAGCTTGTTATTTAGGGTTGAATCGCTGGGAGAGTTAGATAGATTAAGGTGCTACGTAAGAGGAGAAACCTCGTACAGAGGATTAGCACATTTGTTTTTTCTCAGTAAAAAATATTTTGTAAAATGCAATAAAAGTATGTTTTTTAATAGGAATAAGTAGATGTCGAAAATTTAAAAAATAAATTATATGAAAGAAACCCCCTATGATTGAGTAATCATAGGAGGTTTCTTTTTGAAGGATTTGTCTAAATTTGTTGAAAAATATGACAGATAAACAAAATAAATAGGAAGGAAATTGACGGGAGTTTCGTCGAAGTTTACACAATGTCAGCAATTGAGCGAAGCTGATGGTATGGTGAAAAAATAATTAGGTAGTATGTTTTTTAGGCTTATTTTTTATAGGAGGGAGGATTTTTTTAAGAGGGGTAAAGGGTTTGGTCTTTTATTATATTTCTAAATTTTTATTTTCATTTTGATTTTTAGCACTCATTTGTATATTTTATAATAGTTTTTTGATAAATTCACTGCGTTTGCAGAGGATTCTTTTTTATGAAAGAAACGTCAATTTTCTTCATATATATATACAAATTGGAGAAATGGGGGAGCGCTATGCGCGATTACTTAATTAAGCCACTTGTTGGTCAGCCGTATCCGATGATTTCACATGGAAAAGGTGTGTATTTGTATGATCAAAATGGTAATAAATATTTTGATGGTTCGTCAGGAGCGATTACGGCAGGTATCGGACATGGCGTAACGGAGATTGCGGAAGTGATTAAAAAGCAGGCAGAGGAGATTGCTTTTGTGTATCGCTCACAATTTACGAGTGAGCCAGCTGAGAAGTTAGCAAAGAAGTTAAGTGATTTAAGTGTAGGAGATTTGAACTGGAGTTTTTTCGTGAATAGTGGTACAGAAGCGAATGAAACGGCTATGAAAATTGCGATTCAACATTTTCAAGAGCGCGGTATTCAAGGGAAACATAAAATTTTGTCACGCTGGATGAGTTATCACGGTATTACGATGGGAGCTTTATCAATGTCAGGGCATCCACTTCGTCGTCAGCGATTTGTGTCTATTTTAGAAGATTATCCAACTGTACCTGCACCGTATTGTTTCCGTTGTCCGGTGCAGAAGGTATATCCGACATGTCAGCTTTCTTGTGCGACTGAGTTAGAACGAGCAATTGATCGAATTGGTGCAGAACATATTGCGGCTTTTATAGCTGAACCGATTATTGGTGCGGCAGGCGGTGCGGTTGTACCACCGAAAGAATATTATAAGGTAATTAAAGATATTTGCAGCCATTATGATATTTTATTTATTGCCGATGAGGTGATGACAGGCCTTGGGCGTACAGGGGCATGGTTTGCGATGGAACACTGGGGCGTGGAGCCGGACATCATGACGTTAGGAAAGGGACTAGGTGCTGGTTATACACCGATGGCCGCGACGGTTGTGAGTGACCGTGTGATGGAACCGATTTTACGAGGATCGCGATCAGTTATGAGTGGGCATACGCTAAGTGCTAACCCGTTATCAGCCGCGACAGCTTTAGCGGTTATTGAATATATGGAGAAACATAACTTACCTGAAAAAACAGCTGAAAAAGGAGAATATTTAATAAAAGGATTGCAGAAAGTTCAGCAGCAATCGACAATTATTGCCGATGTGCGCGGAAAAGGACTCCTGATCGGAGTAGAATTGCAATCGTTTACAAAAGCGTCTGAGCTCATTTCAGTCGCGGCGAAAAACGGACTTCTTTTATATCAAGCTGTATCAGGGCAGGCAGGAAAAGAGGATAGTGCGCTGCTTGTTGCACCGCCGATGACAACTACATATTCTGAATTAGATGAGTTACTTGAGATTTTTGCGAAAAGTGTGGAAGAGATGATGCAAAAAGGAGGGCACAGTATCGTATGACAACCATTACAAATACATTTGGTAAATTAAAAGAAATTGAAGAGATTATGTCGTTGTTTCATGATGATATGACGTTAATGTTTGGAGGGTTTGGCGGAATTGGATCCCCTCCATCATTAATACAGGCTATTGCACAAAAAGGAATTAAAAATTTACATTTAATCGGAAATGATACGGGATTTCCAGATGTAGGAATTGGCCGCCTGGTAACAAATGAGCGAGTGAAATCATTAATTACTTCTCATATTGGTTCAAATCCAAATGCAGGAAGACAGTTAAATGAAGGACGATTACGGATTGAGTTTTCGCCTCAGGGAACGCTAGCAGAGCGAATTCGTGCAGGTGGAATGGGATTAGGCGGAATTCTTGTCGATGTTGGTATGGATACGATTGTAGAGGAAGGAAAACGAACAGTCGAAATGAACGGGAAAACATATTTAGTGGAAACGGCTTTAACTGCAGAGGTATCGATTGTATATGCGAAGAAGGCGGATCCGTTTGGCAATCTTGTGTTTGATAAAAGTGCTCGCAATATGAATCCACACGTTGCGATGGCTGGAGATATTACAATTGTTGAGGCAGAAGAAATCGTACCGCTTGGAAGTTTAGATCCTGAGGAAATTGTTGTTCCAGGTGTTTTTGTAAATTATATTGTGCCGTCGGAAGGAGTGAATTGGAAATGGGTATGGGAGTAGAAATACGAGATAAGATAGCAAGGCGTGCTGCGAAAGAAATTCAAAATGGAATGATTGTAAATTTAGGGATTGGTATCCCTTCTCTTGTACCTAACCATTTGCCTGAAGATATAGATGTTATGTTCCAGGCGGAAAACGGTATCGTTGGAATGGGCCCAACGCCAAGTAAAGGAAATGAAGATGAAAACTTGTGTAATGCGGCCGGATTGCCGACGTCACTCATTACAGGAGCAAGTTATTTTGACAGTTGCACGGCATTTGGAATGATTCGAAAAGGGTTGCTTGATGTAACAATACTTGGTTCACTGCAAGTAAGTGAAAAAGGTGATTTAGCAAATTGGATTGTTCCCGGGAAGCGTGTTCCTGGTATTGGCGGAGCGATGGATTTAGCGCAAAAAGCAAAGCGGGTCGTTGTTGTGATGAATCACGTTGATAAGTATGGAAATGCAAAAATTGTTTCAGAATGTACGCTTCCATTAACGTCGAAAAGGTGCGTGGATTTAATTATTACAGATATGGCTGTAATGGAAGTTACTTCTGAAGGTTTAATACTCCAAGAGTTAATGAGCCCTTATACAGTAGAGGATGTAAAACGAAATACGGAGGCATCTTTTCATGTGAGTTCTAATTTACTTGTGATTGAATGAGAGGAGCTAACAAATATGGAGCAATTAAAAAAACAAGTGTGTGATTATATTGAAAGTCATGAAGGAGAAAGTGTAAAGCTCTTAAAACGATTAATTCAAGAAAAAAGTGTATCTGGAGATGAGAGCGGCGCGCAAGCAATTGTCATTGAAAAACTACGTGAATTAGGTTTAGATCTCGATATTTGGGAGCCTTCTTTTACAAAAATGAAAGATCATCCTTATTTTGTATCTCCAAGAACGAATTTTTCAGATAGCCCAAATATTGTTGCGACGTTAAAAGGAAGCGGCGATGGAAAATCAATGATTTTAAATGGACATATCGATGTTGTACCAGAAGGTGATGTGAATCAGTGGGAACACCATCCATATAGTGGTGAAAAAGTAGGGAATCGCATATATGGTCGTGGAACAACCGATATGAAGGGCGGCAATGTGGCGCTTATGCTGGCAATCGAAGCGATTGTAGAACTGGGTATTGAATTAAAAGGAGATATTTATTTTCAAAGTGTAATAGAAGAGGAGAGCGGTGGAGCAGGTACTTTAGCAGCAATTTTACGAGGGTATAAGGCAGATGGGGTTATCATTCCAGAACCAACAAATATGAAGTTTTTCCCGAAACAACAAGGTTCAATGTGGTTTCGCTTGCATGTGAAAGGAAAAGCAGCACATGGCGGGACTCGTTATGAAGGAGTAAGTGCAATTGAAAAGAGCGTGTTTGTTGTTGAACATTTGAGACAATTAGAACAGGAAAGAAATGAACGGATTACAGACCCGTTATATAAAGAAATTCCAATCCCTGTTCCAATCAATGTTGGGAAAATTGAAGGTGGTAGCTGGCCAAGCTCCGTACCAGATTCGTTGATTTTAGAAGGAAGATGTGGAGTTGCACCGAATGAGACTATGGAGGCGGTAAAAGAAGAATTTGAAAATTGGATAGGGCAATTAAAGAATGTAGATCCATGGTTCGAAGAATATCCAGTAGAGGTAGAATGGTTTGGGGCAAGGTGGGTCCCAGGTGAATTAGATGAGGAGCATGCGCTCATTACAACGCTTCAAGATAATTTTGCTCAAATTGAAGGGGGAAGTCCAATTATAGAAGCATCACCATGGGGCACAGATGGTGGTTTATTTACACAAATCGCAGAAATCCCAACTATTATATTCGGACCAGGGGAGACAAAGGTAGCCCACTATCCAAATGAATACATTGAAGTGGATAAAATGATTGCCGCAGCAAAAATTATTGCATGTACATTACTAGACTGGTGTGAGGTGAAAAAATGAACTATTATGAATCATTCAGAGAACAGACAAACTACAATACTATAGAAGGAGTGCTAGATTATTTTAATAAACGTATTCGGGTAGATCATTATACAGGAAATGTAGAAAGTCTTATACGAAAAATAGAAGAGTTAGCAGAGAAGCATTCTTTCACCAAATGCATTATAAAAGGAAAGGGAGAGCATGTTTCGACGTGGCTCTCTTTTGGCTTTTTATTAGAAGCGACGATTCCACATTATTTTCAAGGACATGATGCGTACTTTTTCGTAAAATATCGTGATGATGAAAGACGAAATAGTATCCAGTGGATTGATGAGGACCGCATTATAGATGGTGTGAGAGAAAAGGAAGTAAAGGAGAAACAAGTTCCAGAGAAATTTGTACTACGAAAAGCGACAGAGGCAGACGCAGAAGAATTGGCAAGTGTATTTGGAAAAGTGTTTGAAATTTATCCGACACCGTTAAATGAAGCAGACTATATTGTTCAGACGATGAAAGAAGATACGATTTATTATGTGTATGAATCAGAGGGGCGTATTATTAGTACTGCTTCAGCAGAAATGAATGTGAAAGAAGGTAACGCAGAATTAACGAATTGTGCAACTTTACCTGAATATCGAAAGCATGGATTTATGAAAAGTTTACTCATTAAGTTAGAAGAAGAACTACAAGAGAGAGCAATCTTTTGTTCTTACACAATCGCACGTTCGCTTTCGTTTGGCATGAATGCAGCTTTTCATCAGCTAGGATATACATACACAGGAAGGCTAGCAAATAATTGTTATATTTTTGATAAATTAGAAGATATGAATGTATGGGTAAAAGATTTATCCCGCATGAATGGGGAGTAAGATCTTTACTTGAAAGTTTAGAATACCGGATTGTTGCGGGCTAATCATCAGTGGGGGATGAAGCCCCCGCTGATTAGAGTTGCACTTTATTACTTGTTGGCGGGAAAGTAATGATATGAGATAAATAGAAAAGTAGAACGGAATCGCAATGCTTATAATCGCGCACAGGGGTGCCGGAAATTCGGCATATAAATTGCTGGATTTTTAGCAAGAGGGGGGAATGACATTGCTGGCAGTTTCGACACAAGAAGTCATTGAAGCGATTTTGGGCAGTATTGATGAAGCGATTCATGCTGTGGATGAGAATGGTATTACAATTTTTTATAATACTGTTGCTGCAAAACATGACGGATCAAAGATTGAGAATGTATTGGGTAAGCATTTATTAGAAGCATTCCCATCTTTATCAAGGGAAACGAGTACACTTATGAAAGTTTTAAATACAAAAAAGCCGATTTTACATCAAGTGCAGCGTTATCAAAATTTAAATGGTGAAGATGTTTGTACTGTAAATACCACATTACCTATTTTTATAGAAGGTGAAATTGCAGGTGCTGTTGAAATCGCAAAAGATTACTCGACGATTCAAAAATTAACGGATACAATTGTTGATTTACAATCGAAAATGAAACGATCCTCTAGGAAGAAGATAACAAAAAAACACGTTGCTTTTAATACAATCGTGACGAATGATTCCCGCTTTAAACAAACAAAAGATTTGGCGCAAAAGGTAGCTCCAACAAATGCAAACGTTTTAATATACGGGGAAACAGGAACAGGAAAGGAACTATTTGTACAAGCGATTCATGAGGCTTCAAACCGTAAAAACAAACCGTTTATTGCCCAGAATTGTGCAGCTCTTCCAGAGTCCTTACTAGAAAGTCTATTATTTGGGACAACTAAAGGGAGTTATACTGGAGCTATTGAACGTGCGGGGCTATTTGAACTTGCAGATGGAGGGACATTATTTTTAGATGAATTAAATTCGATGCCTCTTGATCTGCAGGCGAAAATGCTACGTGCATTAGAAGATGGAGTAATTCGTCGCATCGGTGATAGTAAGACGAGAAAAGTAGATGTTCGCGTGATTACGGCGATGAATCAACCTCCAGAAGTATGTTTACGTGAAAATAAAATTCGTACCGATTTATATTATCGTTTAAATGTATTTTCTTTATATATTCCACCGCTTCGTGAACGAAAAGAAGATGTATTATTGTTAGCATCCTACTTTTTAAGAGACTATAATAAAGAATATAAAAAACAGGTGCTTCATATAGATGGTGAGACGAAAGAAAGGTTGTTAGCATATCATTGGCCCGGAAATGTAAGAGAGCTAAAACATACGGTGGAACATGCTGTAATTATTGCAGAAGGAAGTTCATTAACGGTTAGTTGTTTACCACGAACATTTCGAAAAGAAGTAGATTCAAAGAAACAGAAGAAAAGCATCCTTCCGCTACGTGAAGCACTTCATCAAACAGAAAAAGAATTAATTGATCAAGCGCTAATGGAAACAGATGGGAATATTTTGCAAGCTGCTAAATTACTAGGTATTCCAAGGCAAACATTGCAATATAAATTAAATAAGTATGACAAAACCGCCGAATAATCGGCGGTTTTTGTGTGTTTGCACCAATAAAAGAGCGTTTACATATACAGAAAGTAATGAATATTGTATTGAATAGGGAGCCATTTAAAATAAGAGAAAATATTTTTCCTTATATAATAGGGTATTTTTCGTCATCACTTATTGAAAATGTAGAGTTGGCATAATTATTGCTTATATAAATGGTGAGCGTAAAAAAAGGGGGAATAGCAATGTTACATGATGTATACAAACCAAATCGTCACTGGAAAGATATCGAATTATGGAAAGATGTTACAGAAGAGCAATGGAATGATTGGGTTTGGCAATTAACGAATACGATTAAAACGTTAGATGATTTAAAGAAAGTAATTAATTTAACACCAGATGAAGAAGAAGGTGTTAAAATTTCAACGAAAACGATTCCGTTAAATATTACACCGTACTATGCTTCTCTTATGAATCCTGATGATCCACGCTGTCCGATTCGGATGCAATCTGTACCGATTTCGGAAGAATTATATAAAACAAAGTATGATTTAGAAGATCCGCTTCATGAAGATGAGGATTCACCAGTTCCAGGTTTAACACATCGTTATCCAGACCGCGTTTTATTTCTAGTAACAAATCAATGTTCTATGTACTGTCGTTATTGTACACGTCGTCGTTTTAGTGGACAAATTGGAATGGGTGTTCCGAAAAAACAATTAGATGATGCAATTGCTTATATTCGTGAAACGCCACAAGTACGAGACGTTTTAATTTCTGGTGGGGATGGTCTTCTTATTAATGATAAAATCTTAGAATACGTATTAAAGAATTTACGCGCAATTCCGCATGTGGAAATTATTCGTATCGGAACGAGAGCGCCAGTTGTATTCCCGCAACGTATTACAGAAAATCTATGTAATATTATTAAAAAATATCATCCAGTGTGGTTAAATACACACTTTAACACTTCCATTGAAATCACGGAAGAGTCTAAACTAGCATGTGAAATGCTTGCAAATGCAGGTGTTCCAATTGGAAACCAAGCGGTTATTTTAGCAGGTATTAATGATAGCGTTCCGATTATGAAAAAACTGATGCACGATTTAGTAAAAATTCGTGTTCGTCCGTATTACATTTATCAATGTGATTTATCAGAAGGTATCGGTCATTTCCGCGCTCCGGTTTCAAAAGGATTAGAAATTATTGAAGGGTTACGTGGACATACGTCTGGTTATGCGGTCCCAACGTTCGTTGTAGATGCACCAGGAGGCGGCGGGAAAATTGCGCTTCAGCCAAATTATTTAATTTCACAAAGCGCAGATAAAGTTGTTCTTCGTAACTTTGAAGGTGTTATTACAACATATCCAGAACCAGAAAACTATGTACCAGGAAGAGCGGAAGGTTACTTTAAAGAGATTTATCCAACATATGAAGAGAAACGTTCGGATATTGGTGTAGCAGGATTGATGAGTGATAAGAAATTTAATCTTGTTCCGGATGATTTACAACGTATGAATCGTCGGAAAGATTATGAAACAAATGAAACACATTCTTCTTTAAAAGATAAACGAGATAAGCGTGATCAGTTAAAAGATAAAAAGTATCAAGCTCAAATGTCGAAGTTAGAAGATGGCGAAAAAGCTGAGGGTGACGCAGTATGAATTGTATGTGGTGTGACAGTACAGAAGCAAGAGATAGTCTGAATACTGTATATTGGGAATTGCCAGATGGTACAAAAGCCATTGAAATTCAAAAGACACCATGTATTTCTTGTTCATCATGTGGAATGGACTATCAGCCTGATCATGTTGTAAAAGAAATAGAAGATCAGTTGTTTTTAATTTATACAAAAGATTTACCAAAACAATTGACATATGAAGAATTAATGGAACGTCCACGTCTCCTAAAGAGAAATTATTTCGACTTTTAACCAGCGATTATGCTGGTTTTTTTCTTTTTACCCTTGTATAATGTATCCAAGTTAGAAAGGTAGGGAATATTTTTGAAAAAGTCATTTTATCACTATATGATGAAGCATCGTGCGTCTTTAATCAGAAATGAAATATCAGATTTAGCTGAAGCTATGTACGATGATTTAAGTTTTCCGAAGCAATCAGAAGATTACGATGAAATTAGTTCGTATTTAGAATTAAGTGGATTACTAGGCAGTATGTCTATTTTTGATGAGGCGTGGGAGCTATACATACAAGAAAGATAACGATTAAACATATACAAATATATCTGTATTGGTACATCACTCTATAAAAAGTGATGTATTTTTTTATTGAAAATTTTTTTGAATATAAGCTGATATGATAAGCGTTTTTCTGCCGTTTGCATATACTGGTATCAAAATCACGACTTTAAAAAGGAGAGATATAAATGGCAAGAAAAAAACAACCTAAATATAATGTAGGAGATATAGTCGTGATTACGCTATATGGAACCGTTGGTAAAATTACAAATATGAAAATATTAGATGGTGTTTATGTATATGAAGTTAATAATCATGATGGATATTACGTGGAACAAACACTTCAACATGTCACGGAACAAGAAATGAAAAAAGGTGAAACAGAATGGATTGAATTACACTATCATTTTACGTTCGGTGATCTTGTGCAAGTTACGGGATATGATAAAGATGTTTTTCGTATCGTTGGGTTTCGCACAGAGGTGTGGCGGTATAAAAATGATGCCTGGGAAGATACAATATATGAATTATCAAGAATTACAGATGGTGAGTGGTTAGAGGCTGATGAATCAGATTTAACTTTGCTTGCGAATGCACAAACTGCTAATGCAATCTTGAAAAAAATGAAACAAGATAAAGCCGGAATGAATAAATTAGATTTAGGAAAATTGAAGTCAATAAACAACTCAAAAAAGGTGAGTATTAAAACGAGTAGACAAGAAATTATTGATGGATTATTAGATATTTACAATGACTATCAATTATTATACGAAACATTTCAAGATGAAGAATATAAAATTGTTATGGATGTCGTCCATAATTATTTAGTTAAATTAACAGAGAAAAAATAGTTAGAAAGCAAGAAGAAATTGAACAAAAATATATATTGTGTACGGTATACCTACAATAGTTAAAAAAATAATAAGCCCTTTAATGATAGAGTCTGCCCATTTATCTTCATGCATGAACTCTTCTTTTCTTTGCTCTACTTCATATTGGTATTCCATTCGTATTTCCCCCTTCAAATAGCTTGTACTACATCGTATGTTGCAAGGTGAAAGGATATGACAGACAAGTATGATTTGGAAAAGAAAATCTATTTTTCTAATCTCGTATACATAATTTTGAAATTTCTTCATAAAACAGAAATAAAGGGGTGATGCTCATGAAGGAAATTGAAGTCGTAATTGATACGGAAGAAATTGCGGAGTTTTTTTATGAGCAACTAATTGAGAGAGGGTATGTACCAAAGCGAGAAGAGATTGAAGATCTCGCTGATATTACATTTGAGTATTTACTAGAAAAATGTATGATTGATGAAGTGTTTGATGAGGATGAAGGGTGAAAGTAACGACGGGATCTACTCGTCGTTTTTTACATTTCAAAATTCTTTCTTTACAAACTTGTCACAAACATAAAACGTAATTATTGATATAATAAAAAGAAAATTTTAAACAAGAGGTGAAGGGATGTTCAAAAAAATTATTGATTCTTTACTAGGAAAGAAGAATAAATATCGTTCCTACTCAAGTAGTGATTATCGTCATAGAGGTCGTTCGTATTCAAGTAGTGATTATAACAAGAGGAGAAATTCTCATGGCTATGGACATCAGCATTATAAAAGAAAGCGTAAAAGCCGCAGCTTTTTTTCAAGTAGTTGATGAAATGGCGTGATATACTCGCTTGGTTTGATAGACCGCTGCGTATGGATACAATTGTCTCGCAGCGCTATAAAATTGAATCAGTAATTGGAATGGGCAGCTATGGCTTTACATATATCGTTTATGATTTGCAAACGAAAGAAAAAAGGGTTTTGAAACAGTTAAGACAAAGTAAGCAAAAATATATGTCAGGTAGAAGGTCATTCGCACAGGAGCAAGCGATTTTAGAGCAGTTAAATCATCCGGCAATACCGCGCTTATATGACGGCTTTATATGGAAAAAACAGCCGTTTTTTGTAATGGAGTACATGCCAGGTAAGAATTTTGAAGACTTCATTTTCAAAGATGGACATGTATATGAAGAGCGTGAGGTTTTTCAGATTTTATATAAAGTACTTGAGCCAGTTTCTTATTTTCATAGTAAAGGTATTATTCACCGAGACTTACGAATTCCTAACATTTTAATAAAAGAGGGGCAGATTAGTATTATCGATTTTGGATTAGCCAGATTTATAGAAGAAATCGATGAACGAGCATCTACCTATGAAGGAGAACAAGCCTATATGCGAGAAATTCACTATCGTAGTGATTTTTATGCGCTAGGCCACTTTACATTATTTTTATTATACTCTGGCTATGAATCTACTGCAAAAGAAGAAAGGCCATGGTATGAAGAGTTACAGCTAATGAAAGAAAACTGTGAGATTATTATGCGAATGCTACGGATGAAGCCTCCTTATTATGAAAATATACAAGAAGTTAGAGAAGATGTACGCCATGTATTAGAAAGGATGGGGGATACATGTTTCAAAAGTTTTTAGCAAGCGTTGGAATAGGAAATGCAAAAGTGGATACAGTTCTTGAGAAAGATGAATATCTAGTAGGAGAAGAAATTGTAGGTGTGGTTCATATTACGGGTGGATCAGTCAATCAACAAATTGAAAGCATTTATTTAACACTATCGACATCGTATATACGAGAAGTAGATGATAAAAAAGTAAGTGCTACATTCGATCTAGAACGAGTACGTTTAACCGAACCTATTGCGATATCTCCAAATGAAAAAGTAGAAATTCCATTTTCATTCTCAATGCCAATTGAAGCGCCACTTACATTTGGAATGAAAACGGTTTGGGTTCATACAGGTCTTGATATTAAGCACAGTATTGACCCGAGTAATCGTGATTACATTCAGGTGCTACCGAATGTGTTATTAAACAGTGTTTTAGATAGCGTAAAACAATTAGGATTTAGGCTTCGTCAAGCGGAGTGTGAAGAATTACCACGTCATTTACGTGCCAATATTCCATTTGCGCAAGAGTTTGAGTTCATTCCAGTTTCCGGACAATATTATGGCAAATTGGATGAATTGGAATTATTAATTTTACCAAGTGCTTATGATCGACTGGATATTGTTATGGAAGTTGATAGAAAAGCACGTGGGTTAGCAGGTTTATTTTCAGAAGCATTAGACTTAGATGAAAGAGTTGTTCGTTTTACTGTAACACGTGAAGACATTCCAACGATGCAGCAAAAAATTAACAGTTATATTTCTTAATAAATGATGCATAAAAAAGAAATGGAGAGGAAAACTAAAACAACCGCTCCATTTCTTATTTTTATATAGTGAGGTTATGTATGTGAAACGATATCGACATGTATACTTGTTAAGTACGTTACTCATTTGTTTTGTCGGATTATCACTTTCGTATCATACCGCTTGTGTTGAGAGATTTGATGATGTTATTTCCAAATTTATTCAAGGTTTTCGGAACGATTATTTGACAGCTTATTTTACCTGGATGTCTTATATTGGTTCAAAAAAAATATATTTTCCATTATTAATCATAGTTGTAATGTACTTTCTCATTCGAAAAAAGTTGTTAAGTGCGTTATTTTTAATCGTTAATTATTATGGATCCCGTTATCTTAACAGCCTCTTAAAATTATGGTACGAACGCCCAAGACCGGATGTCACGCAGCTTGTTACAGCTACAGGGTATAGTTTTCCGAGCGGCCATACGATGAATGCTACAGCATTTTTAGGGTTTATCGCCTATGTAACAATCACAGAACATCGTATTACACTGCATAAAAAGTTGTTGCTTATTTTTATTACATGTTTTGTTATATTTTCTATTTCTGTTAGCCGTGTATATCTCGGTGTCCATTATCCATCCGATATATTAGCGGGTTGGGCAGCGGGTGGAAGTTGGCTTGTTTTATGTATTATGTTTCATCAAGCATTCATCAAAAAAGAACCTATGTCATCATAGGTTCTTTTTGCATAGGTTCAACATGAATATGAGTGTGTAAAATTCCAAATTTTCGTTCTAACATTTCTTCAATTGTATCGGTAATATGATGGCTTTTACTCACGTCCATATGGGCATCTACTTCAATCGTAATATCCACATAGGTTTGGTTTCCATACATACGTGCGCGAATATCAACAATATGTTCAACACCAGAAACGAGTCTGACAGCTTGTGAATATTCCTCCATTTTATCCGGATCAATGCCGTCAGTTAACATATGAGAAGCTTCTGTAAAGATGTCCCACGCAGTTTTGCAAATAATAAGGCCAACGATTAACGCCGCAATTGGATCGAGGATAGACAGGTGGAACTGTGATGCTACAATGCCGACAACTGTACCTATACTCACGAGAGCATCTGATAAATTATCTTTTGCAGCGGCTTCTAATGCTTTACTTTTTGTTCGCTGCGCAATTTTATTATTATATTTGTACACGACGTACATGACGACAGCACAAAATAAGGCAACCCATGCTGCAAGTACATTTGGTGCGGTTTTTTGCGGATTGAAAAACGATTGAATTGCACTTACGATAACTTCTAAACCAACCGTTGCCATAATAAAAGAGGCAACAAGTGAAGCGATTTGTTCTGCACGTGAATGTCCATATGGATGATCTGGATCACGGGGCTTACGAGAAATTTTAAGACCAATTAATACAGCTAAAGAAGCACCAATATCTGTTAAGTTATTTAAACCATCCGCCCGTAATGCACTGGAAAGGGCAATGTAGCTAATTACGATTTTCAGTGATGATAAAAATATGTAGGCGATAATGCTGACAATAGCTCCTTTATCAGCTTCTTTATTAGAAAGTGAATTCATAACGATCACTCACCTTTCTGTTAGGAAATTCTTTCTATTAATAGAGTATCAAACGAAACTCGTGTGGGTCTATACAAACATTGTTGACGCTTTATAGCTTTTTAAGTAGAGGATAACAAAGTTTCGTAAAGGAAAAATATGTTGCAAAGTGCAAAGTGCAAAGGGAGAAAAGGTGAAAATTTCATCGGATTTCCTTTACGATATAAGGAAGGGGGGAGATGCGAAAAATATTATCTGCTTTTTACGATCCTTAGTATCACAGGGTGTAAGTCGTCCAATGAGGAAGCAAGATATTTCTATGCTATCGATATCTATTTCGAAAGGATTTGGCGGTTTAAATGAAGATTATTGTATGAATATTGAATGAAGATGAACAAAAATTAAAGGGGATTAGTAATCTGCTATATGATTTGTTAATTACATATAAAAATGGAGATGTATCTTGGAGATGAAGGAGAAAGAAGTACCCTAATGTATATTGGTCAGGAGGAAATAACCTATTACACTTCTGAAGAAATGACTAAGTAATTACGAAAGAAAATCATTAAAATAGAAAAAGTGCCTCTGAAAGAATATATTTCAGAGGCACTTCTTCTATTTTAGTATGCTTCTAAAAACTCAGTAACTTGCTCTTCTGTTTTTGCGTTCGCACTATGTAAATGACCAAGTTTTTCACCATTTTGATACACTAATAAGCTAGGAATTCCCATTACTTGATACTCTTCTGCAATACTTGGGAACTCATCTTTATTAATAGAATACCATTCGAATTTCTGGAACTCTTCCATTACATCTCCGATAAAGTTGTCCATACGTACACAATCTGGGCACCATGTAGTGAAGAACTTAACTACTACCGGCTCCTCGCTTGCGATAATGTCCTTGAATTCCTTTTCAGACTTGATTTCTTTCATGTTTTTCGCTCCCTTTACAATTGTTTTATTTTGTATTTTTTTAGGTGGTAATTTCATTAAAAAATCGAAACTTCTAACGAATTTCTAACGAACGGTTTTATTTCCGAACAATTCGTTTGCAAATTGGTCCACCGCAGTTTCTTGAAGTCCTGGTACGACATGTGAGTAGGTGTCTAATGTGATGCCTACTCTTTTATGTCCTAAACGTTCACTTACAATCTTCGGATGAATACCTTGTTTCAACATTAGAGTTGCATGAGTATGCCTTAGATCATGGAACCGAATATCAGGAACCTCACTTTTCTTTATAAGCTTTTTCCAGAGCTGTGTCAAACTTCTGAAATTGCAAGGATTTCCGTTAATGGTAGGGCAGACTAAATCATAGTCGTTATATTCACTTCCGTGCCGTTCTTTTTCTACATTTATTCGTTCATGATGTTCTTCTTTCAAAATCAATGTCTTTCCATTGTAGACCTAGTATTTCACCTTTACGCATTCCACAAGTGATTGCAAGAAGATAAGCTACATAATAACGACTATCCTGAGCATTTTTTAAAAAACGCAGTACATCTTCCTCAGACCAAGTGTTTACTGTTTTTTCTACCCCTTTAGGTGGACTTACAACATCCACAACATTTTTTTAAACAATTTTATGTCTCATTGCATAAGAAAGGGCAGTACGAATAATCTGATGTATACTTCGTACCGTAGTGGGCTTCATACTTTCTGATAGATCACTATAAAATTTTTCAAGATCTATACCCTTTAATTTTTGCATTGGAATGTTACTGAGTTTTGGTATATTACGATTATTAATATGTTTACTAGAGTTATAGTACGTGGTTTCTCTAAGATTTATCTTCCTAGCTTCAAGATATTGAATAAAGAATTCACGTACTCTCATTTTTGTGGGCTCGATATACGAGCCTTCTTCTATTTCTACGATTCTTTTAGCCATATCGGTTTGTGCTTCTTTTTTCGTTTTATATCCTGAAAACCATTTCTGGCGTCTTTTGCCCGTTTCAGGATCGGGACCAATGTCTACTATTATTGTCCATTTGTAACTTTCTCTTCACTTACTCCAAGCCAGGTAACATGGTTCATTGAAATATCCAATCCTAAAGAAGACTTGTTCTTCAAAAAGTTCTTTTCTTGCCCTCAGAATCTAGCAAAATAGTTAGTCAATAAATTTTTTCTCTGAATCTAAAAATTTATAAAACCTATTTAGTAAATCTTTCTTCGTAGTTGGGGTATCTTGGGGCATATAAGTAATAAAACTTGTCATATCTTCAGGATAATCATGTCTATCATAAAACTCTGCAATTCTATTTAATAGTTCATCTTCATCAGTAATCTTTTCTTTTAACTTAGATAAGTAAACAAATCTTGGTTTCCTATTCTCATTCTGTAATTCTTCACTATTTTCTTCTAAATTAGGAAAATAGGAATCTTTAATTTCAAACAAAATTTTATCTAAATCATTAGAATCTATTCCCCAAGCTAGTTCATTAACAAAAGCATCATCATCACCAGCTTCCATTAGTTCCACCGCATAAACAGAAATGACATTCGGTTCAAAATATTTTTTATTTACACCAGTATAAATAGTTTTCCAATCATACTTAAGACCTTTGTCCTTAAAATCTATTAAATCCATATAATTCTCCTTTTACTTTTTTGGAACTTGATTTGGTTTCCCTGTAACAATTCCATTTTCAATAAATCTTCTATGACTTACTTTTGATTTAATTGATTGATTTGTTTTTCGATATCTTGACTCATTTTTTTCCTCCTACCGTTTTACCTTTACGTAGGTTGTCACATTAGCGAAAAGTGTTGTGAAGTTCGTTATCCATTCTCTCGAACTCTTTGGCTACCGAATGAATATTATCGACCGCTTGTTGAAAGGCGGCACAAAAATGTTTCGTTAAATCTAAAGCTTGTTGGTTCGCTTCTTGTGCTTTGGAATTAACAGATAGCGTAGTACGCGTCGCCTTTGTTATAGAACGATTTATCGCACTTTGGATCGTATTCGAAGCTGCTCTCATCTGCGTAGCGATTTGTTGTGCCTCTTGAAAATTACTTTGAAATTGTCCCATCGCATAAACCCTTTCTATATTTCTATGAACGTATTAAGGAAGGGGAGTGCCTAGTATGTATGTCTATTATCCTAATGTTCTTCATAGGAACACTCCTGGGAAAATATTGCGAATTTAATTATAGCAATAATTGGCTATGTTTTCCTTGGAAAATTCCTTTTTATAACATGTGTGTTTTTACAGTCTTCAGTCGGTGGGGGAGAGTTCATAATGAGAGAAAGGGCTTTGCCAGGAATGAAATGATAGATAAAGAGATTAGATATGGCTTAAATAGTAGAGGTGGGTATAGTATTTATAATCGATGCAAAGGTAACTATTAATGGTTCACCACAATACAAAGTACACAACAGTAAGGGCAAAACATACTATGTTACTGCAAACGAAGCCTATGTAAACGTCTATTAACCTAGCAACGGCATGAAAAAGAAACCGATTCCTATTAAAGAGTCGGTTTCTTAGAATTATTATGCCAAATGTTTAATGATTATAAATATTACACGATAAACTCAAAATTTTCCGGAAAGTCAATGTTATTCATATTTTCTATACCACCATTTTCTAGTACATGAGTATATACTTTATGAACACATTTATACAACAGAGAAATATGTTTCTCCGGTATATCATCTAGTAAAACAAATGCTTCATCGGGGTTAGTTTCATTCTTTAAAACTTTAAAATTCCATCTGCTATAACGATCTGGATAATTCTTACAAGATTCAATATGTGGGCCAAAACTATAAATTACACTTTCTTTATCTTCATTTTCTTTAGTTACTACAATTGTTGGATATCTTCCCATTGTTTTTAACACTCCTTAATCAAATGCTTTATCAAGAGGAATTTTTAAATGCTCATCAAAAGGTACCATAGGTTCAGTTTCTGGGGACTCCCATGGTCTTCCAGAATCAACTGTTCTATCATGCGCTGTTCTATAATTAGTTTTAAAAATTCCTTCAAATCGAGATTCAAAGTATTCATGTTTAGGTAATTCTATGTCATTTTCATGATGAATACCTTTTTCTAACCGTTGCCAAGCTCTTGCAATTCCAAAATCAGGGTCAAACCTATCTAATCCTCGATCAAGATCATGTTCTTTCATAAAAGATGTTCTTTAATACGATTGATTCTTGCTTCTTTCCAACCGGTATTTTTAACAATTCCTGAAACATCAGAAGTTGAAGCTCTAATTTCATTATACATTTTTTCTACATGCACAAGTCCGTCATCATATTGGGTTATATAACTTCTTGCCCCAGACTCAAGTAATTTTGCATCCTCAACAACTTTTGCTTCCTTATCATCAGCGAATCCGAATCATGCTCATTTCTATCTCATCGATTTGAAGGAAGAAGGGCTAGAATTTAGCGAATACAAGAAATTACAACAAGTCGAATCCATTGCGGAAACACCTGAACAAGCTCATGCTATGCTGATAAAAGTTATGGAGAAGATGAGTGAGCATGGTAAATATATGAAAGAACGAGGAATCAAGAACATTGTCCATACAAAAGAAAAAGACCGGTATTTCATTGTAGTAGACGAAGGAGCAGTACTTGCGCCTTCAAAAGGGTTACCAAGAGGACAAAACCAAATGTTAGAGAAATGTCAATATATGCTCAGTCATATCGCACGAGTTGGGGGAGCACTTGGTTTCCGCATCGTCTTTTGTACACAATATCCAACTGGTGATACATTACCGAGAGTTGTAAAACAAATGGCCAATGCTAAGTTGGGATTCCGTTTGCCTACACCTACAGCGTCAGAAGTTGTAATTGATCAGTCCGGATTAGAGCATTTACCATCCATTCCAGGAAGAGCTATATATATGAAGGTCTATGTGATTCAAAATATATAAGAGTGTAGCAAAAAAAAACCGCCCCTCTATTTATAAGTAGAGGGGTGGGGGTTACGAGGGATAAACATCTTCAAATTTAATCCCAACAAGCATATGTTTCATCATTATAAGGCATTGTGCACTATCATTAACTGTGAAAGAACAAACTTCCTGTTTAGTTTTTTTTACAACCAAAACATCAAAACTAATGGCTAAAACGTCTGTAAGATAGTCTTTGTCCTGAGTATCTATAGCGATTAAAATATTATAAGTATATCTTGGAAAAACACTTCCAGTGTTATACCAGAAGATCCATGGTTCAGCATCTTGCTTATTTAAATTAATAAACATGTTAGTAATAGCATCGGTCACCTGACTTACAATATCTTGGTTTATACTTTCTCCCCAATGATAAGTAGGAAATGCTAAAATATCTTTAATAATCAGATTACTAATTTTCTCAATCAATTCTGAAATTTGAAGTGCTTCTCCTCCGATGATTGCTTCCTGTGACGACTTCAAAAAGTTTATATCACGATTTGATTCTAGCACGTTGACTAGAGTGCGAGGATCAGTGAAATCATTAAAATCCATATCCAATTCTTCAAAGAATTTCTTTAATTTAAGAACTTGTCCCAAATGTTCTTGTTTCACAGTAAACACATTATGAAAGTGATTATTCCCCATTTTTCAACAGTCCCTCCTATATAGAGCATAAGACAGATATATGATGGGAATTCCAATATATAACTATTTTTTGTTTTAAAATGTGGTATTGTACCTTTTCGAAAATAAGTTGTCCTAAAGTCTTGAAGAATAAGATTGTTTTGGTTCATTTTTTTGTTCACTGTAGTTTGAATAAACAGTGAACAATTTCGTACGTTAAGGATGTTATATAGACAGTATCTAATGCTTGTTATAGTACTTTGTTTTTAAGTAATGGGTTTGGAAACTAATTTTTGATCATATTTCTGTTAGTTTCGTTAAAAATAAATAGAGTTTCTTATAGGACGTTGTCCACTATGGACAAACTATATAGGGGAATAAATAGATAAATGGAAGAATAAATATAATAATATGTTCTTAAGTGAATAGTTATTTTCATAATTGGTACAAATTTATATTTGGAGGCGTATTATGAAAAAGAAACTAATTGCTATATCAGTTGGTTATATTTTAATCTTAAGTGCATGTGGAAATAATAATGAATCTAGTAAAAATGGGTATAGGTTTAATGGTACCTGGGAATTGATAGACAAGGCTAATACAAAATGTCCACCTACAATCGTGTTTTCAGGGAAAGATAAGATGGTATGGAAAGGACTCACTAAAGAAGGAGATAAGAAAACTGCGGAGTTACAATATACAAGAATATTTGAGGATGAATTCCAAGTAAAACTTACTGATCTTAAGATTAATGGAAAAACAACAGAAAGCAGTGAAGAAGAAAAAACTACTGTTAAAATGATAAGAGATAATAATAGGTTACGCCTTGTGAATAATGGTAATTCTTGTACTTATTCATTAAAGTAATTATTTATTTTAGATATCATTTTATTGATAATGCGTTTAAAAGTACTCTTTAATGAGTGCTTTTTTTATTGGATAAATTGGACTTCTAAAAAGATATGCTCGACTTTGAGCTTATAAAGCACAGTGGAAGGGGATCGCGAAAAGCGAGTCCCTTCTTGGGGCAGCGCCA